>CAZIJE010000088.1:0-15377 GCA_964539435.1 uncultured Desulfovibrio sp.
GGGACCGGGGGGAATCATTCCCCCCGGCGGGGTCCGGGGCGGAGCCCCGGTCTTTGGCGGAGCCCCGGTCTTATGCTGGTGGGAATCAGGAAGGGTCGGGCGCGCCGTTGAAGGTGATGGACACGATCTCGTAATTGATCTTGCCGCGCGGGGCGTCCACCACGATCTCGTCGCCTTCGTACTTGCCGAGCAGGGCCTGGCCCACCGGCGAGAGGATGGAAATGGAACCCTTGCTCGGTTCGGCCTCGTCCGGGCCGAGCAAGGTGTATTTTTTCACGTCGCCCGTGTCCACGTCCTCGATCTCCACGGTGGCGCCGAAGATGACCTGGTCGCCGCCCAGGGTGGAGAGGTCGATGACGTTGAAGCGCGGCATGCGCGATTCGATGAAATTGATCCGGGCCTCGAGCATGCCCTGGCGTTCGCGAGCGGCCTCGTAGCCGGCGTTTTCGCGCAGGTCGCCTTCCTCCCGGGCTTCCTTGATGGCCAAAATGACGGCCGGTCGTTCTTTTTTCAGCCGCTCCAGTTCGCGTTCGAGCCGCCTGAAGCCTTCGACAGTAATAGGGATGCTGTCCATCGTCATACCTTGCGATCGGTTGATTGTCGGGAAAATACCAACGACATCGGCCCCGCCCGAACGGACGCGGCCGAGAAGGGGTCGTGAAGATCGAAACGATCACGACGGTTCTATGGGTAGACCATCCGGCTCCAGCGGTCAAGACGGCAATCGGCCGGGCCGGGTTGCCCGCTCCGGGGGGGTGCGCTATCCTCGGCCATGCGCCCGCCGTTTCGGGGCGAAACCCCCTTTTCGGAGGCAGACGATGCGCGTCTATCTGGCGGGGCCGCTTTTTACCCTGGCCGAACGGCGTTTCATGGCCCACCTGCGCGACCTGGCCGGAGCCCTGCCCGGCGTTGCGGCCCTGTGGCCGGGCGACTTTTTTGCCGACCACGACCTGGCCGCCATGGGGGCAGGGGCCAAGGAGCACATCTTTCGCGGCTGCGTGGCCGGGCTCGCCTCCTGCGACCTGATCGTGGCCGTGCTCGACGGCCCCCAGGTGGACGACGGCACGGCCTGGGAGGTCGGCTACGCCTACGCCAAGGGCATCCCGGCCTGGGGCCTGCGCACGGACTTCCGGGTGGCCGGCGACACCGTTCACTCCCTGGTCAACTGCATGGTCGAGTGCTCCTGCGAGCGGACCTTCCGGGACGTCGACGCCCTGCTGGCGGCCCTGGCGACTGCTGCGCCGCGCCGGCCGGGCGCATGACCAAACTTTCATTTGCCCCGGTGTTAGGTTTGACATATGCATGCGTGACATGGTTCCGGCCGTTTCTTCTGCTTCGAAAACCGCCAACAGGGGTCGAAGGCAGTTATGACGGATACATGCCAGGATCCGCTACGCATTCTGGTGGAGCGGCTGTGCTGCCGCGTCTACCTCGATGGCGGCGGCAACGTGCGCCTCGGGTTTTCCCGGCGCCACGGCCTCAAGGACATGATGACCGCCCAGGGCATCGCCCGGTCCAACGCCGGCCTCTTGCGCGACCGGCTGCGGCAGGGGGCCTGGGGCGGGAACGCCGAACCGGATGGTCCTCCTGTCCCCGCTGTGCCTGAACCCGACGGGTCCATGGCCGCCCACATGGCCATCGGCTCCTTCTGCCCCCTGGTCTGACCATGCCGCCTCGGAACCTTCTTGCCGGGCGCGCCGGCCGCAACCGCCGCGCCGCAGCCCGAGGTCCCCGTGCCCGCTGAGGCTGTTCTCCTTTTTTCCGACGTCCACTTCGATCCGTTCGCCGACCCGGCCCTGGTCCCGGCCCTGGCGGCCACGGACGTGTCCGGGTGGAAGGCGATTTTCGAGTCTTCCGGCCGGACCGGCTACGCCGCCTACGGCAGCGACGCCAACTACGCGCTCTTTGCCTCGGCCCTGGACGACATGGCCGCCCGGGCCGGCGGCGTGGATCTGATCCTCTATCCCGGCGACATCCTGTCCCACGACTTCGGCCAGACCTACGCCGCCCTGACCGGCGACGCCAGCCAGGCCGGGCTGGACGCCTTTATCCAGAAAACCGTGTCCTTTTTCGTGGCCGAGGTGGACAGCCGGTTTCCAGAAGCCACGGTCCTGGCGGCCATCGGCAACAACGACAGCGCGCTCGGCGACTACGGCAGCCGTCCCGGCGACCCGTACCTGGCGGGCGCGGCCCAGGTCATGGGGCAGGCCTTTTTCAACACCGACGCGGACCGGACCGCCTTTGCCGCCAGCTTCGCCATGGGCGGGTACTACGCCCTGGAGCCCGACGGTCCGACCGGCGTCAAATACCTGGTGGTCAACGACGTCTTCTGGTCCACGCACACAGCCGACCCCGGCCCCGGAATCCTGGAGCTGGCCTGGTTCCAGGCGGAACTGGCCGACGCGGCCCGGGACTTCCAGAAGGTCTGGGTCGTCACCCACATCCCGCCCGGGGCGGACGCCTACGCCACGGCCAGCGCCGCGGCCAAAACCGGCCAGATCGCCTATTCCGGGGACCTGACCGACCCCTGCAACAACGCCTTCGTGGGCCTTTCGGTGGCCTACGCCGGGAGCATCCAGGCCTCGTTCGCCGGCCACATCCACCGCGACGACTTCCGGCTTCTCGCCGCCGACCCGGCCTCGGCCCCGGTCGGGCTCCTGCGCGTCGCCCTGTCCGTCTCCCCGGTCTACGACAACAACCCGGGCTACCAGGTCTTCACCCTGGACGACAGGACCGGCGGCCTTGCGGACGCGGCCACGTTCGTTTTGGACCTCGGCGCCGAGACCCCGGCCTGGGGCCTGGAATACGACTACGCCGCCGCCTACGGCCAGACCCTGGCCACGCCCCGGGAATGGACCGCGGTCTACGCCGGCATCGCGGCCGACCCGGTCTCCCGGGCCGCCTACACCGCCTTCCACAACGGCTCGGCCACGAGCCAGGCCGACATCACCGCGGCCACCCTGCCGGTCTACTGGCTGGCCATCGGCCAGGCCACGCCGGCCTCCTTCGCCGCCGTCGCCGGACTGGCGGCCGTGTAGCCTCCGCCGCGCCTCGCGCCCCTCTTCCTTGTCTTTCATGCGCCCTGTGCCGGACCACATGGTTCGGGCTGTTGCCCGTGGCCGGGCGGCGGGGCGGCAAAGCGGCGCCTGGGGCCGGCCCCGCCTCCCCAGGCCCGGGCCGCTTGTGGGGCCGGGGACAATGCGCGTCCGGGACGCGGGAATGTCTTGACACTGATATTCACTTTCATTTACATCGATGGCCACGCGGTCCCCGTGGGCGCGCGTGGCCGCATGGCCGCCGCCCTCCATTGCGAATCGGTCCTTGCGGCGCGGGTCGTCGCGCCGGCCGGGATGGCGCGGGGCGCTTGAAAAGAACAGACGGATCGCCGGGCCAGACAGGCCGCGCGGCGGTTTTATGAAAGGAGTTCGCCATGGTGATTTCGATGCGGGAGATGGCCGTCAACCAGCAGGGCTGCATCCGGGCCGTCACGGCCTGCGGCGAGATGGGACGTCGGATCCGGGACATGGGGCTTGTGCCCGGCACCCGGTTGATGGTGGTGGGGCGCGCGCCGCTTCAGGACCCGGTGGCCGTGCGCATGAAGGGGTTCACGCTTTCGCTGCGAAACGGCGAGGCGGAGTGCATTTCCGTGGAGGCCCTGTAGCCATGGCCCAGCCCATCCGCGTGGCCGTCTCCGGCCAGCCCAACTGCGGCAAGAGCACCATGTTCAACGCCATCACCGGCGGCTCGGCCCGGGTCGGCAACTATCCCGGCATCACCGTGGACCGCCTGGAAGGCACCTACCGCCAAAACGGCTTCGTGAGCCACCTGGTGGACCTGCCCGGCACCTACTCCCTGACCTCCTATTCCATGGAGGAGCTGGTCGCCCGGAACGTCATCGTGGACGAGCACCCGGACGTGGTCATCAACATGGTCGACGCCACGGCCCTGGAGCGCAGCCTCTACCTGGCCGTGCAGCTCCTGGAGATCGGCGCGCCCATCGTCGTCGGGCTCAACATGATGGACGAGGTCCGGCGCAGCGGCCTGACCATCGACGTGGACAGGCTGTCGGCGCTCCTTGGCGTGCCCGTGGTCCCCTGCGTGGCCCGGCTCGGCCAGGGCCGCGAGGAGCTCATGCGGGCCGTGGCCGAGGTGGCCAAACGCACCGGCGGGGTCTGGAAGCCCCTGCGCCTGTCCTACGGCCCGGACCTGGACCCGATCCTCGACCGGATGGCCCGGATCATCGAGGATGAGGGGTTTCTGGCCGGCCGCTACGACCCGCGCTGGGTGGCCGTCAAATACCTGGAGACCGACGAGCAGGTCATGACCGAAGGCAAAAAGGCCGGCCCGGTCCACGACCGGCTCCTGGCCCTGGCCGCCGAGGCCGAAGCCGCCACCCGGGCAAACAGCGCCACCACCCCGGACGCCATCATCGCGGACTGGCGCTACGGCTTCATCAACGGCCTGCTCAAGCAGGGCGTGGTCTCGGGCGGGGACGAGCTGCGCCGCAACTCCTCGGACGCCATCGACAAGGTGGTGACCCACAAGCTCCTCGGCCCGCTGCTCATGCTGGCGGTCCTGTACCTGATGTTTCTGGTCACCTTCACCCTCGGCGAGTACCCCAAGGGCTGGCTCGAGGCCGGCTTCGAGTGGCTGGCCGGCCTCGGCGCGGCCTACCTGCCCGAGGGCCACCTCCAGTCCCTGATCGTGTCCGGCATCATCGGCGGCGTGGGCTCGGTCATGAGCTTCACGCCGCTGATCCTGATCATGTTCCTCATGCTCGTCTTCCTGGAGGACCTCGGCTACATGGCCCGGGTGGCCTACATGATGGACCGGGTGCTCAGGGTCTTCGGCCTGCACGGCATGTCGGTCATGCCGCTTATCATGTCCGGCGGCATTCCGGGCGGCTGCGCCGTGCCGGGCGTCATGAGCGCCCGGACGCTGCGCAGCCCGCGCGAGCGCCTGGCCACCATCCTGACCGCGCCGTTTATGGTCTGCGGGGCCAAGACCACGGCCTACCTCATGCTCGTGGCCGCCTTTTTCCCGGACAACCCGACCCGGGCCATGTTCCTGGTGGTCCTGTCCGCCTGGTTCTTCGTGCTCCTGGTCTCCAGGCTCCTGCGCTCCACCGTGATCCGGGGCGAGAGCACGCCCTTTGTCATGGAGATCCCGCCCTACCGCCTGCCCACGCTGCGGGGCGTGGCGCTCCACACCTGGGAGCGGGTCTGGCAGTACATCAAGAAGGCCGGCACCGTGATCCTGGCCGTGTCTGTCCTCATGTGGGCGGTCATGACCTTCCCGGAACTGCCCGAGGACACGGTGGCCCAGTTCGATGCCCGGATCGAGCAGGCGGCCGAGACGGTCAAGGCCGAGCACCCGGGCGCAAGCGAGGAGGAGCTGGCCGGGCTCGCCGAGGAGGCCGGGAAATCCATCGAGGACGAACGGAACGAGGCGGCGCTCAAGTACTCTTTCGCCGGCCGCCTGGGCGAGGCCCTGACCCCGGTGACGAACCTGGCCGGTTTCCCCTGGCAGGCCAACATCGCGCTCATTGGCGCGTTCGCGGCCAAGGAGGTCTTCGTCTCCACCATGGCCACGGCCTATTCCATGGGCGAGGTCGACCCCGAGGCGGCCGACCCCCTGAGCGAGCGCCTGGCGGCCGATCCGGCCTGGACCATGCCGGCGGTGCTGGCCGTGTTCGCCTTCATGCTCCTGTACACGCCCTGCATGGTCACGGTGGTGGCCATCTCCAGGGAGACCAGCTGGAAGTGGGGGCTTTTCTCCGTCGCCGGCGGCCTGTGCTTCGCCTTCGTGGTGGCCGTGATCATCTACCAGGTGGGAACGGCCTTGTCCTGACCGCCCGCGTCTTCGCTTCCCGCCTTGCCCGCGCCCGGACAGCCGCCTGTCCGGGCGCTCCTTTTTCGGATCAGGATCGGCTCCGTGAGAAGGATTGCGGAAAAAGCGATTTCCGGTTTGCGGCCGGGCCTTTTCCGGTGCTACCATGTCCGCCGAAACCGTCGCCCGGGCCGTTCCCGCGGCGTCGGAGCAGACGCGAGCCGGGAGGCAGCCATGGACATCAGCATTGTCGGGGCTACGGGGTATGTCGGGTCCGCCCTGGCGGCCGAGGCGCTGGCGCGCGGCCACGCGGTGACGGCCGTCGCCCGCCGGCCGGACAGGCTGCCCGGGCATCCGCGGCTGCGCCCCGCCGCCCTGGACGTCAACGACGCCGACGGCCTGGCCGGCGCGTTCGCCGGCCGCCAGGCCGTGATCCACGCCTTCGCCCCGCCCAAGGACCTGTCCGTGGTCCGGCGGGTGGAGGCCCAGCGCCAGGGCACCCTGGCCATCCTGGCCGCCATGCGCCGGGCCGGGGTGCGGCGGATTCTGGCCGTCGGCGGCGCGGGCACCCTGGAGGTGGAGCCAGGGCTGCGCAACATGGACCGGCCGGAGTACCCCAAGGAGTGGGAGGGCGGGGCCAAGGCCACGGCGCTGATCAAGGACCTGCTCATGGCCGCGCCGGACATCGAATGGACCTATCTCTCGCCGCCCCACCTGCTCGTGCCCGGCGACCGGACCGGCAGGTTCCGGCTGGGCCTGGACGCGCTCCTGGTCGGCGCCGACGGCCAGAGCCGGATCACGCTGGCCGACTACGCCGTGGCCATGATCGACGAACTGGAGGAGCCCAGGCACACGGGGAAACGGTTCACGGTCGGGTACTGAGGTCGGGAAAGAGGCCGGCGGCCGGGGGGAATGATTTCCCCCGGGCCCCCCCGCTTGGGGGGTGATAACGGCGGCGTCTGGCGCGACGCGCGCGGCGAAACGGTGGCGAATGCTTCAGAAGAGTTCGTCGGCCAGGGCGACGATGATTCCGGCTGGGCCGCGCAGGTAGCACAGCCGGTACTTGTCCTCGTACCGGACGACCTCGCCGACGGGCGCGGCGCCGTGGGCGCGCAGGCGGGCCACGGTGTCGTCCAGGTCGTCGACCGCGAACATGATCTGCCGCAGGCCCAGCGCGTTCGGCGGGGCGTTCGCCGCCTCGGCCCCGACCGGGGCCGGATTGCGGAACGTTGTCAGCTCAACCCGCCCGTGGCCGTCCGGGGTCCGCATCATGGCGATGTCGGCCTGGACGCCTTCGAGCCCGCAGAGGCGGTCCACCCAGGGCCCCGCGACCGGCATCTCGCCCTCAAGGGCCAGGCCGCAGGCGGCGAAGAAGGCGATGGCGGCCGGGAGGTCTGCGACGACGACGCTGACGTGGTCCATTCTTTTGATGGTCATGGGGCAGCATGCCACAGACGGCAGGCCGTTCGCAACGGCGCGCTCCGACAAGGCGTTCGTTTTGCCTCCCTGACCGCTTCTGAGGCGGTTTTGTCAGGGGGCCCGCACGCCGAGCCCAGGGTGACACGGGGGCGCACGCGGCGGCGGAATCTCCAGCGCGCCCTGTTCGTAACAAAAAAGGGGGCCTTGCGGCCCCCCTTGCGTTTGCTTGCGTTGTCCCCTGCGCCCCTACACCTCGAACAGCGACTCCAGGTCCGTCCTGGTCAGGGACTTGAACGCGTCCTGGCCCGGGATGATGGCCTCGGCCACGTCCTTTTTCTGCTCCTGGAGCTTCAGGATCTTTTCCTCCACCGTGTTCTGGCAGATCATCTTGTAGGAAAAGACCTGCCGCTTCTGGCCGATGCGGTGGGTGCGGTCGGTCGCCTGGTTCTCCACGGCCGGGTTCCACCACGGGTCGTAGTGGATGACGTAGTCGGCGCTGGTGAGGTTTAAGCCCGTGCCGCCGGCCTTGAGGGAGATCAAAAACACCTTGATGGACTCGTCCTCGTTGAACCGGTCCACCTGCTCGAACCGGTCCTTGCTCGAACCGTCGAGGTAGGCGAATTTCGTCTGGCTGATGGTCATCCAGGACCGGATGATGTGGAGCATCTGCACGAACTGGGAAAACACCAGCACCTTGTGGCCTTCCTCGATGCAGTCCGTGATCAGGTCCTTGAAGGCGTCGAACTTGCCCGAGGGCAGGTTGGTGTTGACCCCGGGCAGGTCGAGTTTGAGGAGCCTCGGGTGGCAGCAGATCTGGCGCAGCTTCAAGAGGGCGTCGAGGATGGACATCTGCGACTTGGCCATGCCCTTCTCGTCCACCGTGGCCAGGACCTGCTCCTTGAGCTTCTTGGCCAGGGCCGCGTACAGGTCGAGCTGCTCGTCGAGCAGGTTGCAGTAGTAGACGTTCTCCACCTTGGGCGGCAGGTCCTTGGCCACCTCGGACTTGGTGCGCCGCAGGATGAACGGCCGAACCCGGCCGCGCAGGTAGTCCAGCGTCTCCTCGTCGCCGTCCTTGATCGGCTTGACGATGCCGCGCTGGAAGGCGTTCTGGCCGCCCAAAAAGCCGGGCATCAGGAACTCGAACAGCGACCACAGCTCGAAGAGGTTGTTCTCGATGGGCGTGCCGGACAGGCAAAGGCGCGTCTTGCCGGCCAGGCGGCGCACGGACCGGGCCGTGATGGTGTTCGGGTTCTTGATGTTTTGCGCCTCGTCCAGGATGATGGTGGCGAACTCGTATTTGAGCAGTTCGTCGAGGTCGCGGCGCAGCAGGGCATAGGTGGTGATGACCAGATCGGACTCGCCGATCTTTTTGAACATGTTCTCGCGCCGGGCCCCGTAGATGATCAGCTGCTTGAGGTGCGGCACGAACTTGTCCGCCTCGCGCTCCCAGTTGGGCAGCACCGAGGTGGGCACCACGATCAGGTTGGGGCCCTGGACGCCGCGCTCCACGTTGTGCTGGATAAACGACAGGGTCTGCACGGTCTTGCCAAGTCCCATCTCGTCGGCCAGGATGCCGCCGAAACCGTACTCCCGCAGGAAGTTGAGGTAGGAAAGCCCCTGGACCTGGTAGGGCCGCAGGCTGGCGTTTAAGCCCTTGGGCGGCCTGACCGGCATGATCTCCCGGAAGCTGTGGATCTTCTGGCGCAGGTTGTTCCAGAACGAGTCGGTCCGGGCCTCGGGCATGTCCTCGAGGATCTTGTCCAGGACCGGGGCCTCGAACTGCTTGAACTTGGTCTGGGGCGGCTTGTCCGTGTCGTAGCCCAGGGCCCGCAGCTTGTGGGCCAGCTTTTCCAGCCAGGCCTCGGGCAGGCTGGTGTAGGACCCGTCCTTCAACTGCACGTAGCGCTTGCCCTGGGTCCAGGCCTTCCAGATCTTCTCGATGGGCACCCGCTGGTCGTCGTACTGGACTTGCAAGTCCAGGTTGAACCACTTTTCCTCTTCCTTGGACTCGACCTCGGCCACGATGACCGGGGTGGACAGGCGCACCTTGTAGCGGGTCAGGTTCTTCTCGCCGTAGACCCGGTATTTTTCCACCAGCTTGGGATAGGCGTCGAGGAGGAAGACGATGGCCTCTTCGGTCTCCAGGAACCAGTTGGCGTTGTTGCGGGCCTGGAAGCGCATGTCCGTCAGCATGTTGATCAGGGCCTGCTCGTGGTCGCAGTCCCGGGCGATGAGGTAGGACTTGCCGGCGTGCAGGTACGAGGCGGTCATCAGGTCCGGGTTGGGGCCGGGCACCGTGATCTCGCCGTGCTCGGTCTGGTAGACGTTCTGGATCTGCAGGGTGAGCAGGCTTCCTTCCTCGTCCAGGAAGATCTTGGGATCAAAGGTGGCGGGCACGAAAAACGGCTGCATTTTGACCAGAAACTCTTCCTGGCCGTACAGGTCCGTCATGGGCAGGTGGGTCCAGACCCGGTCCAGGAACTCGGACACGTCGGAAGTCGGAATGAACGGCGGCTGCTGGACCATGTCCGAGACGAGCTGGGGCGGCAGGCCGGTCTGCACCGGGTAGAAGGCGTTTTTCCAGCAGACCCAGATCGGCATCTGGCCGTAGAAATAGACCTCCTGGCCGAGGATGGAGAACGGGGACTTGCCGGGGCTGCCGAGCAGGATGTCGAAGGACAGCCCGTCCTCGGACAGCTTCGGGGCCAACTGCAGGCGCATGGTCTTGGACTCGATCCGGACCGGCTGCTCGGTGTCGCGCCAGTAGAGGTAGTATTCCTTGCCGATGGCCCAGAAAAACCAGGCGAGCAGGCCCGGCGGCAGTTCGACCCGGTGGCCGGCGTAGTCCAGGTGGTGGTTGAGCATCTCGGCCACCACCGGCAGGGTGGGGGAGAGCTCGGACCAGTCCGGGTTCTTGATGATCTGCTCGAGGGTGATCTCGGTGTGGACCTGGGAGATGCCGGACTTGTTCTGCCTGGCCCGGAAAAAGGCGACCTGGAGCCGGCCCGGCTCGGGGTGGAAGCGGAAGATCAGGTAGTGGCGGCCGGGTTCGGGCTCGGGCTCCGAGGAAAAATAGGTCCGGAAGGTCTGGCGCCATTCGCCGCGCGGCGGGGCGGCGGCTTCGGCGGTCTCGCCTTCGGCTTCGTCCAGGGTCCGCAGGCACTTCAGCGCCGTGGCCCCGACGTGGCGGCAGACCCCGGAAAAGGAATCCGGACAGTTGCAGAAGAAGTTGATGGCTCCTTCCTTGAGATTGACCGAAAGTTCCGAGGCGTAGACCTGGAAGTCGTCCCCCTGGACCTGGCCTTCCACGTCCCAGAAGGTATCGTGCTTGTTGATGGTGAGCTTCTGGATGCCGTCGGCGGCCACAATGGCGTGGGAGCCGTCCAGAATGTATTCGGGAACCGTCTCCCGGACGAATTCCGACAGCAGGGACTTGATGGTTGTTTTTTCGTTTCCGGCGGCCATGGGCCTACGACTCCTTCACAAGACATGGAAACGCCCCAGCCGGCGCGCGATGGGACCGGAGAGGGGGGCCGCTGCGGCGGGGGGGCGTTAATTCGAGCCACATAGCGGATTCCAGACCGTTTTGGAACGGAAATGTTGCGGTCGTGGTCCTGGCTGCGGCGCCGCGCTGGCCGTCGCCGCGACCGGGCTGTCCCGGCCGTTGCCTGCGCGCTCGGCGTCCGGGGAAAAAGGACTTTTAATTTGGGCTGGCCCCGTATAGGAAATAACGGGACAAGGCCTTGCGCATTCGCTCCAATACGTCGATTTGGCCGGATGTTGCAAGCGAAAAGGAGATCTATGCGGTCGGTTCGCGCGGCAATATACGGTTTGTTCCTGGCGTTTCTCCTGCTTTCGGGCTGCAAGGGCGACGACCGGTCGGAGGAAAAGGGTCGAAACGGGGCCCAGACCCCGGTCGCGGCCGAAAAAACCGCCTCCCCGACCGGCGAACCCGTGCCCGGCGGCCGGATCGTCATGGCCACCATCGGCGAGCCGTCCAACCTGATCCCGCCCCTGTCCTCGGACTCGGCCTCCCACGAGGTGGCCGACCTCCTCTATGTCTCGCCGCTGCGCTACGACAAGGACATCAAGCTCGAGTGCATGGCCGCCGAGCGCTACGAGGTGGCCGAAGACGGCAAGCTCCTCCGGTTCTGGCTGCGGCCCGGCATCCGCTGGACCGACGGCGTGGAGCTGACGGCCGAGGACGTGGAATTCACCTACAAGCTCATGATCGACCCCAAGACCCCGACCGCCTACGCCGAGGACTACAAGGCCATCGAGCGGTTCACGGTCACGGGCAGGTATTCCTTCGAGGTCCGCTACGCCGAGCCCTTCGCCCGGTCGCTCGTCACCTGGGCCGGGTCCATCCTGCCCAAGCACGTCCTGGACGGGCAGGACCTCATGAACACCAAGTACGCCCGGGAGCCCGTGGGCGCGGGGCCGTACAAGCTGGCCGCCTGGGAGCCGGGCCGCCGCCTGGTCCTTGACGTCAACACCGACTATTTCGAGGGCCGGCCCTACCTCGACCAGGTCGTCTACCGGATCATCCCGGACACGGCCACCATGTTCCTGGAACTGAAAGCCGGCGGCCTCGACATGATGGCGCTGACCCCGCAACAGTACCTGTACCAGACGAGCGGGGCGGCCTGGGACGCGGACTGGCGCAAGTTCAAATACCTGTCCTTTGCCTACACCTACATGGGCTACAACCTCAAAAGCCCGTTTTTCTCCGACGTCAGGGTGCGGCAGGCCCTGGCCCACGCCGTCAACAAGGACGACATCATCAAGGGCGCGCTCCTCGGCCTGGGGCTGCCGACCATCGGCCCCTACAAGCCCGGCACCTGGATGTACGACACGGAAATCGAGGACTACGCCTACGACCCGGCCAAGGCCAAGGCCATGCTGGCCGAGGCCGGCTGGCGGGACAGAAACGGCGACGGCATCCTCGAGGACGCAGCCAACCGGCCGTTCGCCTTCACCATCCTGACCAACCAGGGCAACGACCAGCGGGTCAAGGCGGCCACCATCATCCAGAGCCAGCTGGCGGCCATCGGCATCAAGGCCGAGATCCGCACCGTGGAGTGGGCGTCTTTCATCAAGGAGTTCGTGGACAAGGGCAATTTCGACGCCCTGATCCTCGGCTGGACCATCACCCAGGACCCGGACGCCTTCGACGTCTGGCACGGCAGCCGGGCGGTTCCCGGCGGGCTCAACTTCGTGGGCTACAAAAATCCCGAGGCCGACGCCCTGCTGGAGCGGGGCCGGCGCACCATGGACCAGGCCGAGCGCAAGAAGATCTACGACGCGTTCCAGAAGCTTTTGCACCGGGACCAGCCGTACCTGTTCCTGTTCGCGCCGTACGCCCTGCCGATCCTGTCCTCGCGGTTCCAGAACGTGGCCGCGGCTCCGGCCGGCATCACCTACAACTTCATCAAGTGGTGGGTTCCCCGGGACAGGCAGACCTTCCGCCTGGAGCCGTAGCGCGGCCGCTGGTCGTCGAAGGCTTTGAGACGCCTTTTGTGACGCACCCCTCTCAGGAACATTTTTCTTCCCGGACGACGAGGCCGGGCCGGCCATGATCCGCATCAACGAAATCCTGGACAAGACCGCCGTCTACCTGACCGAGGCCGAGCAGGCCCTCATCACCAAGGCCTACGTGTTTTCCGCAGCGGCCCATGCCGGACAGGTCCGCCTGTCCGGCGAACCCTACCTGTCCCACCCGCTGGAGGCGGCCGGCATCCTGGCCGACATGCGCCTCGACGCCGCCAGCGTGGCCGCCGGGCTCCTGCACGACACCGTGGAGGACACCAAGGCCACGGTGGACGAGATCGAGGAGCTTTTCGGCGAGGAAGTGGCCGACATCGTGGACGGGGTGACCAAGATCAGCCTGATCCCGTTCGAGACCAAGGAGGAGGCCCAGGCCGAGAACATCCGCAAGATGATCCTGGCCATGGCCAACGACATCCGGGTGGTCCTGGTCAAGCTCGCCGACCGGCTCCACAACATGCGGACCCTGGAGTTCCAGAAGCCGGTCAAGCAGGCGCTCATCGCCCAGGAGACCATGGACATCTACGCGCCCCTGGCCAACCGGCTGGGGCTGCACCGGATCAAGACCGAACTCGAGGACCTGAGCTTCAAGTACTTAAAGCCCGACGTCTACAGCCAGATCAAGGCCGGCGTGGACCGGCACCATACCCTGGACGAGGCCTACATCGAGCGGGTCATCGGCCGGATCAAGGAGCTGCTGGGGCCCAACAACATCCGGGCCCGCATCTTCGGCCGCCGCAAGCACCTGTGGAGCGTGTTCAACAAGATGCGGGTCCAGGGCCTGACCATCGACCAGGTCCACGACCTGGTCGCCTTCCGGATCATCGTGGAGACCATCCGCGAATGCTACGCCGTGCTGGGGCTGGTCCACTCCATCTGGAAGCCCGTGCCGGGCCGCTTCAAGGACTACATCTCCATGCCCAAGGCCAACATGTACCAGAGCCTGCACACCACGGTCGTCGGCCCGGACGGCGAGCGGATCGAGATCCAGATCCGCACCGTGGAGATGAACCGGCTGGCCGAGGAGGGCGTGGCCGCGCACTGGAAGTACAAGGAGCGGGAAAAGGGCAAGTTCAATCCGAAGGACGTGGAGCGGTTCACCTGGCTGCGCGGCATCATGGACTGGCAGCGCGAGCTCAAGGACTCGCGCGAGTTCGTGGCCAACCTCCGCTTCGACCTGTTCCAGGACGAGGTCTACGTCTTCACGCCCAAGGGCGAGGTCAAGGAGCTGCCCGAGGGGGCCACGGCCGTGGACCTGGCCTTCCTCATCCACACGGCCGTGGGCGAGCACTGCGCCGGGGCCAAGGTCAACGGCCGGCTGGTGCCCCTGGAGACGCCGCTCAAAAACGGCGACACGGTCGAGATCATCACGGATAAAAACCGCCACCCCAACCGGGACTGGCTCAAGTTCGTCAAGACCGCCAAGGCCCGCACCCGGATCAAGCACTTCATCCGCACCGAGGAGCGGGTCCGGTCCATCGCCCTGGGCCGCGAGATGCTCGAAAAGCAGGGTCGCAAGGACGGGGTCAACATCCAGAAGGCCATCAAGGACGGCTCCATGCTGGGCGTGGCCCGGGACCTGTCGTTGCCGGGCGTGGAGGACGTGCTCTCGGCGGTCGGGTATGCCCGCATCACCCCCAAAAAGGTCATCAGCCGGCTGCTGCCGAAAAGGGAAGGGGACGAGGGCGAGGCCCAGCTCAAGCTCGATGCCTCGGCCGCCGACGCCCTGGCCGCGGCCAAGAGCAAGGCCGGGGAAGGGGTGCGGATCAAGGGCGTGGACAACGTGCTGGTGCGCCTGGCCCAGTGCTGCAACCCCGTGCCCGGCGACCCCATCGTGGGCTACATCTCCCGGGGCCGGGGCGTGGTGGTCCACACCCACAACTGCCCCAACGTGCCGAACCTCGAATCCGAACGCCTGCTCCAGGTCAATTGGGAGGGCGAAAAGGAGCAGCCCTATCCGGCCGGCCTGTCGATCCTGGCCAAAAACCAGAAGGGCGTGCTCGGCCAGATTTCCCAGATGCTGGCCGACGAAGGCGTCAACATCGACTCCGGCACCATCCACTCCAACATCGACGGCACCACCGAATTGATTTTCCGGGTCGAGGTCCGCGACTCCAGCCACCTCTACCGCACCATCGACCGCCTAAGCCGCCTGGACCAGGTCCTGGCCGTCAAGCGCCAAGCCGTGACCGACGAACTCGGCTCCAGCCGCCACGACGACGACCTGCCGCGCAGTTGACAATCGGGGCTTTGCCCCGAGCCCCACCGGGAGGGGGTCACCCCCTCCCGGGCCCTCCTGGCCTGCGAAACGAGACCGGGCGGTCCGTTTGGACCGCCCGGTCTCGTTTCGCAATCCGGGGGGTCTGGGGGGACTGATTCCCCCCAGCGGGGTTCGGGGCTGAGCCCCGATTCTCCCCTGCCCTCAACTGGTGTCGCTGCCCGTGGCGGCCTGCTCGGCCAGCATGGAGCCGATCAGGGCCGCGTTCATGATGGACCCGGGCGTGCCGTTGGTGGCGGCCGCCGCCGCCGCCGCCGCCAAAGAGGGGACCGACAGGGTGGATTGTGTGGGGGGGGGGGTGTAG
>CAZIJE010000089.1:0-15121 GCA_964539435.1 uncultured Desulfovibrio sp.
GCCGGCTCTGCGGCGTGCATCGCCGGCCGATTCCGGCCACACCGACGCACTCCCGACCACGACCACCCCGCCACCCGCTTCCCCCGTTCCCGCGCCCCGTCGAGGGGGTCCGGGGGGCATCATGCCCCCCGGCCGCCGGAGGCATCCTCACCGTCCCCTCCCCTACATCACCAGCACTGTGAACCCGTCATCCATGTACCGGGCCATGCCCGGGTGGCCGTGCATGTCGTCGAGGAGCGGGAATCCTTCGGCCACGGCCGCCTCCTGGGCGCCGAGCTGGTGCGAGCAGGCCCGACAGACGCCGGCGAAGAGGCCGAGCCCCTTGGTCTTTTCGAAAATGGCGTGCAGATGGTTGTCGGGCTTGGCCAATTCAGCCACGAGGGTCGTTGCCGCGCCTTCGATGACCACCTGGACCTCGTAGCCCTTTTCCCGGAAGTCCAGGGCGTTGAGCAGGACGTGGACGAAGCAGGACAGGTCGCCCCGAAAGGCGAAGAGAGCCACTTTTTTCATGGGTTTTTCTCCAGGGGGCGGCGGGAACGGCTCAGACCTTGCCGACCGGGGCGATGTAGAGGGTGAATTCCGTGTCGCCGTCCACGCCGAGCAGGGTGTCGCAGACCTCCTGGTCGTAGGCGGCGATGGCGCATGTGCCCGCGCCGATGGCCTCGCAGGCCAGGTACAGGTTCTGGCAGACATGCCCGGCGTCCAGGGCGATGACCTTGTAGGCGGCGGTCGCGTAGCGCCACTCCATGCGTTCGGGAATGGTGGTCCAAAAGAAGGTGACCGCCGCCCGGGCCGCGAACCGCTGGTCGAACACGGCCTGGCATACGCGGTCTTCCAGGCCGTCGGGCCGGGCGACCTCCACCAGGGCGTGCTCCAGGGGCAGGTAGCGGTAGAGGCCGGGGGCCAGACCTTCCACACGGAAGACCGCCAGATAGGTTTCCAGGGCGTGGCGGCAGCCGGCCGAGGGCACGGTGCGGTAGGCGACCGCCGGGGTCGGCGGCTTGCGCAGCCCCTGGGTCGCCCAGAGCAGGAAGGCCAGTTCTTCCAGGTCAAGGGGCGCGGCGGTGAAGGCCCGGTGCGACGTGCGGGCGGCAATGGCGGCCTTGACCGACACGTCGCCGATGGATGTCCATGTTTCCGGCCGGGGCAGGGAAACCACGGCGGCTCCGGGGGGATACGGCTTCTGGAGCGGCGGCGCGGCCCGGCCCAGGCTCTGGGCCGTGGTGGAAAAGTCCACCATCTTGCGGATGGAATCCTTCAAGAAGAACTTCAGGTCATACTGCATGGCCCTTCTCCTGCTCGTCTCGGGCGACATCCGGTCCATCGCCAGACACCAGTGCAACCGCTCTCCACACCCCCTTCCAGGTGGGTCCGGGAGGGGGTGACCCCCTCCCGGCCGCCGGAGGCATCTTTTCTTCTATGCGTATCCCTCCAAAATCTTCGCCAGCGCCTTCCTGTCCGGCTCGCGCGAGGCCAGGGGCGTGTCCGGGGTCGGGCCGAAGGGCGGGCGGCCGCTTTTCCAGATGACGCCGAGGGGGATGCGGTCGCCGAACTCCAGGGCCCGCTCCATGGCGGCCTGGCGATCGGTTGGGTCGTGGTCGTGGCCGAGCATGTAACACCGTTCCTTGTACCAGGGGAAGGTGTTGATCTTGTTGAACGACACGCAGGGCTGGAGGATATCGACGAGGGAAAAGCCGGGGTGGCGCGCCGCCTGGACGATCAGGTCGGCCAGGTGGTCCACCTCGCCGGCGAATCCCCGGGCCACGAACCCGGCCCCCATGGTCACGGCCACGGCAATGGGATTGAAGGGCTCGGACGGCGCGCCGTGGGGCTGGGTCTTGGTCTTCTGGCCCTGGAGGGTGGTGGGGCTGGCCTGGCCCTTGGTCAGGCCGTAGACCTGATTGTTGTGGACGAGGTAGGTGATGTCGATGTTGCGGCGGATGGCGGCCAGGAAGTGGTTGCCGCCCTCGCCGTAGGAGCAGCCGTCGCCGGACTCGGCGAACACGGCCAGTTCGGGATTGGCCAGCTTGATGCCCGTGGCCGCCGGCAGGGACCGGCCGTGCAGGCCGTTATAGACATTGACCCGGATGTAGTGCGGGGCCTTGGCCGCCTGGCCGATGCCCGAGGAGAAAACCACCTTGTGGGGCGGCAGGTCCAGGGCCACCAGGGCCTTGACCACGGCCTTGCGGATGGGGAAGTTGCCGCAGCCGGGACACCAGGCGGTTTCGGACTCGGGGTAGTCGTTTGCGGTCACCATGGCGTCCTCCTACAGCCGTTCGAGAATGGAGGCCGCCGTGAACGGCAGGCCGTCGTAGCGCCGGACCGAATGGTCGAAGACGTAGCCCGTGTCGCGGCGGATCAGCCGGGCCAGCTGGCCCGAGAAGTTTCCCTCCACCATGACCGTGCGGCCGGCCCTGGCCAGGATGGGCAAAAACGCGTCCGGGACCAGGGGAAAGACCTGGGAAAAGTGGAGCACGGCCGCCTTCTCGCCCTTTCCGTTCAGGGTGTCGGCCGCTTCCAGAGCCGCGCCGAGGGTCGTGCCCCAGCAGACAAGCAGGGTCGCGCCGTCGGCCTCGCCGTGGAGGTCCGGCGGCAGGGCCGCCCGCGCCAGGCCTTCGAGCTTGCGCATCCGCTTGTCCTGCATGGCCGTCCGCACGCCCAGGTCCTCGGTGATGTGACCGTCCGGAGTGTGCTCGTCGCTGTCCACCACCACCGTGGCCTCGGTGAACCCGGGCAGAAGGCGCGGCGAGACGCCGGAATCGGTCATGGCGTAGCGTTCGTAGCCGAGTGGATCGTCGACGCGCGTCAGGGGCCTGGCCGGTTCGGGCAGGGACGACAGGTCGAAGGGGGCGACGTCGCGGTAGGAGTCGGCCAGGAACTGGTCGGTCAGGATGAAGGTCGGCGACTGGAACCGCTCGGCCGTGTCCACGGCCAGATGGGACAGGCGGAAGCACTGGTCCAGGGTGCCGGGCGCGAACACGGCCCGGGGAAACTCCCCGTGCCCGGCATGGACCACCAGGTCCAGGTCGCCCTGTTCGGTGCGGGTGGGCAGGCCCGTGGCCGGGCCGGGCCGCTGGGCCACCACCACCGTGACCGGGGTTTCGAGCATGCCGGCAAGGCTCACGCCCTCGCCCATGAGGGCGAAGCCGCCGCCGGCCGTGGAAACGATGGACCGTGCGCCGGCGTAGGCCGCGCCCACGGCCATGTTGATGGCCGCGATCTCGTCCTCGGCCTGTTCCGCGACCAGCCCCATGGCGTCGGCGTGGTCCACCAGGGTCTGGATGACCGAGGTGCCCGGGGTCATGGGGTAAAAGGAGCAGAAATTGACGCCCGCGGCCAGCGCGCCCAGGGCGATGGCGTCGTTGCCGTGGAGCACGAGCCGCTTTTCCCGGGCCTCGGCCGGAGGCAGGCAGGCAAACGTCGCCTTCTGGGCCACGGTCCAGTCCACGGCCGCCTGGAAGACCCCGGTATTGGCGGCCACGACCTCGTCGCCTTTTTTCGAGAATTTCTCCTTGATGAGCCCGGTGATCCAGGACGGCTCCAGACACAGCAGGGAACTCAGGACACCGAGGGCGGCCGTGTTCTCGTACAGGGGCTTGGGGCACAGGTCCGCATAGGGGATGGCCAGGCCCGGCAGGCCGGAAAGGCCGGTGCGGGCGTCGGCCAGAACCAGGGCCCGGGAGGTGAGCTGGTGCCGGTGGAGGTCCACGGTCTCGGCGGACAGGGCCACAAGCAGGTCGATGGTCGCGACCGGCGCGGCCGGCACGCGGATTCCGGTGCGGATGTGAAAGGTGTTGTGGCCGCCCCGGATGCGGGACTGGTAATCCTGGGTGATGACGATGCCGTAGCCGGCCCGGACGAGGGCGCGGCCCAGGAATTCGCCGATGGTGGCCAGCCCCTGGCCGGCCTCGCCGCCGATGACGATATTGAGGGTCGTTTCGGCCATGTCGTGCCGCTCCTTGAGGCAAAAAGCAAGGCCGCCCACGACGGGCGGGGCGGCCTTGCGACGGTACGTCCGAGGGTGTGCCGATGCCGGATCAGGCTCCGGCGGTCGGCGGCACAAAGACCCGGGCGGCCAGGTCCTTGTCGAGCATGAAGGCCCCGCCCGGGGTCTGGTCCACGAGCTTGAGCTTGGCGATGACGTCGGCGACGCTGGCCTCCTCCTCCACCTGCTCGTCGATGAACCACTTGAGAAACGAAGCCGTGCCGTGGTCCTTTTCCTCCAGCGCCAGATCCATCAGCCTGTAGATCCGGGCCGTGACGCCCTGTTCGTGGGCCAGGGCCTCCTCGAACACGGCCAGGGGCGAGGCCCAGTCGTGGGGCGGGGCCTCGATGGCCTGGAGGATGACCCGGCCGCCGCGCTCCACAATGTAGTTGTAGAACTTCTGGGCGTGGAATTTTTCTTCCTGGTCCTGGACATGCATCCAGTTGGCGAATCCCATCAGGCCCTTGTCCTCGAAATACGTGGCCATGGACACGTACAGGTACGCGGAATAAAGCTCCCAGTGCACCTGGTCGTTGATGGCCTTTTCCATGGTTTTGGACAGCACGGCTAGTCCTTTTTCCAAAGGCCGTGGATGTTGCAGTATTCCCGGGCCGAGACGCTCGCCGCCTCGACGCAGAACTCCGCCTCGGGAGCCTGCCCGGGCTTGAGGAACTGGCGGTAGGTCTTGCCGTCGGCGATCAGTTCGATCCACTCGATATAGTGCTTCTCTTCCATGGGATGGGGCATGGAGCCGACCTTGACCTTGAAGCCCTTGTCGGTCTTCTCGATCACGGGAACGTGCTTTTCCTGGGCCGCGTCCGTGGTGTTCTCGGTCATGAGCTTCATGTTCTGGCCGCAGCAGACCAGGTCCCCGTCGCCGGCGTGCAGAACCTCGACGATATTGCCGCACACTTCGCATTTGTAGATTTCCAGCTGTTTCGTCATGTCTTGTTCTCCTTGTGACGCCCCGAGAATCCGTCCGAGTGCGGGCGCGGCCGGGGCAAGCCCGCACGCACGAAACGAGCAACACCTGATGCTCTCATAAAGCATTTCCCGGGCCCCAGCGCAACCCCTTCCGGCCGGAGGCGGGGAAACCGGGCGTAAAGATTTCCCGGAACCGGCCGATGACGAGGGACAGGAAGCCCGCACGGGCTCCGGGAGACTTTGATGCGACACGGACGAAAATTTCTGGCCATGGGCGTCCTGGCCGCCTTTCTGGGGCTGGCGGTTCCGGTCTTGCCGGAGCCGGCCACGGCCGGCCAGCCGGCCCCGCTGCCGACCCAGATCCCCATCCGGGACGTGAGCGCCCCGCCGACCCCGAACACGCCGGCAAAGCCGTTCACGCCCAAGCCGACCCGCAGCCACCGGCGGGCCAAGCCGCCGCGCAAACGGGCCGCCCCGCGCCCGGCCCCGCAGCCGAAAGCCTCCCTGCCCGCCCCGGCCGGCAACGCCGCGGGCCCGAAACTGGAGCAGCGGTTCGAGGCGGCCACGGAATCGATCTTTCCCCTGGGGCCGGAACCCGGTCCGGCTCCGGCCGCCCTGCCCGCTCCGGGCAAGGCTTTGGACCGCGAGCCCGCGCCCGTGGAATTTCCGCCCGAGCCGGCCCCGGCCGTCGCCCCGGCTCCGGCCAAATAACAAGGAGACCCGCATGAACATTCTTCTTCGCTGCCTGCCCCTCGGGCTCCTGCTCGCCTTTGCGCCGCTGCTCATGGGGGCCCTGTGCGCAGCTTCCGCCCCGCCGCCCCCGCCCCAGTACCCGGACGTGGCCATGGCCATGGCGTCCGATCTCGACCGCCAGCTCGGGCCGCGCCTGGGCATGGGCGGCCCGGGCAAGAGCCGGGGCCTGTACTGGGTGGTCGTGACCACCCCGGCGGAGCTGAGCGACCTGGAGCGGGCCTCGCCCCTGGCCCGGCTCTTCGGCCAGGAACTGTCCTCGGCCCTGGTGGCTCTGGGCTACAACGTCCAGGAGATCCGCAAGGCCGGCGACATCATCTTCAGCCGGGGCCAGGGCGAATTCACCCTCACCCGCGACACCCGCGCCCTGGCCGCCTCCCGGGCCACCGCCACCCTGGTGGGGGCAGGCACCAAGGTAGTCACCCCGGGCGGGGTACGGATAAACATCGAGGTCATCCACGCCCGCAACAACAACATCGTGGCCATGAGCAGCCGCACCCTGCCCATGGACGCGACCGTGGGGGCCCTGGCCGGCGGCGGCGCGGCGTATGTCGCGCCCACGGTCGCGACCACGGACCGCGCCACCTTTGACCGGGAGATGATGCCCTACTCCATGGCCCGCCACTGGTAGCCGGCCGCGCGTCCGGGCCGTGGCCCGGACGCGGCCCGTCTTGCCAGGACCCGCGCCATCCCCTATGATTTTTCGGAGAAATCCGGAAAAAAGGATGGCAACATGCCCGACTCCCGCCATGTCCTGGTCGTCGAGGACAGCCGCGTCCAGGCCAAGATCATCAGCCAGCACATCGACCAGACCACCCCTTTTCCGACCATCGTGGCCCACAGCCTGGCCGAGGCCATGGAGGCCATGACCGCCAAGCGCGAGCGCATCTTCGTGGCCATCCTGGACCGCAACCTGCCCGACGACCCGGAGGGCCGGATCGTGTCCATCGCCAAGTCGCTCCAGATCCCGGCCGTGGTCATGACCGCCTCGTTTAGCGAGGAGGTCCGCCAGCAACTGCTCGAAGACAACGTGGTGGACTATTTTCTCAAGAGCATGTCCGAGATGACGGCCATGGAGCGGCTGATCGAGCGGCTCTACAAGAACCAGTCCGTCACGGCCGTGGTGGCCGACGACTCCAAGCTGTTCCGCCTGCGCCTGACGTCGCTTTTAAAAAACCTCAACATCCGCGCCCACGCCGCCGAGGACGGCCGGCAGGCCCTGGAGCTCCTGGCCGCCCATCCCGAGGCGAGCCTTTTGATCACCGACTACAACATGCCCAACCTCGACGGCTTCGGCCTGGTCGAAGAGGTCCGGGCCACCCGGCCCAAGGACCGGCTGGCCATCATCGGGGTGTCGGCCGAAGGCGGCGGCCAGACCGTCAAATTCCTCAAGGTCGGGGCCAACGATTTCCTGGTCAAACCCGTGCAGGTCGAGGAATTCACCTGCCGGGTCAACCAGCAGCTCGACATGCTGGAAATCCTGGCCGACTCCCGCCAATGCCGCGAACAGGCCGCCTCGCGCTGAAAACCCTGGCCACCGGCCGGACACGGACCGTGGCGGCGGTCGTGGCCGTGCTGGCCCTTGGCGCCGGCCTGTGGCTCCTGTGGGCCACGGCCGCCCCGCCCTTTCCCCTGTCCGCCCTGTCCCCGGCCCCGTCCACGGTGGTGGCCGCCCGAAACGGCCTGCCCCTGCGCCTGTTCCTGGCCCCGGACGAGGCCTGGCGGTTTCCGGTCCGCCTGTCCGCCATCGCGCCTATCCTGCCGCGACTGATCGTGGCGGCCGAGGACCGGCACTTTGCCCACCACCCCGGGGTCAACCCCCTGGCCCTCGTCCGGGCCGCCGTCTCCAACCTGCGCGCCGGCCGGGTGGTCTCCGGCGGCTCGACCCTCACCATGCAGCTCGCCCGCCTGGCCCGGCCCAGGGCCCGCACCCTGGGGGCGAAGCTCGACGAGGCCCTGGCCGCCCTGGCCCTGGAACGCCGCCTGTCCAAGGAGGCCATCCTGGAGCGGTACTGCAACATGGCTCCCTACGGCGGCAACATCGTGGGCGTGGGCGCGGCCAGCACGTTTTATTTCAACAAGACCCCGGACCGGCTGTCCCTGGCCGAGGCCGCGCTTCTGACCGTCCTGCCCCGCTCGCCTCTGCGCCTCGACCCGGTGCGCCACCCCGGGGCGGCCAAGACCGCCCGCGACCGGTTGCTGGCCGCCATGGCCCGCCGGGGAATCGTCACGCCCGAGGCCGCGGCCGAGGCCTCGCGCGCCCCCCTGCCGGTCCGGCTGACGGACCCGCCGTTTGTCGCGCCCCAATTCTGCCAACTGGCCCGGGAGATGGCCGGACCGGCCGCCCGGGTGGACACCACCCTCGACCCTGCCGTCCAAAAGGCGGCCACCGACATCCTGCGCGGCCGCAAGGCCTGGCTGGCCGGCCAGGGCATCGGAGCCGTGGCCGCGGTGGTCCTGGACGCCCGCAGCCGCGAGGTCCTGGCCATGGTCGGGTCCACGGATTTTTTCGGCGACGCCCGCTTCGGCCAGATCAACGGCGCGACCATCCGCCGCTCGCCCGGCTCGGCCCTCAAGCCCTTTCTCTACGCCATGGCCCTGGACAGGGGCCTGGTCTTTCCCCAGAGCCTCATGCTCGACATCCCGACCGGGTTCGCCGGGTACAGCCCGAAAAACTACGACGGCCACTACCGGGGACGGGTGCCCATGGACCAGGCCCTGGTCACGTCGCTGAACGTCCCGGCCGTGCGGCTGTTAAACGACGTCGGCCCCTCTCCCTTCCTGGACCTCCTGCGCCGGGGCGGCTTGACCACCCTGGACCAGCCGGCCGGCCACTACGGCCTGTCCCTGGTCCTCGGCGGGGGCGAGGTCACCCTGCTGTCCCTGGCCGGGCTCTACGCCGACCTGGCCGGCGGCGGCGAACACCGGCCGCCACGGCTCCTGGCCGGCCAGGAGGGTCCGGCGACGCGGCTTTTCTCGGCCGAAGCCTCCGCCCTGGTCACCGGCATCCTGACCCGGGTGGAGCGCCCCGACCTGCCGACCTCCTGGGAACGGGCCCTGGCCGTGCCGGCCGTGGCCTGGAAGACCGGCACCTCCTACGGCCACCGCGACGCCTGGGCCATGGGCTACAGCGCCGACCGGGTCATCGGGGTCTGGGTCGGCAACATGGACGGCGCGCCGGTCCGGGGCATCTCCGGCGCGGTCCATGCCGGTCCGATCCTGTTCGAGCTTTTCCGGGCCGTGGAGGCCCACGGTTCCCGCCTGGCCCAGCCGCCAGGGCTCAACCTGCGCGAGATCGAGGTCTGCGCCGAAAGCCGTCAGCTTCCCGGCCCGGACTGCCTGCGCCGCGTCACGGCCACGGTCATTCCGGGCGTCACCCGGCTCGGTCCCTGTCCGGTCCACCAACGGGCGTTCGTGGACGCGGCCACGGGCCGGACCCTGTCCGGCGACTGCCTCGAAACCCGGGAGTCGCGTCCGGTGGTCGTGGTCCGGCATCCGGCCGAGCTGGTGTCCTGGTGGCGGTCGGTCGGCAACCCCATCGAGGAGCCGCCCCAGCCCGAGCCGGGGTGCGGCGCGCCCGAGGGCCAGCGGCAGCGCATCGGGTCCCCGAGCCCGGCCACGCCCGACGTCTACCGCCGCGACGCGCCGGCCTGGTTCCAGCGGATCGCCCTTGCGGCCGACGTTCCGGCTGGCAGCGGCCGGCTTTCCTGGTATGTGGACGGGGAGCTGGCCGCCCAGGGGACACCCGCCGAGCGGCTCTTCTGGCAACCGAGTCCGGGCGCGCACCGGCTGGTGGTGGCCGACGACCAGGGCCGGACCGACGCCGTGACCGTGCGCGTGGAATAACCAAGGAGGAGACGACATGAGCGCCATCCTGGATTTTTCGATCTTTCCGCTGGACAAGGGCGAAAGCCTGTCCGCCCACGTGGCCAAGGCCGTGCGGATCGTCAAGGAAAGCGGGCTGCCCTACGTGTTCTCGCCCATGTCCACCAGCATCGAGGGAGAGTGGGACGAGGTCCTGGCCGTGGTCACGCGGTGCAAGGAGGAACTGCAAAAGGACAGCCGCCGCATCCACGTGGCCATGCGCGTGGATTGGCGCGAGGGACCGTCTGGCCGCCTCCAGGACAAGATCCGTTCCGTGGAGGACAAGCTGGCTTCCGGCTCCTGAACCGGCCGGGGAACAGGCCGTCGCCCCCAGGCGACGGGAGAGACGGAACAAGGCGGCCTTCCCGTTGCCATTTTCCCATCCCAGGTGTATCTCCTGGACAATGTGGCTTTTTTCGGGTCGTGACCACGACGTCCCGTTTTTCGCCGGCCCCGTACCGCAACCACCCGTGAGGAGCATGCCATGGGCAACCAGCCGACCGATCTCGACCTCAGCATCTACCTCCACAGCTTCATCTTTTTTGTATTTATCGTCATCCTGGCCCGGCTGCACTGGAAGATGGACTCCAAGCCGCGCCTGCTCCTCATGGCCGGAAAGTATCTGGCCATCTCGTTCGTCTTCATTTTCCTTTTCCTGAACTGGGCCAGCGACGTGAACCCCAGCCTGCGAAACGGCAGCCTCTACATCATCACCTTCATCAATCTCTACATGCTCTGGGCCGTCATCCTCACGGCCGTGGAGTCCCCCTACCGGCGGGCCCTCAAGGAGTGCGTCACCGACGTCTGCACCGGCCTCGACCTGGAACACGCCTTCAAGACCGGGGCCCGGTATTACAAGTTCCGCTACTTCTGGGCCGCCCTGACCAGCGGCATTTCTCCTTTCAAGTTTACCAGCGCCATAGCCGCCGAGAGGACCCGAAACGACCTGCACCACCTGTTCGTCAGCCTCGACCCCGAGGCGTCCATCTTCAGCGCCCGTCTGTACACCGAATTCCTGCGCCACAAGCTGGCCCAGGATACCAGTCTGTCGAGCGACAAGCGGGCCGCCCTGGAACAGGCCATCGTGGCCCTGGAAACCGAGAAATGGCTCAAGGAGCAGACCAGCCAGTTCCTCGACCACCTGCTGGCCAATCCCGAGGAGCTGCTGGAATCCGGGCTCAAGGACTCCCTGCGCCTGGAAGGCCGCCTCGCCTAGGCAACCTGCGCCATGACCCGGAGCCGGGACGGACAGGGCTTGCCGTGCGGCAGACGACGCAACCCGGCGCGTGGCTGGCTTTTCGCGGCCGTGCTCGTGTTCCTGGCCGTCGTCCCGCCCGCCGCGGCCCGGTGCCTGCCGGCCTCCCTGGCCGTGGCCGTGGACGCCGGCCACGGCCCCCGGGCCTCGGGAGCGGAAAGCGCCACCGGCATCCCGGAATACGCCTTCAACCGCCGCCTGGCCGAACGGGTCGTGGCCGCCCTGGCCGAGGCCGGCTTTTCAAGGGCCTTTCTCCTGGACCCGGCCGGCCGCGACCTGCCGCCCGCGGCCCGGGCCAGGGCGGCCAACGCGGCCAAAGCCGGGCTCCTCGTCTCCATCCACCACGACTCGGTCCAGCCGCAATTCCTGGAACCCTGGACCACGGGCGGCCGGCCCCGCCGCTACAGCGACCGGTACGCCGGGTATTCCGTGTTTTATTCCGGCCGAAATCCCCAGGCTGCCGCCAGCCTGGACCTGGCCAGGCTGCTTGGCCGGGAGATGCGGGCCGCCGGACTGGCCTTCACCCGCCACCACGCCGCCGACATCCCTGGCGAACGCCGGCTGCTCGTGGACGACACGGTGGGCGTCTACCGCTACGACGGCCTGGCCGTGCTGCGCGAGGCGGCCATGCCGGCCGTGCTCCTGGAAGCCGGGGTCATTGTCCACCGGGCCGAAGAGGCGGAACTGGCCGGTCCCGACCGGCAGTCCCGCACGGCCGCCGCCGTGGCCCGGGCCGTGGCCGCCTGGTGCGCCGGCGGGCGGTTGTGAGGAAAGATGCCAGCGTCCGGGAGGGGCTGCTTCCCTCCCGGGCCCTCCTCTCCTTTAATTTCTTGCTCCCCTGTTTCCGACCACGTATTCTCTTGCCGTAACCCCCCTTAAAAGGTTTTTGGGGAAGGAGGGGGTCCGGGGGAGGGAACCCCTTTTTGCAAAAAGGGGTTCCCTCCCCCGGCAGGAGCGGCCATGCGCAAGGGAACGGAAGAGAAAACGCCGATCGTGGTGCGGCCCGAGGCCGTGGAGCGGTATTTGCGCGAGGCGTTCGGCCACAGCGCCCGGATGCTCGGCGTGTGCGCCATGGGAACCGACGGCGGCCAGGGCATGAAGGAGTTCGGCTACGGCAAGCCGGTCTGCCTGGACTTCGAGGTGGACGGCGAGGTGCGCCACGGCGTGCTGTCCATCATGCGCGGCGACAAGTACGGCCACCAGTTCTACTGGGACCGGGCCGCGATCCTGATGTTCCAGCACGAGGCCGGCGGACGCATGGAAAAGCACGTCAAACCGCTCGGGCTCGGCTATTTCGACGAGGACGACCGGCTGACGCCGGTGATGGCGCCCAAGGAATTTTTCATCCTGAGCGAGAAGGCCGAGGGCTACGACTATTACCTGGATCTGCAGCGGATCCAGAAGACCGGCCTCGAGGCAAAGGACCTGGACATGGCCAAGTCCTTCGCCGCTTGGCTGGCCCGGGTCCATGGCCGGAAAAAGGACGATCCGGACCTGTACCTGCGGCGCATCCGCAACCTGATCGGCGCGTCCGAGTGCATCTTCGGGCTGGTGGACGCCTATCCCTACCCCTACGACCTGTTCCCGCCCGAGCGTTTCCGCGCCCTGGAAAAAAGGATCATCGACTGGCGCTGGAAACTGCGGGGATATGTCCACCGCCTGAGCGAAGTGCACGGCGACTTCCACCCCTGGAACGTCCTGATCCAGGGGAAAGGCGGGACCAGGGACTTCGCGGTCCTGGACCGCAGCCGGGGCGAATGGGGCGAGCCGGCCGACGACGTGGCCACCATGAGCCTCAACTTCGTGCTCTTCGGGCTCTACAACGAGCCCAGGCTGGCCGGCGACTTCGAGCGGCTCTACCTGACCTTCTGGGAGACCTACCTGCGGGAGTCCGGGGACGACGAGATCCTGTCGGTCATTGCGCCGTTTTACGTGTTTCGCGGCCTGGTCGTGGCCTCGCCCCAGTGGTATCCCGGCCACCCGCCGGCCGTGCGGCAGGGCCTGCTGCGGTTTCTGGCCAACGTGCTCGAGGACGACCGGTTCGACTGCCAAAACTTCAACCGGTACATGGACTGACCGTGCCGGCCGCCCTCTGGTTCACGGGCCTGCCCGGATCGGGCAAGAGCGCCATTGCCCGGGCCGTGGCCAAGACCCTGGCCTTGACCATGCCGGATGTCCTGCATCTGGAGCTCGACGCCCGGCGCAAGACCTATTTTCCCAAACCGACCTACGGCGAGGCGGAGCGGGAGGCGGCCTACCGGCTTTTCGCCGAAGAGGCGGCGCGGCTCTACCGGGAAGGGCGCACCCTGGTGCTCATGGACGCCTCGGCGCCGAAGCTGGCCATGCGGGCCTATGCGCGAAGCCTGATGCCGCACTTCGCCGAGGTCCATGTCCGGTGCTCCCTGGCCACGGCCATGGCCCGGGAGGCGGCCCGGCCCGAGGGCCTGGTCATGGCCGGGCTCTATGCCAAGGCCATGCTGCGCAAAACCACGGGCCGGCAGTTTCCGGGTCTGGGCCAGGTGATCGGCGTGGACGCGCCCTTCGAGGAAGACCCCACGGCGGAATGCGTGGTGGATGCCGAGCGGCTGACCATCGAGCAGTCCCGCGACGCGGTCCTGGCCTTTCTGCGGGACTGGCTGCCGGGAACCCGGGCCGAGGGAAGCGCACCTTAAAAAACACGACCGTGTTTTTTAAGAAAAGATCAATGATCTGAGCATGCTTTTTCTTGTGTCGCATGCCCGGTTTTCGAGCATACGACCTAGTACACCCGCTGCCCCGGCGACACCTCGCGTTCGGGGGCCAGCAGCACCACCCCGCCCGGCCCGTCCAGGCCAAGGACCAGCACTTCGGACAAAAAACCGGCGATCCGCCTGGGCGGAAAATTGACCACCGCCACCACCAGCCGGCCGACCAGATCGTCCGGGCCGTAGAGGTCCGTGATCCGGGCGCTCGACCGCTTGACCCCAAGCTCCCCGAAATCCACGGTCAGCCTGTAGGCCGGAACCCGGGCCCCGGGCAGGGGTTCGGCCGTCAGGACGCGGCCCGCGCGCATGTCCACCCTGGCGAAATCCGCAAATTCGATCCGCTCCACCCTGCCTCGCCCCCTGTCTGGTCTTTCCTCGCCGGGGTGTAACCGACCGGGCCGAGGCAGGCACTTCTCTTGCAACCGCTCCCGCCATCGGAGGTCGTGATGTCCGAAGGTTCCGTGCGCCACTGTCCCGGCTGCGGCCAGATCCTGCGCTTTCCCGCCGACGTCGGCGGCGTGCTCATGGCCTGTCCGGTCTGCGGCCGAAGGTTTGCCTCGCCGTTTCGCCTGGCCGCCCCCGCGCCGGCCTGCCGGCCGGCTCCCGCCCCGGCCGCGCCCCCATTGGTGAGCGCCGAGCCGGCCGAGGCCCCTGGCCCGGAGCCGCAACCCAAGCCCGCCGCGCCAAGCAGCCAAGCCGCCCGGGTGGCGGCGCTCTACGCGTCCAAATCCTGACGCCTTTCTGGCCTTTTGTCTTTCAAAAAGCCATGCCGACCGGTATGCTCACGGCGCCGCCAGTTGGGCCGGCCTTGCCGGTCCGGCGCGAGGCGGCCATGTTACCGCCCGGGAGGCAGCCATGGCGACCACCGAAAAAAGCCTGCTTGTCCGAACCGCCCTGACCCTGGCCGGCATGGGCCTTCTGCTGTTCGCGCCTGCCGGCACCCTGGCCTATTGGCAGGCCTGGCTCTATCTCGTCCTGTTCGGCGGGGTGGCGGTGGCGAACATCCGGTATTTTTCCCGGAAAGACCCGGCCCTGCTGGAACGCCGCGCCTCGTTGCGGGAAAGGGAGGCGTCGCAAAAGGTGATCATGGCCGGCTTCATGGTCGGCTACTACGGCCTCCACGCCTTCGCCGGGTTCGACCGCCGCTTCCACTGGTCCACGGTGCCGGCCTGGCTGGTCCTGGTGGCGGACGGCTTTTTTCTTCTCTCCTTCGCGCTCGTCTTTCTGGTCCTCAAGGAAAACAGCTACGCCGGAAGCACCATCACCGTGGAGGCGGACCAGCGGGTGGTGACCACGGGCCCCTACGCCGTGGTCCGCCATCCCATGTACGCCGCCAGCCTGCCCATGCTGGTCTCCCTGCCCCTGGCCCTGGGCACGGCCTGGGGGCTTTTCTTCTCCGCCTTCATGATCGGCCTGATCGTGTGCCGGCTCCTGGCCGAGGAACGCTACCTGCTGGCCCACCTGCCGGACTACGCGGCCTACTGCCAAAAAACCCGCCACCGCCTGCTCCCCGGCCTCTGGTAATCCCCGCTCTTCCCCCCTTCCAGGGGGTCCGGGGGGGATGATCCCCCCCGGCCGCCGGAGGCGCTTCTCCCCTTC
>CAZIJE010000090.1:0-560 GCA_964539435.1 uncultured Desulfovibrio sp.
GGGGGCGGCCTGGCCCCGGAGGGACGGCTGACCTGGTCCCGGGCCGGCCACGATCCGGCCCTGCTCTACGATCCGGCGTCAGACGCCTTCGAGGAGCTCCTGGGACCGGGGCTGCCGCTCGGGGTCCTGCCGGACTACGCCTATGAGGAGCAGTCCCATCCGGGCCTGGCCCCGGGCCAGCTCCTGGCCATCGGCACGGACGGCATCTGGGAGGCCAAAAACCCGGACGGCGACATGTACGGCAAGGACCGGTTCCGCAAGGTGCTGCGCGACCACGCCCAGGCCCCGGCCGCGGCCATCGTGGCCGCGGTCCACGCGGACGTGGCCGTCTTTCAGGCCGGCGCACCCCGGGACGACGACATCACCCTGGTGGTGATCAAGGCCCTGGCCTGACCCGGCCCCTTGCCAACGGCCAGGGAGGAAGCCTCCGGCGGGCCAAGGGCGGGGCCCGGTGGGGACACCACCCCCCGTCAGGAGGAGCTGGTCGCGCCCCCGCGTCCGCCGGCGGCCGGGGGGAGGAATTGCGCGAGCGCGCGGCAGTCAATCGACCGGCCGGGCAC
>CAZIJE010000090.1:570-5636 GCA_964539435.1 uncultured Desulfovibrio sp.
GGCTTGGCCCTTTGGAATCCCATACGCCTTTCAGGATGCGATGGTCCCGCCTCGAAGTCCGCTGCGGCAGTGGTCTAGAAGCCGACGCTCAGGCCCAACTCGCCGCCGTAACTGACCGTTTGCGGATTAAAGACCAGGGCCGAAGCCGCGCCCCGGACCATCACCCGCTCGCTGATCTTGTAGGACGCGCCGACGCAGGCTGTGGCCCAATCCGATCGCACCGGGGCGGCGGCCATGGAATAGGGCGCGGCCGTGGCCGAGGTGAGCGCGGCCTTGACCTTGCGGCCACCCTGGTCGACCAGTTCGTGGTTCCACTTGGCTTCCGCAAAGGGTCGCCAGTCGGCAATGTCCACCTGCGCCCGCCAGCCGAGCTGGCTTATGGCCGAATCCCGGATCTGCTCGCCAAAGGACAGGGCGGTGACGCCGTTGGTTCCTGTGGCCGCGCCGCTGGCGCCGGATTCGGCAAAGCCTTTCACGCGCACCTGCTGCCAGACCAGCCCGGCCACCGGGCCGGTGGTGACCGGTCCCAGATGGATGTCGCCCCCGGCGCGCAGGGCCAGGGACAGGGACCGGCCGGTGGTGTCGGCGCTGTTGCCGTCGGTAAAAAGGCCAAGGGTCACGTCGCGGGCGATTTTGTCCTGGTACCAGCCGTAGGAGGCCACCACGTTGCCCCAGACCGGTCCGGCCTGGTAGGCGGTATAAAGGCTCAGCGCCTGGTCGTTCTGGTCGAAATGCCCGCCGCCGATGGAAAACCGCTGGGTCTGCATTCCGGCCGTGAAGGCCGCGCCGAGGATCAGGCCGAACGGCGTCCGGTAGTCCACGCCTGCCGAGCCCGTGAAGGGGGTGCCGGAGACATCGGGAAAGCCTGAAAAATTCTTGAGGCCCAGGACCCCGACGCCGCCGGCGATCCAGACGTTGACGCCCGTTGGCCCGCGATGCTGGCCGGTCAGGTCGATCTGCCCCTGGATGACGGCCGCCCGGGCCAGGCCGCTCTGGATCGGAGCCTCGGCCAGAAGGGACATGAGGCTTGGCGCCGTGAGCAGACTCGCCTCGTAATCGGACTCGATCTTCTGCCCCGCCGTGGTCAGGTGATGGCCGTCGACGAAAAGGTAGGTCTGCAGCTGGACCGGCGTGATGTCGTCCCAGGTGGTTATCAGGGCCGCGACCGGAGACGGAGCATTGGCCGACAGCACCGAGGACGGGGAGAAGCCAAACAGGACGGGATTTGTCGCCACGAATTGGAACAGGCTGGTGAGGTCGGCGGGAATGAACCGCACGCCCGCCGCCGTCAGGTCCGACCACCGCGTATTGCCGTACGCGACCGCGCGCGCGTAGTCGTCGATGTTGCTGGCGGGAACGATGCCGCCCGAGTCGGTCAGCGTCGAGGTGTAAAAGGTATTGGGCACCATGATGGTGCGGGCGCCGGCCGCCTGCAGGAGCGCCACGCCGGCCGCGAATTCGGAAGCCACGCCGTTTAGGAAGCTGGGGTTGGCGGCGATCCAATCCGATCCCTGGTTTTGCACAAAGATCAGATCGTTGTTGCCGGTGTTGACGACATGCAGGGCGCTCGGATTGGCGGCTCCCCCCAGGGAGACGAGGTAGTTGGCGATCTGCTGGACCGTGGTCACGTTCCCGGACAGTCCGCCAGGGACGGCGGCGACTCCGGGCCCGGAACTGAGGAGCGTCGTATAGGCGCTGCCGTTGGCGAAGTTGGTGCCGCCGGCGCTGACCGTTTCGGCGGAGAGGCCGAACCTTCCGGCCAGAAAGGTGGAAGTCATGATTCCGGGCCCGGCCCATCCGCCCTGGGCCCCGGCGGCGATGGCCGAAGCGACCATTGCATCCGCTGTCGCGTTTCCCGTCGACGCATAACGGAAATAGCCGGTATCAAGGGTGCTGTCGCCCAACCCGACGAACTGGTTGAACATTCCCTCCGCGCCGACCAGAGCGGGGGCGAGGCAGGAGACGCAGGCGAGACAGACGATTATCCAGGCACGGTATCCCCTCGTTCGCATCGTGCTTCTCCGGGTTCCGACACGATGGGATTTCGCGTCGAAACGGTTTTGAATGCGGATTGTCGAAAAACCGACAAATCGTACGGGAAACGCATGCGAACGTTTGGAAATCTTGTTCGCTGGAATCCAGCGAGTAACCGGATAGGAGATATCGATCAAGCCCCAGGCGGTGGGCTCGCGTGCTTCCGGGAGCCCGCCCGGGATGGTCGGCGCAAGAGGAACGTTGCCGCCGGCCGGGAAGGCGGACGACAATGCGGACTCCCGGGATGTTCGCCAGCCCAGCATCCTATTTCATGACGAAACGATTGGCGAGCAGGGGGCCGGGGCGGAATGGTCACGCACTCACGGGGTGACGGCAAGCCCCGATACGCGGTCGGATGCTTGCCGTCGCCATGCTCACAGCCAGCGGATGACGGCCGCATTGCGCGGCGGCACCCCGGCGAACCGGACCTTGGGATAACCGAGCATGAGCCCGCCGTGGACCGTGTGGCCGTCCGGCACGCCGAGGTATTCCCGCACCGCCGGGTCGCCATTGGCCGCATAGGTCAAAAGCCCGGCCCAGCAGGTTCCAAGGCCCCGGGACACGGCGGCCAGCTCGAAAAAGGTGAGCGCGATGGCGCAGTCGGCCGCGCCGAAGGGCGCGCCGTCGTGGGCGTAGGTCACGACCAGGGCCGGGGCGGAGCGCAGGAAATAGTCCCGCCCCCGCTCCCACATGGCCGAATACTTCTTCTGCCGGCCGTTGCCCGCGAACCAGGCGGCGGTCAGCGCAGCCAGCTCGCGCATCCTGTCCTCTCCGGCCAGGGCGATCCACCGGACCTCCTGGGCGTTGGAGGCCGTGGGCGCGTACCGGGCCACGTCGATCACTTCCGCCAGCACGTCCCGGGGCACGGGCCTGTCCTTGTAGGCCCGGATGGAGCGCCGGCCGCGCAACAGCCCGTCCACCGCCTCCGGGGACGGCCAGGACCAGACATTTTCTAAAACTTCCCCGCCAACGGCCGCGACCCGGGTATTGGTCAGCGCCCCGTGGGGACACACGGCCACGCAGTGACCGCAGGCGTTGCACACGGCCGGATCGGCCGCGACCGGTCCGCCGTCGGCATCGGCCTCCAGCGCTCCGCTCGGGCATTCGATCACGCACATGCCGTCCTTTTTGCACTTCGTCGCATCCACCTGGATCAGATCCATGCCGTCCCTCCTGTCCAACATAAGGTGCGCGCCCGTCTTGTCCGGATGCCGGCGGGGCGTGGCGGCCACCCTACCCCGCCCCCGGGGTTTTGCAAGCAGGCACGGGAAAGTGGCCTGATACCCTTGGAGAAACCGTATCTGCCGCCACCCGGCGACAGCCGGAAATGTCGACCTCCGGCGTCAAGGTTGCGCTTGAGCCCAATGCGCCCTTGGCGTACGGTAGCAACTGTTTTCAGGGAGGACGCATGCGGGTTTTAGTGGTGGACGACGACGCGGCCAGCCGGCACATCCTGGCATCCCACCTGTCGGGCCTGGCCCAATGCGTCCTGTGCGCCTCGGGCCTGGAGGCCGTGGACGCCGTCGGTGCCGCCATCAAGGCGGGTGCGCCCTTTGACGTGGTCTTTCTCGACATCATCATGCCGCGCATGGACGGCCACGAGACCCTGGCCCGCATCCGGGAGATCGAAGCGGCCGCCGCCGTCCCGCCCGAGGCCAGGGCCAGGGCCGTGATGGTCACGTCCATGGACGACGAGACCAACACCATGACCGCCCTGTTCGACGGCCAGGTGGCCGCCTACCTGGTGAAGCCCCCGAACCGGTCGGAACTGCTCGACAAGCTCATGGCCCTGGGCCTGCTTCCCCGGTAACGGCCGTGCCGCCGCCTTTCGCCGCTCCGTAACGCCGGCAGGAAACACGCTGCCCGGTCCGGGCCGTATCCGGCCTGAACGCCGGCCTGCGTTCAAGCCTTGGGCTTTTCGATCTCCCCGGCCGTGACGCCGCCCCTGGCCTCGAGCAGGCCGCAGACCTTCTGGAACTTGGCCAGCACCCGCTCGTGGCGGGCGAGCCTGGCGGCAAAGGCCGCCCCCCGGGCCGACACCCGCTCCTCGAACAGGGCCGTGGCAAAGGCGTGCAGTTCCGCGTCCAGCCGGTTCCGCGCGGCCACGAGCGCCCGCTCCGCTTCGGTCGCCCGCTCCCCGGCCGGCCGGCGCAGGGCGTTTTGCCGTTCGTAGAGCAGATCGCTAAGCCCCAGGGCCTCGGCCAGCAGGAGCAGGCTGGCGTCGAACCGGTCGGTCAGGCCGAAGCAGACGAACCGGTCGCGCAGGTTGGCCTTGGCCCGCTCCAGGGCCGCGTCGGGCTGTGCGTCCGGGTCCAGGCCCGAAATGACCCGGGTCATGAAATTCGAGCCCTTGTAGCGCAGGAGCCGGTGCGAACTGGTGACATAGTCCGAGAGGCTCACGTTCTCCCGGTGAAGCAGTTCGTGGAGGTGTTGGTGCGGCCAGGCGCGCAGGAAAAAATACTCCGACACCACCCGCGAAACCGGCTCCCGCAGAAAGGTGAAGACCCGCACCGGCGTCTCGTACAGGGTGAACCGCTCGTAGTCGCCGAGGAGCACATGCCCCTGGATCAGGCGCAGCCTGTCCAGGTGGGCGGCGTCGAGGGTGGCGTGGCGGGAAAATTCCTCGCGGCTGTAGAGCGACAGCACGGCCTCGGGCGGGAAGTTCCGCTCCAGCAGCCGGTTGAGCGTTGTGCCGGCCGTGCGCGGGATGTGCAGGAAAAGAAACGGGGGCTCCTGGCTCATGGCCGCCTCCGATCCGGTCCCGGTCCGCGGCCGGGGCGGGCGGGCGCGGCCATCAGGAAACGGCCGCAGCCCCGTCCGGGCCTGACGCCCCGCCCTTGGGGTCATAGGCCGCAAACGCGGTCGCCAGCTCCTCCCGCCGGGCCGTCAGGTCGGCCAGGGAATCGGTTCTGGCCTCGATGTCCGTGAAAAAGGGACTGAAGCGCTCTTCCAGTTCCCGAAAGATCCGGTCCACCCGGGCCTCCAGGCGCTCGTCGAGCTCCCGGCGCAGCCGTTCGCCGCCGGCGGCCAGC
>CAZIJE010000090.1:5646-6908 GCA_964539435.1 uncultured Desulfovibrio sp.
GCTCTCGCTCCGGGACGCCGAGCAGAGCACATCCAGGGCGGCCAGCACGCGCGGCCGCTGCCAGAAGAGCGCGCTGCCGGCCAGAAGCGCCCCGCCGGCGGCCACCACCCCGCCGGTCACGTCGATGACCACGCTCTTGACGGCCAGGGCGAAAATGGTCCCCAGGACCACCAGGGCCCCGCCGAGGGCCGCCTTGGGATCGAGGCCGGAGACGCTTTTGGGGTCGATGCCGGCCATGGGGCCGCCTTCGGCCAGAAGCGTTTCCACCCGTTCGGCCACCTCGGCCAGCACCCGGTCGCGCTGGGCGGCCAGGGCGTCGGCGTCCGGCCCCGGCCCGGCCGCGCGCCGCAGCCGCAGTTCGTCCAGGACCATGCGCACCGAACCGCTCACGCTCTCGAAGATGTGGACCGCGCCCTGGCGGGCGATGGCGTCCACCTCCCGCTCCAGGTCCCGGGAAAACGCCTCGCCCAGCTCCCGCAGCCGGGCCGCCGGCCCGGACTCGGCCTTGCGCCGCCACAGGGCGGCAAAGGACCGGCCGATCATGCCGCCAAAGCGCAGCTCCGCCGCAAAGGCCTCTTCGAAGGCCGTCGCCAGCCGGGCGTAGGCCGCCTCCACCCGGGTCCGCAGAACCTCGGCCTCGCGTCCGGCCGCCTGCCGGGCCGTGGCCAGGCGCTTGCGGATGCGGCCGGCCTCGGCCGTGTCCGCGGCCAGTTCCCGGTTCTGGGCCTCCAGGGACCGGCCGAGCTCGTCGAGCAGGCGCAGGGCCGATCGCCGGGTGGCTTCGAGCTTGCCGGCGAAGTGTCCGCCCGAGGCGGTCATGTCCCGGATGTGGCGGCGCAGGGCCTCGATGCCGCCGGCTTCCGGGTCCGCAAGGCTCCGGGTGGACGAGACGAGAAAGACGCTGGGATCCGGCAGGCCGTGCTCCCGGGCCAGTTCCCGCAGGCGCTTGGTGTTGACCTCGACCTGTTCGCCGCTGGCCAGGTCGGCCTGGGTCAGGGCGAAGGCCACGTTGCGCCGCCAGGTGGTGGCCATGAGGTCGAAAAAGTCCCAGGCCGAGCGTGAATAGGGGTTCAGGGCCGAAAAGACGAAGAGCACCAGGTCGGCCCGGGGAATGAACTCCTCGGTGATCTCCTGGTGGCGGTCGATGATGCTGTCCACGCCCGGGGTGTCCACGATGGCCAGGCCGTCGAGGAGGGGGTTGTCCACGAAGACGCGGCGGACCAGGGAGTCGCCGCGCTCTTCTGCCGGGGACGGTTCGCGGC
>CAZIJE010000090.1:6918-15040 GCA_964539435.1 uncultured Desulfovibrio sp.
GATGCGGTCCGTGCAGGGGTCCGGGGCCACGTCCGTGACCGGCGCGCCGAGCAGGGCGTTGACCAAGCTGCTCTTGCCGGTTTTCACCTCGCCGACCACCACGAACAGAAACGGCTCGGACACGTGGGCCAGAAGCTCGGAAGCCGTGGCCTCCAGGTCGGCCCGGCCGCACCGGGCCAGCAGTTCGCCGAGCCGGCCGAGCAGCCCGGCCAGTTCGGTCCGGCGGTCCAGATACCGTGATTCCAGAAGCGATGCCGTCACACGACTCCCTTGCGGCTGGGGTGCGCCCTCAGTGGGGCAGATACCATTCGGGTCCCAGGGCCTTGATGTCCGCGGCATCCTTTTGGGCCGCGGCCCGTCCGGTTTCCGTGGCCTGCTTCTCGGCCTGGCACCGTTCCTCCTCGCGCACCAGCGACGTGGCGGCGATGCGGATGGAGTTGCCCTCGGTGAAGGCCCCGTCCTCGCCGGCGTAGTGCATGAGGATGAGGCTGACCGGCTGGCCGTCCGGAGCCTTGAGGCTCCATTTCCAGGTCCGCAGCGTGCCGAAAGCGTTGCCGCGCCACTCCGAGGGCTCGCCGTAACGTTTCTTGAGCGCGGCCATGACGTGGTTGAAAAAGGCCAGGGAGTCGTCGGCGTAGTGCATTTTGACGCGCACGATGCGCCCGGGCTTGGCGCACAGTCCGACTTCCGCGTAGCCGCTGCGAAACCCGGGCGTGGGGGCCACGGGCACGTTGCCGATGTAGGGCCGGTGGAAGGCCCGGTCCGTGGCCGAGGCCACGAGCCTGTCGCCCATGGCTTCCACCGTCTGGCCCAGGCGGATGCCGGCCAGTTCCAGGGGGCCGTCGGCGGCCCGGGCGAGACAGGGGGCGCAGCCAAGCGCCAGGACAAGGAAAACCGCGCGTCGCGCCGGTCCCGGGAGTATGAAAAACCGTGTCAGCATGGTCTGATCCTTTTGCGTGGCAACACCCGGAGGTCAGGAAAAGTGCGCCAGGCCTTCCTCCTGGGTGGCGTAGATCGGGAATATCTCGGTGTAGCCCGAGATCTCGAACACTTCCTTCATGTAGTCCTTGATGGTGGACAGCACAAGCTTGCCCTGGATCTTCTTGAGCTGCTGCAGGGCCAAAAGCAGGACGCGAAGCCCCGTGGAATTGATGTAATCCACGTCCTTGAAATCCATGAGCACCTTTTTCTTGCCCTGGCCGAGGATCTCCATGACCTTGTCCTCCAGGACCTTGGAGGTGTTGCTGTCGAGCCGTCCGCCGAGCTCGAGCACCGTGACCTCGCCGCTCTCCTTTTCCACGAGTTGCATATCGCCTCCCCTTTCGCGTTATTCGATGTCTTTTTCGAGTATCAGCCGGTTGGTCCCGTCCACCCGCTCGTAGGCGACCCGGTCCATGATCGTGCGCACCAGATGGATGCCGAGCCCGCCGATGGGACGGTCGTCCGTGTCCGCGGCGGTGTCGGGCGTCTTGGCCGTCAGGGGGTCGAAGGGCCGGGCGTCGTCCTCGAGCACGAAACGCAGGCGCGGGCCGTCCTGGCCCATGGCCACGGTGATCTCGTGCTCCCCGTCCTCGGGGTACCCGTAGCTGATGATGTTGGTGAGCAGTTCGTCGAGGACGAGGCGGATCTGGAAACGCAGTCTGGCGGAAAGGCCGTGGGCCTCGCCAAAGGCCTCCACCGCGTCGGCGACGCGGTCGAGTTCCAGCAGGCGGTTGTGGAGCCGCAAGGAAAAACCCGTCTGCATCCTGTCCCCGGCGCATGGGAAGCCGGGTCCCCCCGCGGTCTCCCAAGCGTGTTTCGCCGCGCCCCGGGCGGTTTCTCCGGAACCCCGACGCGCGGCGGCGACGGGCCCCCTCAGCCCGACCCAAGGTCCGGACGGCGCATGGCCAATGGGCGCAAGCTTCCTGTTTTTTTCAGGCCTGTCAAGGCGCTCCCGTCCGACGGGGCGAGGTTGCCAAGTCTTGGCGGCGGCATTAGAAGGCCCTGGCAAGGAGCCACGCCGCCATGAAAGACTTAAACGACGCTTTGATTGAAAACGAGGCCGACGCCACGGACGCCTTTCTCAAATCGCTTCCCGAGCTGAGGCCCGGCGAGCGCTTCCGCTTCGCCTGCCATCCGGACGTGCCGTGCTTCAACGCCTGCTGTTCGGACCTGACCCTGATGCTCACCCCCTACGACGCCCTGCGCCTGCGCCGGGCGCTCGGCATCTCGGCCACGGACTTCCTCAACCACTTCGCCGTCCGCTTCATTGCCCCGGACACCGGCTTTCCCATGCTGCGCCTCAAGATGCGCGAGGAACGGCAGAAGCGGTGCCCGTTCGTCTCCCCCGAGGGGTGCAAGGTCTACGCCGACCGTCCCGGAGCCTGCCGCACCTATCCCCTGGGCCGGGCCACCCGCCTGGATGCGGACGGCTCGGTGGTGGAGCAGTTCTTCGTGGTCCAGGAGCCCCACTGCCAGGGGTTCGAGGAGGCCGCCTCCTGGGACGCCCCCGCCTGGCTGGCCGACCAGGACCTGGCCGTCTACAACCGGTTCAACGACCGCTACATGCGGCTGATGGCCCTGGCCCGGGGCAAGGGCGCGGCCCTGTCGGACAAGCAGGCCCAGATGGTCTGGCTGGCCCAGTACCAGCCCGACGCCTTTCAGGAGTTCATCGGCAAGATGGGACTCTTCCGGCTGGTGGAGATCGACGAGGCCCGCCAGGAAAAGGTCATGCACGACGAGGAGGAGGCCCTGACCTTCGGCCTCGACTGGCTGGAACTGGCCTTTTTCGGCCGCGAGGACCACCTGCGCCGACGCCGCCAGCCCATGCCCTGACCCCTTTCCCCATCTCCTAAAGAGCCAAGGCCCGCTCGCCCCAGGCGAACGGGCCTTTTGTCCGGCGTTTCGGAAGAGGACGGCCGATGCGGCGCAACGCCTAGGGCAGGCCCCAGAGCGACTGGCGGTCCTGGTAGTCCGGGGCCGACAGCACGGCCAGGACCGGCTCGGCGTCGGGGTCGAGCCAGGCGGCCAGGGCGGCGGTCACGGCCTCGGGACAGCCGATGCTGCCGCCGGTCGGCGGGCCGCCGGCCGGACGGACGTTGACGAACACGCAGGAGCCGGCCTCCGCGTCCGGGTGGTCGCGGTTGTGGCCGATCTCCACGCCCCAGACATTGGCCCGGTCGTCCCGGACCATCCGCTCCTGGCGCGTCCCGCCCGCCATCCGCTCGCCCGGCCCGACCACCCGGTTGAACGCGTCCGAGGCCGGATCCGTGACGCAGGCCGTGCGGTCCGTGACCGGCACATACGGCAGCCTGACCCCGGCCGCCTGGGCGGCCTGGGCGTCGGCGTAGCCAAAGGCCGCGGGGAGCGGGAAAAATCCCGAAGGCGTGCGGCCATCGCCCTGGCGCTTGGCCGGTCCGGGCAGGGGCGGCGTCAGTCCCCGTCCGACCCCAAGCCCCTTGCGGCCGAGCAGGCACGGCGCGGACGCGCCGGCCTCGATCCACGGCGCGTCCGGCCCCTGGCGCGTGAACCGGCGCAGCACTCCCCGGTCCGCCTCTGCCGTCGGGGCCACCACCAGCACCAGCTGCCGACAGCCGGGCACGGGAAAGCCCGTGGACGCGGCCGGCCGACCGGAACCGGACCGGGCCTGGACAGGCCCATCGACCCTGCCCGCCTCGCCCCTGCCCCCCTCCGCCGCCGGAGCGTCGGCGGGCCGCAGTTCGGCCGCCAGGGGGGAAGGGCCGGCGGTTCCGGAGGGGGGCCGTCCCGGCGCGGCCGGCGGTTCCGCCCTGCCTGCCGGCCCTGGGGCGGCCTGCCCGGCAACCGGCCGGGGGGGAGTCGGTCCGGCGGCCGGGACCGTGCCGCCCCGGGCCGGGGACGGGTCCCCGGCGGCCGGAAGATCGGCGGTCAGGCCCTGGCGATAGTCCGGGGCCAGAACGGCCGCCCCGCCCGGCCCCCGGACGTGGACGTCCTCGGGCCGCACCACCGGGGTCTTGCCCGTGACCGCCTCCGGCCCCTTTGGCGGCGCGTCGTCGGAGCAGCCGACCAGGAACGAAACGAGAAAAAAGGCCGCAAGCGCCAAGGCGGCCGCCCTGCCCGCCGTCCGGACGCCTGGCTGCGTGTTCCGAGGCCTCATGCCCGGTCTGTGTCCACGGCTTCGCCAGGGGTGGCGCCATTGTCGTCCGCCGCCGGCCCCTGGCCCGCCTCGGCCGCCTTGTCGCGCTTTTTCGGCCGCCGGGCGCCCGGCAGGAGGGCGTTGAGCTTGTCGGCCGCCTTCTGGGCGTCGTCGGACTTGCCCAGGAAATGCATTTCCCCGCGCGGCGAGATCCAGTGCCAGCCGGCCGGCTTGACCAGTTCGGTGGCGCCGTGCTTTTCCAGAAACTCCACGGATTTGGCGGCCTCAAGTTCCTCGGCCAACGCGCCGATAAGTGTTTCGGCCTCGAACACGGCGGCGGCGTTGCGGAAAATTTCGAACGCGCCATGGGCCACGTCGAACAGGGAGAAGTCTCCCTTTTTGCGGCGGCCGGACAGGACCGCTTCAAGGGTGGCGAGATCGGCGCGAAGGGCCTTGAGCTCCTTGAGGGCCGCCTCGCGGGCGGCCTCACGCCGCTCTTCCAGGGTCTTGCCGACGGCTGCGGTGGTGGCGCGTTTGGGTGGCATGGGAACCTCGCTGTTTTGGCGCAGCCTAAGCGCAAAGCCCGGAAAAGTGGAGTCCAAAATGGCTTGGCGTCCTGTTTCAGGGAACTGCCGCAAGCCGTCGGACCACTGTCATGGCCCGGTGTGCCGCTTGAAAAAGGACCGCCTCCTCAGTGGTGCGGCCTCCCAAGCAAAGCACGACTACACCGCCTTCCATGGCTTTTGTAAAAAAATCGTTGTCATCCCTGCAGGTTGGTAGTAAACTAGTCATATAGAACAATCGTATCATTGAGCCAGAAAACTATACTGACATTTGTGGCAAAAACCCATTTAAGGGAAAGGGACCACTATGGCCACTGACGCTCCGTCCGGCAGCCAGCGTTTCCTCACCATGACATTAGGGAACGAACTCTTTGCCATCGACATCTTTTCCGTCCGGGAAATTCTCGACTACACGGACATCACCCGCATTCCGCAGACGCCGGACTTCATGCGCGGCGTGGTCAACGTGCGGGGCAACGCGGTTCCCGTGGTGGACCTGAAGATGAAATTCGGTCTGGGCCGGGTGGAGCAGACCCTCAACACCCGCATCGTCATCGTGGAGATCAAACGCGACGACATGGTTTCGGTCATGGGCGCCCTGGCCGATTCGGTCAAGGAAGTGCTGGAACTGGAAACGGACCGCATCGATCCGCCGCCGCGCATGGGAGCCGCCGTGCGCGCGGACTTCATCCGGGGCATCGGCAAGCACGGCGACCGGTTCATCCTGGTCCTCGATGTGGACAAGGTTTTTTCCAGCGACGAGATCATGGATATTTCCCAAGTGCTTGGCGAGGCCCCCCAGGACGAGGCCCCGCAGCAGCAGGGTGCTCCTGACGAGGATTTTTTCCGCTGAGCGTTTACGTATCCGACGCCCTCGCGCCGAAAGAGCCTCGAGACGTACTGGACTCACCCCTGTCTCTTGTCCGCGCCGACGGTGTTGTCGCGCACGCCCGAAACCCAAACTACGGAGTCCATTATGCTCAAGAATCGCGGACTTGCCTTTAAGCTCGGGTTGGGATTTGGCCTGCTGATCCTTTTCACCATCGCCGTGTCCGTGGTCGGCTACTGGAGCCTGGACCAGCTCCTGTCGCGCTCGAGCAAGATGCAGGCCGTCAACGAAATCAGCGACGGCATCACCAACGCCCGCCTGAACATGCTCTACTTCACCAATTTCAAGGACCAGACACGCCTCGACGCGTTCCGCAAGGACCTGGGCGGGGCCAAGGAAAAGGCCCTGGCCCTCAAGCACACTCTCAACGTCCCCCGCAACCGGGAGATGATCGATACCCTGGTGGCCGACATGACGGCCTACGAGGCCGGCATGGGCCGATACCTCGAAAGCGAGAAGGCCCGGGAAGAAACGTTCAAGGCCGTGGTCGAGGCCGCCGGCGGCCTGCAGAAGGCGGCCGAGGACCTGGCGCGGCGCCAGGCCGCGACGCTGGAAAAGGCCGCCGGCCATGGCGTCGAGGCGCTGCAGAAGGCCGCCGTGGCCCAGGACCGGGTCGGCCAGGTGGTGGAGCAGTTCCTGCGCTCCCGCATCGAGGTCCTCTATTATCTGTGGCGGGGCGACAGGGCGCGCATGGACACGGCCCGGGGCATCCTGGACGGCCTGATCGCGGCCGGCCGCGAGACCCAGCAGCTTCTGGCCGCCTCCGAGGAAAAGGCCATGATGGCCGAGATCGTCACCCGGGCCGAGACCTACCGGACCCGCATGGACGGCTTCGTTTCCGCCGCCGAGACCCAGGCCGCGGTGGTCCGGGAGATGGCGGCCGCGGCCGAAAAGGCCGGCAAGGTCGCCGAGGAGTCCGTGGCCGTGCAGCAGGAAAGCATGGCCAACGATTCCCGCACCGCCAATGTCGTCAACATTTCCGCCGCCGTCGCCGCCACGCTGCTCGGCCTGCTTTTCGCCGTGCTGATCACCAGGGGCATCCTGGGCGGCATCCGCAAGGCCATTGCCGCGGCCCAGGCCGTGTCCATCGGCGACCTGGACGTGGACGTGGCCGTGGATAGCCGCGACGAGATCGGCACCCTGCTTACGGCCATGGAGCGCATGATCGTGGCCGAGCGGACCACGGCCGACGTGGCCAGCCGCCTGTCCGAGGGCGACCTGACGGTGTCCGTCACCCCGAGGTCGGACAAGGACGTGATGCTTCGGAGCATGGCCGAGATGATCGCAAGGCTTCGCGAAGTGGTCAGCGAAGTCCAGTCCGGGGCCGAGAACGTGGCCTCGGGCAGCGAGGAGATGAGCGCCTCGGCCGAATCCCTGTCCCAGGGGGCCACCGAGCAGGCCTCGGCCGTGGAGGAGTCGTCCTCGGCCATGGAGGAGATGGCCTCGAGCATCAGCCAGAACGCGGACAACGCCAGCCAGACCGAGGCCATCGCCGTGAAGGCGGCGGGCGACGCCCGCGAATCCGGCCAGGCCGTGACCCAGGCCGTGGCCGCCATGAAGGAGATCGCGGGCAAGATCTCGATCATCGAGGAGATCGCCCGCCAGACCGACCTCTTGGCCTTAAACGCCGCCGTGGAAGCGGCCCGGGCCGGCGAGCACGGCCGGGGCTTCGCGGTCGTGGCCGCCGAGGTGCGCAAGCTGGCCGAACGCAGCCAATCGGCCGCCTCGGAGATCACCCAGCTCTCCCGCACCACCACCAGCGTGGCCGAACGGGCCGGCGAGCTCCTCGGCAAGCTCGTGCCCGACATCCAGCGCACCGCCGACCTGGTCCAGGAGATCAACGCCGCCAGCCAGGAACAGTCCACCGGTTCCGGCCAGGTCAACAAGGCCCTGCAGCAGCTCGACCAGGTCATCCAGCAAAACGCCTCGGCCTCCGAGGAACTGGCCTCCACCTCCGAGGAGCTTTCGGCCCAGGCCGAGCAGCTCCAGGCCAGCATCGCCTTCTTCCAGATCGAGGCCGGCGTCCGGGCCCGAGCCATTACCCCCACCAAGGGCAAGCCGGCCGCGCGGCCCACGGCCGCCCTGGGCAAGGCCCCGGCCAGGAAGCCCGCCGAAAGGCCCCAGGCGCAACCGGCCAAGGCCGCCGTCGCCCTGGACATGGAGGGCGACGATGAGCAGTTCGAGCGGTTCTAGGGCGGCCCCGACGCCTGCCCGGTCGGTTGCCAACCCCTACGCGGCCGAGGTGCGCCATGCGTGAGACAGACCCGTCCATCGGACTGTACGTGGAAGAGACCCGGGAACTGCTGGGCGAACTGGAGCGGGGGCTTTTGGACCTGGAAAAGGACCCCTCCGACATGGAGGGCGTGGACGCCTGTTTCCGGGCCATGCACACCATCAAGGGCGGCGGGGCCATGTTCGGCTTCGAGGAGATCTCGCGCTTCACCCATGACGTGGAAACGGTCTTCGACCGGGTCCGCTCGGGCCAGCTGCCGGTGACCAGGGAGCTGTTGACCCTGACCCTGGCGGCCAAGGACCACATCCTGGGCCTGCTCGACGCTCCGGGGGACGCCGTGGGAC
>CAZIJE010000091.1:0-15036 GCA_964539435.1 uncultured Desulfovibrio sp.
ACCCCCTGGACGGGTGGGTCCGGGAGGGGTCACCCCTCCCGGCCGCCGGAGGCATATCTTTTCCCTTGCTAGAATGCCTGCGCCAGGATGCGCGCGCCGACGAACAGCAGGGCGAGCGCCAGGGAAGCGATGATCCAGCGGCCGCGAATGCGGTTCGAGAAGTGGGCCCCGAGTTGCGCTCCGATCATGACGCCGAGCGCCAGATAGATGGTGCGATGGACGCCGTGGGTGAAGACGCCGGTGAAGACGTGGACCAGCGTCCCGGACAAGGCCATCACGGCCAGGATGAAGTGTGACGTGGCCGTGGCCACGTGGACCGGGAAGTTGAGCAGGTACACCAGCATCGGCACGTGGATGATGCCGCCGCCGATGCCGAGGAAGCTCGACGCGAAGCCGACGAAGACGCTGACAAGCACGCCGGTGCGCATGCGGAAGGCGTATTCGTGGACCGCGCCGCCCCGGTCCTGGATGCGCCGCCGGGTCAGGCCCGGTCCGTCCGCGACCTTGTCCGGCTCCTTTTTCCGGCCGTTTCGCAGCAGAGAGAGGGCCCCGGCCATGAGCAGGGCTCCGAAGATGCCGTCGAAGAGACGGCGGGGCACGAAGTTGGTGGACAGGGCCCCGATGACCGAGCCGGGCAGGGCCGCGACCGCGAAGGCGATGCCGGACCGGTAGTCGATGCGGCCCATGCGGGCGTAGGCCTCGGAGCCGGAAGCGGCGTTGAAAAAGACCACGGCCAGCGACATGCTGGTGAGCAGCGCCGGCGAGTCGCGGGGGTAGAGCAGCAGCAGGACCGGCATGAGCACGAACCCGCCCCCGGCTCCGATGAGCGTGCCGTAGGCCCCGACGCCGAGGCCGAGGAGAATGAAGCCCAGCTGGGGCAGGATGTCCGGCATGGCAGGCTCCGGCGCGGATGCGCACTGTTTGCGGGCTGCCGCGTGCAGGCCGCAGCCGTTCCGGCGAGCACGAAATCGCGGCCCGGCCGCAACGCCGGCCAATGCTACGCCATCCGCCGGGACAGTGAAAGCCGCGCCTTCCCCGGCCTTCGTCGCGGTCAGCGAACGATGTAAAACCAGTTCTTGCCGAGCCTCTCGATGGAGGAGGCGCGCAGGATGTGGGGTTCATCGGGGTAGGAGTCGTCGGAGCGGTACATAAGTGCCTCCCAACTAGCGAGAAAACCCCAATTCGTGAAAAAGAGAGCTGTTTGTTTGTCCCCATCACAGGATATTTCAGTTCGATTTTCCAACGCTAGGTGTTTCCACTTCGGTGGGAGTACTTGGCACTCGTCGCATTTCCCTTTCTCCAGGCGAAGACTTTTATTGCAATAAGACGAGACGACATATTCTCGTTCGTCGCGAAACAAGGAGCAATAATACTTGATATTTACATCTGATGGGTTTGTCTGCTGAATTGAAAAATGAACCGTAAGTACAACAAGGAGAGGGTAGAATGCTCGAAAACGAGGGGTCCTAAAATAGCGAATGAGAAGATAGATACTGTATATCTCAGTTCCTATTTGAAGGCAAAAGAGCACAAATGGTCCCCATGTGTAGAACGGAGCCGGCAGAAAGGCGTAGATTGTATAGTCATAATACGTGAAAGGTAAGTTAAAAAGAAGAAATACAACCGTCCACCAAAGGGCTAGCCGGCAACGGCGGATGGCTTTTGCCGTAGCATCGGAGGCGGATAGGATTTCTGATGACGGCATGGTTATCAATTAGCAGATGGCAATCGCGCTGCCAATAAGGTCGAACATGCATGGCATGGCGTGGTTATTATCTGTGTGAGAAAAAACTTGACGCTCCTGAAAATTCATGGACTCATTATCAAGAATAAGCATATTTAATAGTTTCAAAAAAAGGGTGAAACCCATGCCGCAGGAATAGTATGGTACTTGTGATGCTATGAAGCGAAGGAATAAAGAAGAATGTGATGCCATGCGGTTCGAAATAAGCGCCTTTTATGGAGTGTGAAATAAAGTAATCCAGCTGAGAGAAGGATGTGTAAAAAAGCGGGCCGCCCCCCTCCGGGGCGGCCCGCGTCGTTTTTCGTTCCCTCGGCGGCAGAGCGGACGAGACGACAGTTCGTGCAGGGAAAGGCCGAGAGACTGTCCGCTTGTCCGAGACGTCCCTATAGGCGGGCTTCACAGAGTAGGCTAACGGCGTTTTCCAAAAACACTCCGTCGCGACCGGCGAATGCGGCGCTAGATGACACGGGCAGTGACCCAGCCTCCAAACAAATACGTTTGATAAAATCGCAAGGGGGTTGAAAATCCTGCTTCACGTAAGAGCGCGATCAGCGCGAATTCGGAGATGAAATCCACATCACGTTCAATGTGAGTACGATCTTTGAGCAACTCTTCATCTGAAACGTCATGCATGGCATAGGATCGCAACCAGGCATCCAGCAGCAGCGGAAATTCAGGAGAGGCTTTGTCGCCAACAAGATCGGCGACAAGGAGCAAGCCGCCAGGTTTCAGGTTAGCCGCAATGGACCGGAAGTAGGCGAGTTTTTCCTGTTTGTCCCGGATAAAATGGGCCACGAAGACAGAGGAAGCCCCGTCGAACAATGCAGGGGATCGATAGTCCTGCAATCGGCCGTGAAAGCATGTAACCCTGTCCGCCATGCCGGCCGCAATCGCCTTGTTCTTGCAAGCGAGAAGCATGTCCGGCGAAACATCCGCAGCCACAAAGCGCCAAGCGGGGAAATATTTCCAGAGAGTGACTATTTCGGCTCCGGTGCCGGCTCCCGCCGAAAGAAAGCAGGCGTTGTCTGGCAGCCCTTGAAGCCAGGGAATGGTCATCTGGTGCAGTGCATCATAACTGGGACAAAACATTCGGATTCTGCGGTCATACTTGGCCGTCAGGCTTTCGTCAAAATGCTCCGTCGCATTGAACGGCATGGTTGGTTTGCGCATGAGGTTCGAGTAAAAAAGTTGTGACCACTGATGCTGCGGATATACCGTTTGGCGGGAAGCCTTGCAACGCCATTTCGGCCAGAGAGGAACGCTGACAATACGCAATCAAAAAAGCGGGCCACCCCATCCTGGGCGGCACGCGTCGTTTTCCATTCACTCGGCGGCAGAGCGGACGAGACGACAGTACGTGCAGGGAAAGGCCGAGAGACTGTCCGCTTGTCCGAGAGGTCCCCAAAGGTGGGCTCCACGGGTAGGCTAACGGCGTTTTCCAAAAACACACCGTCGCGGCCGGCCAATGCTACGCCATCCGCCGGGACAGTGAAAGCCGCGCCTTCCAGGCCTTCGTCGCGTCAGCGAACGATGTAAAACCAGTTCTGCCGAGCCTCTCGATGGAGGAGGCGCGCAGGCTGTGGGGTTCCTCTGGGTAGGAGTCGTCGGAGCGGTACATCAAGGCTTCCCACGAATGACGGTGTTGTCCCGCTCAGATTGTCGCCAGGGGTGAGGCGCCCTGCCGAAGGCTCCTGTGGGGCGCGGGGGGCCAGGCGGCCTCAATCCATGTCCGGCAGGACGAGGGAGGCCTGGAACTTGCCGTCCTGGCCGATTTCCACCCGAAGAAGACGGCCGCCGCTGTTAAGGATGGCGACTTCCAGATAGAACATGCGGCCGTCTTCGGAGTGCCACGCGCCCACGTCGCATTTGGGCTTGTCGCAGGATCTGTTCGCTTCCAAGGTCTTCCAGATCTCCGCCACGTCCTGGGCCTTGATTTGCAAAAAGCACTGCATGAACTTGTGAAAGTCCTGCATGGTCGCGCCTCGCTCCTGTTCGGAGTTGTTCCTTCCGGTAACCCGCTTCGTTTAGCCTCCTTGTAACAACAACCATGGCGGCGCGGTAGCAAAAAAATGCCGTGCAAACCAGCGTCCGTGATCCCGCGCCGTCTCCGGACGGTTGATGATCGGGACGCCCGGGAGGTTGGGATGCGGTCTGGACGAACCAACGGCGTTGTTTGGCCCCCCTTGTATCCTGGGACCGGGAAGGACTGGGGTAGAGGCCCAGGGCTCGGCTCGACTCGGCGGGCTCGACAACTTCCAGAGCATCGCCGCCTTCCACCTCGTTTGCAGGCGGCCCAAATCTTTCGCTGTCCAAGTTCGCCGCGCTTAGCTCGCGGCGGGTCCGCCCGTCTAAAGTGCGTATGGGGATTTTCCGCCGCCGTAGCCGCCAACGACATCGTGCGCGTGCTGCAAAACGGCGCCCTGCGTCTCGTCGCCCCCCTACATGTCCGCTACCTGGACTGGCTGCACCTGGGCCTGGCCATGGCGCTGCTGGTCTTCGCCATCGTGGCCGGGAGAAAGGAGGCGGGGAGCGGAGAGGGGGAGGCGGTCAGCGGACGATATAGAACCAGTTTTTGCCGAGCCGTTCGATGGAGCGGGCGCGGAGGATGTGGGGCTCATCGGGGTAGGAGTCGTCGGAACGGTATATCAGGGCCTCCCAATAGTTGAGAAAGCCCCATTCGGTGAAAAACAGGGCAGTATTACTGGCCTCGCCGCAAGCGATCTCGGTCCTGCGTTCCACGGACAAATGCTTCCACTGCGGCGGCAGTTCCACGCAGTTCTTATCGCATTCCCCTGTTGGGAGGGAAATGGATTTGCCGCAATAGGCGGCAACAAGGGATTCTCGTTCGCTTCGAAAGGTAGAATGATAGTTGCGCCGGTTGTAGTAAATAGGAGAGGCATAATGCAAGAATAGCGATGTGAGAAAGAAAGCCAGATATGGATAAATAGCTTTCAGTTTAAGAATCGTAACATATCTTATGGCAAAATAGAGTGAGTATATTTCTGTACTGATCAGGATGATCAAGAATAACGATGGTCCCCATTGGTGAAAATTTCCTGGAAGGAAGCCGTAGATGGTGTATTCGAAGTATTTTAGAGGCAAGCTTATAAGATTGATAGTTATAGCCAAATAAAGGAGCCGTTCGGCTCGTCGGCTTTTCTTTCCAGCATCCATGGGGATGCGCTGGGAAGATGAAAATAACATGTGCAAACGCTAACAAATATATCCTATTTTGCAAATGCCTTAAAGATTTTTAATCTATTCATTTTGTTGACAGTCTTAATCTTGACAGTTTTTCTATTTCATGGACTACTTCAAGAAGAGGAGTATATGCACTAAGTTGCCACACCGAGGGATAGCTCTATGGCCAAAGGATACTACGAAACTCTTGAGGATTGGAGGCGGAGAGACCTGGAAGAAAAAAGTGAAATGCGGTTTGAAATTAATGCATTTTATGGAATTGAGAATAAGGTGCATCAGTTGGCTATTGATTCTGAAAAGTTGAATACATTGGAAAGCGAGGGTTCTAGGCCGCCTAGAGGATTAATTGTCCAAATTCCTCCCTCTCCCCATGATGTTGATATAGATCAAAACATTATGAAAGCCCGGGAAAGCTTCAATCCGTTTTGGTTTATAGAGATGGTCAAGCCTCATGGTCCATGGGATTACAAAAGAAGAGATCCAATATATGAAGACTTCGGAAACTTTAACTTTGGAGCCACTGCCGTGGCCTTCGGCTTCATGGAAAAATGGGCGCTGGAGGCTGCTGGAATAGTTCAGATATATCAGCATAAGGCAAGCCTTGATTTGAAAGAAGGAAATTTTATCAAAGCGCTGCAAGAGTTTGAAGAGGTGCTCCAAGGTCCTCCCTACGGAGATGATCTCAAGGATCAGGAAATGATCCGGCTTGGTATTCAATACTATCAAGAAGTATATCTTCAAAAATATGGTGATACCATGACCACAAAGGAAGCCCTCGTCAGGATGAGTGAAGAAATCTTTATGAGCAGATATCCTGGTTCGGATGTTATCGCCCGGTCATTTTTACGCGCGTTACAGTAATGGACACAAAAAGCGGACCGCCCCATCCGGGACGGCCCGCTTCGTTTCATCTATCGAGGGGTCCGGGGGGATCATCCCCCCGGCGGGGCCAGGGGCGGAGCCCCTGATCTTCCCTTGCTCTCCCGCTACACCAGCGGCGTGTTCTCCACGATGGTCCAGACGCCGCAGGGGCAGGCGTTGCCGCAGAAACCGCAGCCGATGCACTTCTCGGGGTCGGAGACCATCTCGAACGTCTTGCCTTCGCCCTGTTTGCGCGAGATGGCCCCGGTCGGGCAGATGGACTCGCACACGCCGCAGTCGCGGCAGGCGCCGCACGAGGAGCACTGGCTGGCGCAACTCGTCAGGTCGTCGAACTCCATGATGCGCGGGTCGAAGTATTCGAGCTTGGCCCGCTTGTAGTCGATCATCTTCCGCGTGTCTTCCACCGGCCGCTTGCCGGACAGCATGTCGCCGATGGCCCGGGCCGCGTCGCGGCCCATGCCGATGGCCTGGGTGAGGAGGCCGGGCTTGACGATGTCGCCGATGGCGAAGACCTTGGGATTGGTGGTCTGGTAGTTTTCGTTCACCGTCACGTGGCCGCGCTCCGTGGCGATGGTGTCGCCAAGGAAGGCCACGTCCGGCACGTCGCCCACGGACAGGATGACCGTGTCGGCGGGCAGCAGTTCGCCGGACTGGAGCGCCACGCCTTCGGCCGTGATCTCCTTGGTGAAGCAGGGCCACTTGAAGACCGCGCCCACGGCCTCGGCGTCCTTTTTCTCCTTGCCGAAGGCGGCCGGCTTCTGGATGTCGATCAAGGTGATGGACTCGGCCCCCAGGCGGGCGGCCTCGGTGGCCACGTCGCAGCCCACGTTGCCCGCGCCGATGATGACCACGGTCTTGCCGACCGTGGCCCCGTCCTTTTTGGCGGCCTTGAGGAAGGTCAGGGCCGGCACGGCCAGTTCCTTGCCCGGCACGGGCAGGACGCGGGGCTTGTTGGCGCCCACGGCCAGGACCGTGAAGTCGAAATCCGTCACAAGCTGCTCGAATTCGTCCTTGGTCATGGCCTGCTTGAGCTGGACGTGGGGCAGGATGTCCTGGGCCCGCTTGACCTCGGCGTCGAGGACCTCGGCCGGGATGCGCGAGGACGGGATGGCCTGGGTGATCTTGCCGCCGAGCTTTTCCTCGAGGTCGTAGATCACGGCCTCGTGACCGGCCAGGCGGAGCTGCCAGGCCACGGACATGCCGGCCGGGCCGCCGCCGATGACGGCCACGCGCTTGCCGGACAGGGGCGGGAGCGCGGGCATCTTGCCGGCCGTGACATTGGCCTTGCCGAGCATGGCCGTGTCGAGCGGCATCATGTTGCCGACGTTTCTGGTGCAGCCCTGCATGCACAGGTTGGGGCAGAGGTAGCCGCAGATGGTGGCCGGGAAGGGCGTGTAGGCCAGCGCCAGGTCCATGGCCTCGTCCATCAGGCCGTCGCGCACCAGCTGCCACCGCTCCTGCACCGGGATGCCGGTGGGGCAGCTGGCCTGGCAGGGAGAGACGTATTTGCGGTTTTCCCAGACCGGCACGAAGCGCCGCAGGTCGCCGTTGACGATGAGCGGAATCGGGGTCCGGTCGCTGTCGTCCAGGTCGCCGATCAGGCCGCCACGGCCGAGCTCGGCGTCCCAGACGTTGGCCCGGAAGTCGTCCATGGACCGGCGTTTCTTGCCGGTCTTCTCGAACGGGCTCCTGGCCACGATGAGCTGCCAGTCGTCGCGCACGGCCAGGGTGTCGTAGAGTTCGGACCGGCCGATGGCCGAGAGGTAGGTGCGCAGGTTCTCGGTCAGCCAGGCGAAGGCCGCGTCGTCGATGGGCACGAGCTTGGCGTCGGCCACGCTGAAGCCCCTGTGGGGGCCGCGAAAGAAGATCTGGCCGCCGACCATGCCGACGCAGGGCCGGTAGCCGAGCACGTTGTCCGGGTTCTGCGGATCAATGCCGCAGACCACGGCCGTGCCGCCGGCCATGAACTCCGCGAAGTAGTCGCCGGCCGAGCCGAGGATCCACATCTCCGGGGCGGGGTATTTCGGATTGCGCTTGGTCATGGTCATGCCGCGCGACCCGATGTTGCCCGCGACCAGGACCTTGCCCTGGGCCATGGCGTTGGCCGCGCCGTTGCCGGCGTTGCCTAAGACCACGATCTCGGCCCCGGCGTTGAGCCAGCCGATGTCGTCCGAGGTCGGGCCGTCGATGACGATGGTCGTGCCCGGAAAGCCCATGGAGCCGGTGCGCTGGCCCGGGGAGCCGGTGATGCGCACGGTGACGGGCTCTTCCCGGGAGACGAACAGACGGCCGCCGATGCCGTGCTGGCCGAAGGCCTCCACGTGGAGCTCGCGCGCGCCCTGGGTCACGGCCCGCTGGATGCGTTCCTCCAGGATGCGGGACTCGATGCGGTGGCCGTTTTCCATGCCGTGTAAGGTGACGGATTCGTGTGCCATGTGCGTGTGCCTTGCTCTGTGCGGTGGATTTCGAAGGCCCGGGCCCTAGACCACGTACTTGATCTTCAGGCGCTGGGCCGCGGCGTGGTCGCTGATGCCGAGGGCGTCGGACATGCCGATCGGCAGCGACGTGGACCGTCCTAGGGGGGCGACGATCTTGCGCAGTTCCGTGTCAAAGGACAGGAACACGTCCACGAGCCGTTCGGCCACCTTTTCCGGGTCCAGGCGCCGGTACAGGCGGGGGTCCTGGGAGGTGATGCCCTTGGGGCACACGCCGATGTTGCAGACGTTGCAGCGGTCGTGCTCGGAGCCGAGGCAGCCGGAGCAGGCCTGCATGATGTATTTGCCGGACTGGACCGCGCTCGCGCCGAGCATGATCAGCGCGGCGGCGTTGGCGGCCAGGTTGCCGTTTTTGCCGATGCCGCCGCCGGCGATCAGCGGAATCTCGTTCTGCTTGCCGGCCAGGCACAGGTTTTCGTAGCAGTCGCGGAGGTTGGTGGCGATGGGGTGGCCCATGTGGTTCATGGACACGTTGTAGGCCGCGCCCGTGCCGCCGTCCTCGCCGTCGATGGCCAGGCCGGCCGCGTAGGGGTTTCTGACGAGGTTGTTGAGCACGGCCGAGGACGTGGTGGTGCCGGAGATCTTCGGATAGACCGGCACGCGGAATCCCCAGGCCATGGACATGGACTGGATCATCTTGGCCACGGATTCCTCGATGGAATACTGGGTCTGGTGGGTCGGCGGGCTCGGCAGGGACACGCCCTGGGGCACGCCCCGGATGGCGGCGATCAACTTGTTGACCTTGTACCACATGAGAAGCCCGCCGTCGCCGGGCTTGGCCCCCTGGCCGTACTTGATCTCGATGGCGCAGGGGTCTTCCTTCATGTCGGGCAGGGCCTTGATGATCTCGTCCCAGCCGAAGTAGCCGGACGCGATCTGGAGCACCATGTACTTGAGGAACCGGGAGCGGAGCAGGCGCGGCGGACAGCCGCCCTCGCCCGTGGCCATGCGCACCGGCATGCCGAGCTCCTCGTTTAAGTACGTCACGCCCATGACCAGGCCTTCCCACATGTTGGGCGAGAGGGCGCCAAAGGACATGGACCCGATCATCAGGGGATAGATCTCGCGCACGGCCGGCACCCAGGCATTGTCCTGGAGCGCCGCCAGGCCCTCCTCGGGCGGCTGCACGCGCCCCAGGAGGGTGCGCAGTTCGAACTCGTGGCGGCCGGCGTCCAGGGCCGGGTCGGTCAGCATGGAGATGCGGATGAACTTGATCTGGTCGAGCAGGCTGCCGGTGTCGTTGCGCCGGCCGCCGCGCGTGCGGGCCTGGCCGCCCCGGTTGTTGTGGAACTTGAGCGTGGTCCCTTCGGGGCGCAGGCGCGGGATGATGGCGTTATTCGGGCAGACCATGTTGCACATGCCGCAGCCGATGCACCGGTAGGCCGGGTCGGTGCGCTGGCGGATGCCGTAATAGATGGAATGGCTGCTCGCCGGCTTTTTCTGCAGTCCGGGCGCGGTCTCGATCTTGCGCTTGCGGAAGACGCCGAGCTCGAGGGTCGACACCGGGCACACGGACGTGCAGCGGCCGCACAGGGTGCAGGTATGGATATCCCAGTCCACCTGCCAGGGCAGGTCGGTGACGCTCAGTGTGGACGGGGTAATGACTGGAGCTGATTGCATATGCTGACCTCTTGGCATTCGGGGCGCACAATGGCCGTATCCAGGTGCATGGGTTGAAAATCGGCACGGGCGTCGCGGTCCGGGATGGCCGCGTCAAGGCCGCAGATCTCCGAGGAGAAGGCAAAGATGCCGGGCTTGCCGCCGACCACGCCGGGCCGCAGCTTCTTGCGGTCCTGAACCATGAACATGGTTCCGTCGGGCAGGCAGCCGATGACGCAGTTGGGGCCGTCGATGATCAGCTTGCGGCAGGTCTGCTTGATCCGGGCCAGCAGCTCCCGGTCGGGGTGGCCTTCCATCTCGGCGTCGGAGAGCGGGGTGATGACGTGCTTGTAGTATTCGATGCCAAGGCCCAGCTTGTTGCGCGTGAAATGCATGATGTGGGCGAAGACTTCCGAGTCGGACTGGTAGCCCATGTAGCCGGGGAAGCCGCGCGAGAGCAGGTATTCCTTGATGGGAATAAAGGCCGTGTTCTCGCCGTTGGTCATGGTGCACACGCCCTGCAGGAAGAACGGATGGCAGGCGTAGAGATTGATGGCGTAGTTGGTGTTCTGCCGGCCCTGGGCCAGGATGCGGCGGCAGAAGAGCTCGGGCCGGTCGAGGCCCAGGTATTCGCCCACGGTCATGGGGTCGCCGACTTCCTTGACCATGATGGTGTCGGGCCAGAAGGAGAAGACGCGGATGTCCTCGGAGGACTCGCCGAGAAGGCGCAGCTCCACGCGCATGAGCATGCAGGCCAGCTCGCGCTCGGCCTGGGACTTGGCCTTGAGGTCGGCCGGAAAATCGTAGGCCCGGGCCATGTAGGTCCCGCGCACCGGAGTGCCGGCCGGGATCTTGGTCTTCGGATCGAGGACCAGGGTCGAGCGGGTCATGAAGCCGCGCTCGTCCATGTAGGCGTCGAGGCGCTTGAGGCCCGCGTCCGTAAAGATGCCGGAGAGGATCGGCGCGTCCTTCATTTCACCGAAGGGGCCGCCAAGGTCATGCAGGAACAGACCGACGCCCGAGCCGTCGTGCCCTTCCTTCATGACGTTGAGCGCCTCGATGGCGCGCATGGGGGACACGGGGTCCCGGCTGCTCAGGGCAAATAAGCGGCACATGGTCTACTCCGAATAAGCGGTATCTATTTGAGGGGGGTTTTTTCATAGTGACAAAATAGGGCACCGTAAAGAAAAAAATAAAAAACGGTGCCTTCAGACCGAAAAAACCAATGATCCCGAGGCAAAGACCGACACCAAACCGACACCATGGCCGTGCGGTTTGATCATTTTCGGCAAGCCTGCTTTTGCGAAAACGTGCTATCGCCTCCGCCGCCGCGCCGTGGGCGACGATTCATCGGCCGCAGGGGAACATTTTCGGCGAACAGTGCGTTCCCGCCGGCCGCAGCAGGAGTTGGAACGGAGAGACAAGGAGTATGGGAGAGCGCTTGCCGCAGACGGAGAAATAAGATCGGCAAGGCGTTCGTCAATCGTTCAGGGGGCCGGCCGGGACGCGGGGTCCGCGTTCCGGCCGGCGCTGCAAAATCGGGCTACTTTGAAGGAAAATCCAGGATTTCGGCGGCCGGAAAGGCGGCCGGCAGCAGGCCGAACCGGGCGGAGACGTCGATGACGCCCTGCAAGGCCGATGGAGCCAGGGTTTCGGGGAAACGGGGCAGGACGATCTTTTTGGCCAGCTCCGGAGACAGCTTGGTCCGCTCGGCCAGGATGTCCCGGGCCTTGTCCGGCTGGGCCGCGATGAAGGCCGACGCCTTGACCACGGCCCGGGCAAAGGCCGCCGCCTCGGCCGGGTGGTCCTTGATCCAGGCCTTTTTGGCGAACCAGCCGCCAATGAGATACGGGCTGCCGAAGGGGGCGTGGGGCGAGGGGTCGAGGACCCTGGCCAGGCCGCGGGTGGTGGCGTCCGTGACGAACGGCTCCAGCACGAGGGCCGCGTCGGCCGAGCCACGGGCGAGCGCCGCGGCCATGTCCGGGAACGGGACCTCGACCAGGCGGATGGAGTCCGGGGCGATGCCGGCCTTGTCCGCCAGGGCGCGCACGGCCGCCTCGTTGATGTTGCCAAGGGTGTTGACGGCCACGGTCTTGCCGGCCAGGTCCTTGACCGACTGGACCGGAGAGTTGGCCGGCACGAGCAGGGCGTGGACGTCGTGGGTTCCGGCCACGCCCTCGACCCCGGGGGCCAGGAAGGCGAAGTCGAAGCCCTTGGCGTGGGCCAGGATGATGGACACGGTGTTGGACCAGCCAATGGCCAGCTCGCCGCCCTCCACGGCCGGGGCGATGACGGCCCCGCCCTTCATGGGCGCGGCGGCCACGTCCAAGCCCTCGGCCTTGAAGTAGCCCTCGGCCTCGGCCACGTAGAGTTGCAAACAGTCGCCGACCGGGATGTAGCCGACCTTGAGGGGGCCGGCGGCCAGGGCCGGCGCGGCGAGGCAAAGGGTCAGGAAGAGCGTGACGCAGCCGAGTCGTTTCATGGCGTCCTCCGGAAAGGGTGACTGGGAAGGGATCTTGGAAGCCTAGGGCAGTGTAGCGCCCTTCCAGCCGGCGTGCCAGCGCAAAAGCCGGCCAAGCAGCCACTCCACGGCCGCGTTCACGCCAAGGCCCATGACGCCGAGCATGGCCACGCCGGCGTACATCTCGGGAATGGCGAAGGTCCGCTCCATGCGCAGGATATAGTGGCCGATGCCGCCGGTGGCCCCGATCATCTCCGACAGCACGGCCACGATCAGCGCCATGGGCACGGCCGTGCGAAACCCGGCGGCCACGCTCGGGCCGGCGGCGGGCAGGACCACCCGGGCCAGCAGATCCCACTTGGTGCAGCCGTAGGCCCGGGCGGTCAGCCGGAATCCCGGGGCCACGCCCCGGGCCCCGTCCACGGCCCCGACCAGGATGGGAAAAAAGCAGGCAAAGACCACGACAAAGAGCTTCATGCCAAGGCCGATGCCCAAAAAGAGCATGGCCGCCGGGATGATGGCCGGGGGCGGCACGGGCCGCAGCAGCTCCACGGTCGGGGTCAGGAGGCCGGCGGCGCGGCGGGAGACGCCCATGGCCAGGCCGGTCGGAATGGCGACAAGCGCGGCGATGCCGAGGCCGGCCAGGGCCCGGGCCAGGGTCTGGCCGGCCTCGACCGGCAGGAGCCCGGAGGCGGTCAGCTTCCAGAACATGGCGGCGATCACGGTCACCGGCGGAAAATAGAGCTTCGAGGCCAGGCCCGAGCGCGATACCGTCTCCCAGAGGAAGGCCAGGGCCAGCAGGACCCACAGGCCGGTCAGGCGGCGCATCACCGGCACCCCTCGGGCAGCCAGCGCAGGACCCTGCGCCGCACGGCCACAAAGGCGGCGTTCAAAAGAAACCCGAGCACCCCCACGGCCACGATGCCGGCGTACATGGCCTCGGGCCGGCGCGACAGGGACGATTCGAGGATGAACGACCCCAGGCCGTCCGGCGAGGCGGCCATCTCGGTGGTGACCGTGACGGCCACGGCAACCCCCAGGGCCACGCGCAGCCCGGCCATGACCTGGGGCGCGGCGGCCGGGACGCGGACATGGGCGATCCGCTCCCAACGGGTCAGGCCGTAGACCCGGGCCGTGTCCCGCAGCTCGATCCCGGCCGCGCCGGCCCCGGCCAGGGAGGCCACATAGGCCGGCCAGGCGCAGGCGAACCCGGCCACGGCCACGCACAGGCCGAACCCCAGGCCCAAAAACAGGATGCCCACGGGAATCAGCGCCACGGACGGCATGGGCCGCAGAAACTCCACAGTCAGCCGGCTGGCGTTTCCCAGGCGCGGAAACACGCCGCAGGCAAACCCGAAAGCCACGCCAAACGCCCCGCCGGCCGCGAATCCGCCAAGCACCCGGCCAAGCGTGGCCAGCCCCTGCCGGACCAGCTCCCCGGACGACGTCAGCCGCCACAGCTCGGCCAGCACGGCCGACACCGGCGGCAGCAGGTCCGGCCGGACCAGGCCCAGGCGCGAGGCGGCTTCCCAAAGGGCGAGGAGGAAGAAGAGAAGAAAGATGCCTCCGGCGGCCAGGGCTTTGCCCTGGACCCACCGGGGGGAATGATTCCCCCCGGACCCCCTCGAAAGGGGGGGGGCTGGTTCGCGGGGCGCGTAAGGGCCACCGGCCCTGGTCGCGGCCATGCCCGCAGGCGTGGAGGACAAGAACCCCTCCCCCCTGTCCAGGGGGTCCGGGGGGGATGATCCCCCCCGGTGGGGTGGGTTTGGGAGGGGCGACGCCCCTCCCAATCTTTTATCGTCGCAGGAGGGCATGGATGTCTTTTCGGGCGTCGAGGAAGCGGCGGTCTTCGCGGGTGGCGATCTGGTCGCGGGGCCGGGGCAGGTCGATGGCGATGGCGGCGGCGACCCTGGCCGGGGGCGGGGTCAGCACGACCACGGTGTCGGACAGGTAGACGGCCTCGTCGATGTCGTGGGTGACGAAGAGCACGGTCTTTCGCTGTTCCGTGGCGACCGAGGCGAGCAGGTCTTCGAGTTCCTCGCGGGTCTGGGCGTCGACCGAGGCGAAGGGCTCGTCAAGGAGCAGGATGTCGGCTCCGTAGGCCAGGCCCCGGGCCAGGGCGGCCCGCTGCTGCATGCCGCCGGAGATCTGCCAGGGGTAGTGGTCGGCGAAGCCGGACAGGCCGACCGACTCCAGGGCCTGGGCCGCCACGGCGGCCTTTTGCGCCGGCGCGCCGGGTTTGCGGCGCAGGACGAACAGGACGTTGTCGCGCACGGTCAGCCAGGGAAAAAGCGAGGCCGCGGCGTTCTGGAAAATAAGGGCCATCTCCGGCGGCGGTCCCGTGATTTCGCGGCCTTCCAAGGCCACGCGGCCGGCGGTCGGACGCATGAGGCCGCAGACGCACTGGAGGATGGTGGACTTGCCGCAACCCGACGGCCCGAGCAGCGACACAAAGGCCCCGCGCGGCACGGCAAAGCTCACGTCGTCCAGGGCGCAGGTCGGGCCGGAACCGTTGTGGCAGTAGGACTTGGACAGGTGTTCGATGGTCAGCACGGGACGTTTATCGCTCGCCTTTGGTTTCAACGGACTATGCCGGCAACAGGCCACGGCAACAAGAGGAAAGAGGGGGAGAACCGGGGCGCTGCCCCGGACCC
>CAZIJE010000092.1:0-14901 GCA_964539435.1 uncultured Desulfovibrio sp.
GGTCCCCTGGCGCGAGGCCAGTTCCACCACCGCGTCCAGGGCGACAAGCGGCGGCAGGGTGTCGCCGGCCGGCGAGGCCGTGGCGATGTTGCCGCCAAGCGTCCCCATGTTGCGGATCGCCGGCCCGCCGAGCACGGCCAGGGCCTTGGCCAGGACCGGCAGCCGGTCCCGGACCAGGGGGTGGCGCAGCAGGGCGGCGTGGGTCGCGCCCGCGCCCAGGCGGATCAGGCCGTCTTCCTGGTCGATGGCCGCCAGGGCGGCGATGCCGGACAAGAGGGCCACGTCCCGCGCGTCCGCCCGGCCCCGGTCGCGGGCCAGCAGGTCCGTGCCTCCGGCCATGACCGCGACGCCATCCTCGAGCAGCGGCCACAGGTCGGCCAGGCGCGTCGGCGTGTGGACCGCGCCGATGGTCACGGCTTGTCCTCCCGCAGGCGCTTGGCCGCCGCCAGGACCGCGTCCACGATCTTGACGTAGCCCGTGCACCGGCACAGGTTGCCGGCCAGGGCCTGCCGGGCCTCCTCGCGGCTCGGGTCGGGGTTTTCGGCCAGAAGCGCGGCCGTGGCCAGAGTCATGCCCGGGGTGCAGTAGCCGCACTGCACGGCCCCGTGGACCGCGAAGGCCTCCTGCGCCGGATGGGGCGCGTCCGGCGTTCCCAGGCCCTCGGCCGTGACCACGCTGCGGCCGTCGAGCTGGGCGGCCAGCGTCAGGCACGACAGCGTGAGTTCCCCGTCCACCAGCACGGCGCAGGCCCCGCACTCCCCGCTGCCGCACCCTTCCTTGGCGGCAGTCAGCCCCAGGTCGTCGCGCAGCACGTCCAGCGCCCGCCGCCCCGGCCGCGTCTCCAGGGCCACGGGCGCGCCGTTGACCGTAAAAAAAATCGTCCTGTCGCCGCTCATGACGCCATGCCTCCGAGGGCCTGCAACACCGCGTCCGGGGCAATGGGCAACCGCCGCACGCGCAGGCCGGTCGCGTCCTCCACGGCCCGGGCCACGGCCGGACCCGGGCCGTGGATGCCGATCTCGCCCATGCCCTTGAGGCCGAACGGCCCGGACGGCTCGCAGTCCGGCAGGGCCACGGCTCCCAGGTCCGGCAGGTCCAGGGCCGTGGGGATGAGATAGGCGCCGAGGTCCCGGGCGGCCATGCGGCCGTCCGTCACGGTCAGGTCCTCGAAAAGGGCCAGCCCGGCTCCCTGGGCGGCCGCGCCGTGGATCTGCTGGGCCACGCCCTGCTCCGAAAAGACCGTGCCGCAGGCCACGGCCGTGACGCACCCGCACAGCGCGACCCGGCCGGTGAGTGCGTCCGCCTCCACGGCGCAGACGCAGGCCCCGTGGGAATAGTAGCGGTGGGGAAAGCCCAGTTTGAAGGCGTGGCCCGTGTCGGGCGGATCTTCCACCACCGGCATGACGCACTGGTCCGCGCACAGCCGGTCGTCGCGGCTGAGGAAGGCGGCGATGGCGGCCAGGGGCACGGACCGGTCCGTGGCCGGGTCCAGGATCCGTCCAGGTTCCAGGCGCAGCCGGGCCGGGTCGTCGCACAGCAAGGCCAGGGCGGCCCGGGCCAGGAGCTTGTCGCGCATGGCCCGGCAGGCCCCGAGCAGGGCGTTGCCGAAGGTGTAGGTGGTCCGGCTGGCCGACGAGGACCCGGCCGGCAGGCAGATCCGGGTGTCCGGCTGGACCAGGGCGAAGGCGGCCGGGTCCTGGTTCAGGGCCCGGGCGGCCATGGCCGCAAAGGCCGAGGCGTTGCCCTGGCCCATGTCGGGCACGGAATTGTGGATGGCGAAGGTCCCCTGGCGGGTCAGGGTCAGCTTGCAGGCCGCGGCGTCGGGCAGGCCCCGGCCGTAGCCCATGGCGTTGAGCATGGCCGCGAGGCCCACACCCCGGCGGGCAAACGGCGGGGCCGCCGCCTTCCAGGCCGCCCGGTCCGCCCAGAGCGGGTGGGCCATGACCGCCTCCAGGCAGGCCTTGGCGTCGGTTCCGGGCGCGACCGTCACGCCCACGGCGTTTTTCTCGCCCGCTTGCGCGGTGTTTTGCAGGCGCAGCCCGGCCGGGTCGCGGCCGAGCCGGTCGGCCAGGGCGTCCATGGCCCGCTCGATGGCGAAGCTGGCCTGGAGCACGCCGAACCCCCGGAAGGCCCCGCCGACCGGGTTGTTGGTGTAGGCGCAAAACCCTTCCAGCCGGGTGTGGGGAATCCGGTAGGGGCCGCCGGCGTGTTCCAGGGCCAGGGCCATGATCTCGCCGCTTAAGTGCGCGTAGGGGCCGGCGTCGAAGTGCATGGTCGCGGCCAGGGCCTGCAAGGCGCCGTCGGGCCGCGCGCAAAGGCGCAGCCGCACGGTGGCGGCGTGGCGCTTGTAGCCGGCCAAAAAGGTCTCCTCGCGGCTCCAGACCATCTTGGCCCACCGGCCGCCCGAGACCAGGGCGGCCAGGGCCAGCAGGCACTGCACCGTGGCCCCGTCCTTGCCGCCGAAACCGCCGCCGAGATACGGGGCCCGCACCCGGATGCGCCGGGGATCGAGGCCCAGGGCCTGGCCGATCTCGAACCGGTCCCGGAACGGGGCCTGGGTGGAGACCACCATGTCGATGCCGCCGTCGGCCGTCCGGCGGGCCGTGCCGTTTGGCGGCTCCAGAAAGACGTGGTCCTGCATGGGCGTGGCGTAGACGTCTTCGACCACCACGGCGCAGCCGGCCAGGGCGGCCGGGGCGTCGCCCTTTTCCACCAGCCCGTGGGCCAGGAGGTTGCCGTCTTCCCGGCCGGCATGGACCAGGGGGGCGTCGGGCAGCAGGGCGGATGCGGCATCGAAGACTCCGGGCAGGGGCGAGAGTCCCACCCGGACCCGGGCCAGGCCCTCGGCCAGGGCCTCCCGGTTCTCGGCCACGACCAGGGCCACGGGATCGCCGCAGTGGCGCACCCGGCTGCCGCACAGGACCGGCTGGTCCTTGTGCACGATGCCTTGGCGGTTGGTTCCCGGCACGTCGCCCCGGGTCAGGACGGCCGTCACGCCGGGGACGGCCCGGGCCGAGGCCACGTCCACGGAGACCACGGCCGCGTGGGGCACGCCGGCCCGCCGCACCCCGGCCCACAGGCAGCCGGGCGGGGTGAAGTCGGCGGCAAACCGCTCCCGGCCCGTGGCCTTGTCCAGGGCGTCGGACCGTTCGGGCCTGGGAACCCGGGCGTCGGCCCCGTCGGGGGCGGCGGGATCAGGCCGGTCCATGGGCGCGCTCCCATTCGGCCCGGATGCGGGCCAGCAGGTCCCGGGCCCGGGCGGCATGGAGGTTGATGGAGGCGAAATCCGGCGGCGCGGCCGGTTTCTGGAGCATCAAGGCATCGGTCCCGAACCACAGGGGAATCAGGCCGCCAAAGACGTAGCCCCGGCGGCGCAAGGCCTCCACGGCAAAGGCCACGCCGGGCCGGCCGGCGTCGAGATAGACCTGGACCACGGCCAGGGCGTCCTGCCGGGCTGCGGCGTCCACGGCCTCCAGGCGGGCCGGGAAGTCCCGGCCCACGGCAGCGACCTGGACCCGGCGGACCTGGGCGAAGTCGAAGGTCCTGTCGGTCATTTCGCTCGTTTCGAACTCCGGGGCGTCGGTGGCGGCATAACGGATGTCGCGGTCGAGCGAAAACCCGGACAGGATGATTGCCGCTTCCCGGCGGTAGGCCTCGGGCAGAAAAAGCGGCTGCCGGCGGTCGCGGTCCACCCGGGCGCCCAGCAGGCAGGTCACCCGGCCCGACGCGCCTTCCCGGGCGTAGGACGCGGCCGGCATGAGGGACAGTTCCAGGCCGCACTCGCTGTAGCCCTGGCGGCTGACGGACTTTTGCGTGACCAGGTGCGTGCAGACCGCTTCGCCGAAAAACGCCTGGGCCTGGTCCATGGTATGGGAAATTTCATTGATGCGGGCCAGGAGCCGGAAGGCCATGGTGGAGTTGCGGTAGGCGCGGGAGACCAGGAGCTGGCCCTGCTCGAAGACCCCGGGGTTGGGCGGGGAGCTGCGGTAAAAGGCGATGTGGCCGGCGATGTGGCCGGTGGGGAGCCGGGCCACCACGGTCAGGACCCGGCCCTGGCGGTTGAGGTCCAGGAGGCGCTCCGGGATGTAGTAGTCGATGACCGGATAGTCGCCGCCGTAGATCTCGTGAAAGAGCCGGGCCACGCCGGGCGCGTCCTCGGGGCGCATCCGGTCGAGCGCGTAGGACAGGCCCGGGGGGAGGCCGTCGCTGCCGGCCGCGATGCGGGCCAGGGCCGCGGCCTTGGCCGTGGCGTCGTCCACCCGGTCCAGGGCGGCGATCCAGCCGTCCAGGGAGTCGGGGCTGCCGCCGGCCCCGGGGGGCGGCGCGCCGAAGCGGCGGGAAAGCAGTTCCCCAAAGGCTCCGGCCACGGCCCCGGGGATGCCCGAGTCCGCGAAAGAGGCGCTTGGGGGCAGGGCGGCGGCCGTTGCCGGGTCGGCGCCGGCTTCCACGAGCAGCGGGCGCAGCATCTGATCGGTCGCTTCCACGCATTGCCTCCGGGACGGTCGCGCCGCAGGGAACCGGACCGGCCGGCGCGGGGCCGGACAGTCCGGGGAGGGGGCGGTCGGGTCGCGGGCCGGCCCGCAAAGGGCCGGACCGGGCGTGTCAGGCCGCGGCGCGCCAAGTTCGTCGATGGGGCAGGATAACCCGGCAACCTCCTGGAAGTCCATGGGGTCCCGGCCGGATGCGCCGGCGTCCGGCCGGGGGGCGCATCGTCCGTGGTCCGGGGCGGGAGCCTCCAACAAAAACGATCCCGCGCAAGGCGACGAAGGTCTGGCTTTTGCCGCCAACTCTGCTAGAGTACACAACAAGGCGTCTTCTCCCAGTCCCCGGAACCAGTCTTTTCCCGGACTGTCGCCGCCCCGCGCGATGTCTGCCCCGCGGCCCGACCGGGGCGCGCGGAGCACGGCCGGCCCACGGCGCGGTCGTCGGACATGCCGCCCCCCTGGCGGGGCGGACAACGGGAAACCAATAGGGTCATGGCATGCCGTATCGAAACCTGTTCCTGAAAACACTGCCGTTCCTGTTGCTGGCCTGCGGCCTGGGCGTCTGGGGCTGCCATTCGCGGGACGCGGACAACCGTTCGCGGCTGCGGATCTCGGTGGGCGTGGCGAAAAACCCCTATTCCGGGCTGATCGTCATTGCGGAGTCCCTGGGGTATTTCAAGGATGCGGGCATCGACATCGACATCCTGGAATTCGCCTCGGGCAAGGAAGCGGCCGAGGGGCTCATGGAGGGCCGGGTCGACGTGGCCACGGCTTCGGAATTCGTGTTCACGGACAAGCTCCTGGCGGACCCGGCAGTGCGGGCCGTGGCGGCCATCGGCCTGTCCCGGGGCGACGCCATCGTGGTCAGGAGGGACCGTGGCATCGAAGCCCCCCGGGACCTGGAGGGAAAGACCGTCGGCCTGACGCTGGGGACGGCGACGGAATACACCCTGGAAGAGTTCCTGCTTCTCCACCGGGTGGACGGGGCCAAGATCAGGCTCGTGGACCTGCCGCCGGCCGTCCTGGCCAAGGCCGTGGCGGACGGCGAGGTCGACGCCGTGGCGACCTGGGACCCGGTGGTGTTTACAGTCACGAAAGTCCTGGGAGACGACTGCGCGGTCTGGAGCCTCCAGAACAGCATCGACTACCAGTGGCTGCTGCTGGCCAGGGAGCCGTACCTGAGAAACGACGCACCGCTCAGGCGGTTTCTCCGGGCCCTGGTCCGGGCGGAGGACTATTACCTGCGGCACAGGGACCGGGCGCAGCGGCTGGTGGAGACCGTCTGGACCTTCGAGCCGGAGTCCTTGAAGAACATGTGGAATGTCACCCGGTTGACCCTGAGCCTGAACCAGGGGCTGGTCACGTCCCTGGAAAACCAGCTCAAGTGGAAGATCGGCCGGGAGGGGCGGGCCAGGAGGATGCCCAATGTCCTGGAGTACATAGCCATGAGCCCCTTGATGCGGGAAGAGCCCCAGGCCATAACCATTCTGAGGTAACCGCAGTGCGGATACGTTCCACCATATGGATTTCCTTTGGCGCTTCCTTGTGCGTCTCCCTGGTCATCATCGGTTTCATCTTTTACATGCTGGAAAAGATCGAAAGGGACGTCAACCGCGACCAGCAGTACAACGAAGCCATCAACCTGGCCCTCAACCTCACGAACCTGGTCGACTACTTCAAGCTGAGCTCCAACGAACGGGTGATGCAGCAGGTCCTGGACGTCCGCCAGACCCTGGAGACGGCGCTCAACGGATTTGCCCCGGCCGACGCCAGGGAAGCCTCGTTCATCGAGCACATCCGCCGCAACAACGACGAACTCGAAGCCCTCCTGCGCCAGTTCGTGGAACAGGAAGGCGGGACCGCGGACCCGCTGTTCGCCCGCCGGCAGGACATGCTGTTTTCCCAGCTGACCATCAAGGTCAGGTTCATCACCGACGACGTGGACCGGCTCCTGGAGAGTAGCCACGACCGGATCCAGGACGCCAAGAAGAAACTGGTCTTTTCCTTCCTGGTGCTGATCCTGGCCCTGCTGGCGACCAACGGCCTCATCTTCTACGCCTCCAGCGCCTCCATCCTGAGCAAGATCCGCAACCTGCGGGAGGGGACCCGGCGGATCGCCCAGGGAGAGCTGGGCTACCGCGTGCCCGTGACGGGCAGCGACGAGCTGTCGGACATGGCCCGGCACTTCAACGCCATGTCGGCCCAGCTCGAGGCGTCGCGCCTGGACCTGCTGCGCAAGTCCGAGGAACTGGCGCGCGCCAACGAGGACCTGGAAGACCGGGTGGCCACGCGGACACTGGCCCTGGAGCAGGAGGTGGCCGTGCGCAAGCGGGCCGAGGAGGCGGCCGAGCTGGCCAGCCGGGCCAAGAGCGAATTCCTGGCCAACATGTCCCACGAGATCCGCACGCCGCTCAACGGCATCATGGGCATGATCCACCTGGCCCGGCTCAAGTCGTCCGACACCAGGATCATGCAGTACCTGGACCTGGCCGACAAATCGGCCCAGCACCTGCTCGACATCGTCAACGACGTGCTGGACATCTCCAAGATGGAATCCGGCAAGATCCAGCTCACGGCCAAGCCGTTCTCCCTGCGCCGGGAGTTGGAGGAGGCGGTGGAGCCCCTGGCCGTGGCGGCCGCGGAAAAGGGTCTGACCCTGGACCACGGCGTGGACGCGGACGTCCCGGACCAGGTGGTGGGCGACGCCGGCCGGCTGCGGCAGGTGCTGACCAATCTGATCGGCAACGCCTTGAAGTTCACCTCCAGCGGCCGGATCGACGTCCGCCTGGCCATGGACGAGGACGACGGTCCGGGGCGGGCGCGGCGGTTCCGGTTCACGGTCAGCGACACCGGCATCGGCATTCCGGCGGACAGGCTGGACCACATCTTCGAGAGCTTCGAGCAGGCCCACACCTCGGCCCACGCCCTGTACGGCGGCACCGGCCTCGGGCTGTCCATTTCCAAGCGGCTGGTGGAGCTCATGGGCGGCGACATCCGGGTCGAAAGCCGGGAGGGCGAGGGGAGCGCGTTCACCTTCACCGTCCGGCTCGACGTGGTGCGGTCGCAGCAGGAAGAGGGCGGCGGCCGGGGCGTGCCCAAAGGTCGGCCGTTGCGGATCCTGGTGGCCGAGGACAACTTCGTGAACCAGACCTTCATCAAGGAGCTGCTCCAGCAGCTCGGCCACGCCGTGACCCTGGCCGGCAACGGCCGCGAGGCCCTGGAGCTCTTGGCCCGGGACCGGTTCGACCTGGTGCTCATGGACATCCGCATGCCCGAGATGTGCGGCGACGAGGCGACCCGGATCATCCGCAGCCAGCCGCCGGAAGGCGTGGACCCGCACATCCCGGTCATCGCCCTGACCGCCTACGCCCTGAAGGACGAAATCGACCGGTACATGAAAAGCGGGTTCAACGCCTACATGACCAAGCCCCTGGAGCGGGAGACCCTGACCGCCGTGCTGGCGGAACTCTCGGGCGATGTCCCTGAAAAAATATAGAAACTAAAGTATGCGGTCTTCCCCGCGCGCCGCGTCCGCCTTTCCCGGAAGGCGGCGCGGCGCGTGCTTTTTCCGCGTCAATAGAGCCAGGTGGCCACCAGTCCGGTCAGGCTCAGCACGACCGTGTAGGGCAGGGCCAAGAGGAGCATCCGGCCGTAGGACAGCTGGATCAGCGGCGCCAGGGTGGACGTGAGCAAAAAGAGAAACGCGGCCTGGCCGTTTGGCGTGGCGATGCTCGGGATGTTCGTGCCCGTGTTGATGGCCACGGCCAGAAGCTCGAACTGCTCCCGGGACAGCTTGCCGGCCGCGAAGGCCTGGGCCGTCTCGGTGATGTAGACCGTGGCCACGAACACGTTGTCGCTGATGGCCGAAAGCAGGCCGTTGGCCACGTAGAAGGCCAGGCGCTGGGTCGGTCCGGTCAGGGGGAGGACCAGGTCGATGACCGGCTGGAAGAGGTGCTGGTCGTGGATGACGGCCACCACCGTGAAAAAGACCACCAAAAGGGCGGTGAAGGGCAGGGCCTCCTCAAAGGCCCGGCCGATGCGGTGCTCCTCGGTGACGCCGGTGAAGGCCGTCAGCAGCACGATCACCATGAGCCCGAGGATGCCGACCTCGGCCATGTGCAGGGCCAGGCCGGCCACCAGGACCAGGCCCACCAGCCCCTGGACCAGGAGCCGGGCCTTCTCCTTTTCCGTTTTTTCCCGCCGGACCCGCTCGGCGTGCCTGGCCAGGACCTCCCGGGCCAGGGGAGGAAGGGAATGGCCGTAGCCGAACAGGCGGAACCGTTCCAGGGCCAGGCAGGTGAGGAGGCCGATCACGACCACCGGTGCGGACACCGGCGCGACCTTGACCGCGAAGGTGATGAAGTCCCACTCCATGAGGCTGCCGATCAGCAGGTTCTGCGGCTCGCCGACCAGGGTCGTCACCCCGCCGAGGGCCGTGCCCACGGCCGCGTGCATCATGAGGTTGCGCAAAAAGGCCCGGAACTGGTCCAGGTCGTCGGCCGCGCCGGACTTGCGCCCCTGCTCCGAGACAAAGGCGTGGTAGACGCCGTAGAACCCGTAGACCACGGCGATGATGACCGCGGTCACGGTCAGGGCGTCCAGGAAGGCCGAGAGGAAGGCGGCCGTGAAGCAGAAGAAAAGGGAGAGCAGGGCCTTGGACCGGATCCGCAGGAGGAGTCCCGTGAAGGTGTATTGGAGCAGCTCCTTCATGAAGTGGATGCCCGCCACCATGAAGACCAAAAGCAGGATGACCGAGATGTTGTGGGTCACCTCGTCGTACAGGCTCTGGGGCGTGGTCAGGCCGAGGACCACGGCCTGGAGCGCCAGCAGGCCGCCCGGGGGCAGGGGGTAGCACTTGAGCGCCATGGCCAGGGTGAAGATGAATTCGAGGACCAGCAGCCAGCCGGTGACAAAGGGGCCGGCCAGGACCATGAGCAGGGGGTTGGCGACGAGAAAGGCCAGGATGGCGAGTTTGTACCAGACAGGGGCGTCGCCGAGGAAATTGAGGCTCAGGGCGTGGGCGGTGGTCTTGGGCATGCGGGTCCTCGAGGGCCGGAACCGAGCGGCGCGACCGTGGGAAAGGGCGCGTGGCACGGTGGATTCCGGAACAGCGGTTGGTGATCCCGGGCTTGTACCCGAGGCGCGGGATTTTGCCAAATCCCGCACCCATCCCGCCGGACCCGTCGCGCCTGCTGCTGTGGCGGCGTCTGCTCCCTGTCGCAACGGAAGGGGCGGCGTCGGCCTGTGGCGAATGTCTCCCGTAGCGGATTTTGCAGGCAACGGTCGTGCACGGGCGCGGCGTCGCGTGTCCGCAAGAGAAGGGAAGGCGGCGTGAACCGAACGGTTCGGGCATGCGCGGCCCATACTGCGGGCCGTTGCGGTTTTTGCCCGGGCCGGTGCAAGGACCGGCCCGAGGATCAGGGGAAGCGGGCCGGGTCCGTGACCAGCCGGCGGTCCGGGGCCAGCCGGCGGAACCGGTGGCGCGCGGCCAGCCGTTCGGTCCACCAGCCGTGGTAGTCCGGGAGGGCCTGGATATCGAAGGCCTCGTGGTCCGCCTCGCCGGCCGCCTCCAGATAGGCGTCCAGGTTGGCCAGGTCCGGCCGGGGCGTCTCGCCCCGGGCAAAGGCCTGCCACATGGCCTCGTAGAGCCCTTCGAGGCCCTGGACCAGGGACGGCATGTCGAACAGGGCGCAGGCGTCGCGCCCGGCCCGGAGGCGCTCCCGCAGGGGGGCCAGGGCGGCCGGGTCCTTGCCAAGGGCAATGGCCCGCTCCACGTACTCCTCGGCCGTGGCGCAGACCAGTTCCGGCAGGCCGGCCGCGCGGACCAGGCTGCCGCAGACCCGGGAGGCGAACGACCGGCCGCTTTGGGTCAGGACCGGCACGCCCATCCACAGGGCGTCCGAGGCGGTGGTGTGCGCGCCGTAGGGCGTGGTGTCCAGGAACAGGTCGGCCAGGGGGTAGCGGGCCAGGTGGACGGGGTTTGGGGCCTTGGCCGCGAAGACCAGCCGCTCGGGCGCCACGCCCCGGCCGCTCGCATGGTCCCGCAGGCGCTTGGTCGTGGACTCCGGCCCGCCGAGCAGCCACAGCACGCTGCCCGGAACCGAGGCCAGGATGGTTAGCCACCGGTCGAAGGTGAACCGGTGGATCTTGTGCGAGCCGTTGAAGCAGCAGTAGACCACGCCGTCTTCCGGCAGGCCGGCATCCGCCCGGCTGGGCGGCTCCGGGGCCACGACCCGGTTGCGGTTGCTCGGCTGGTAGCAGGGGAGCCGGACCACCTTTTCCGAGTAATAGAGTTCGTGGCTTTCCGGCACGATCCAGTCGTCGGCGATCAGATAGTGGTGGTAGGGGCTGGCCATGGTGCCCGGGTAGCCGAGCCAGTTGACGATGACCGGGGCCGGCCGCCTGGCCACGAGCTGGAGCCTGGCGTCCCGGGTGTAGCCGTTGAGGTCCACCAGGATCTGGATGCCGTCGTCCGCGATCCGCCTGGCGGCCGCGTCGTCGTCCAGGCCCGACACGTCGGTCCAGTGGTCGGCTCCGCCCTTGAAGTGCCCGTGGAGCGGATCGACGGACGGAATGCCGCAGTAGTAGGCGAAGACTGCGACCCGGGACCGGTCGTGGAGGCCGAAGACCTCGGTCATCAGGTATCCGACCGCGTGTTCGCGCAGGTCCGAGGACAGGTAGCCGACCCGAAGCGGCCCGCTGCCCTCCCGGACCGCTCCCGGCCAGGCGTCCATGGCCCCGGCCGGCGTGCCCACGTCGAGGCGGTTGTACCGGTCGGCCACGGCCAGCTGCAGCAGGGGGTCGTCGGCATGGGCCGCGGCCGAAAGCGGGGACATGCCCTCCAGAAGGTCCTTGCGGGTCACCCGCTCGGACGGGAGCAGCGCCGGCCATTCGCACTGCCGCTGCCGCAGGGCCACCAGGTGCTGGATCACCTCCCGCTGCCTGGGGTCGAGCTCCAGGCTCTCGCGCAGCATGTTCTCGGCCGCCTCGTCCTGGTCCAGGGCCTCCAGGGCCCGGGCGCTCTGGTTGAGCGCCGTGGTCTTGTGGGTCACGGCCGCGCCGTTGACCGCCGTCATCCTGGCCAGGGCCGCGGACCACTGGATCACGGCCAGCCCGATCTTGCCCTGCCGCTCGTAGACGCGGCCGAGGTTGATGTAGGCCGGCATGAAGTCCGGGGCGAGCGCAATGGCCCGCTCCAGGCAGGCCTGGGCCTGGTCGAGCCGGCCGGCGTCGGACAGGGCGATGGAGTGGTTGAACAGCACGGCGTACAGGAGCGGGTCCTGCGGATGGTCCTCGATCCAGGCCGCGTAGGCCATCTCCGCCGAGGCGGCCTGGCCGCTCTGCTTGAACGTCTCGGTGGTCCGGATCAGGTCCGGCACGCCGAGGTCCTTGACCATGGCCCGGATCAGGGCCGGAGACAGGATATCGTGCGACATGGTCTGCTGTCTGTCCTTGTCGTGGCGTCCGCTTGTCCGTCAAGCCGTTAGGCCACCGCGCGTTGCAGGGCCGCGATCTGTTCCGGAGTCATACCGGCCAATTGCGTGGCTGTAAACGCGTCGATCTGGGTGGCGTTGAGGCCTTCCAGGTCCTCGGGGGTGAGCGCCGCGATGGTCGTGGCCGTCAGCCCCGCGACCGTGGTCGTGGTCAGGCCGCCGAGCTGGGTGGCCGTGAGCGAGGCGATCTGGGTCGCGGTCATGGCTCCGAGCTGGGTGGCGGTCAGGCTGCCGACCTGGGTGGAGGACAGGGCGGCCAGCTGGGCCGTGGACAGGTGCGTGAGCTCCGTTCCGGTCAGGCTGCCGACCTGGGTGGCGTCCAGGGACGCGATCTGGGTGGCGGACAGGGCGGCGAGCTGCTCGGTGGAAAGCGCCCGGATCTGCATCCGCCCCAGGCCGTCGATCTGGGTGGTGGTCAGGGCCGCGATCTGGGTGGCGGACAGGGCGCCGATCTCCGTGGTGGTCAGGCTGCCGATCTGGGTGGAGGTCAGGCCGGCAAGCTGGGTGGTGGTCATGGCCGCGATCTGGGCCGCGGTCAGGCCCGTGACGCCGTCGGCCGAGAGCGCGGCCATCTGGTCGTGGCTCAGGGCCTCGAACTGGGCCACGGTCAGGGCGGACACCTGGCTTGCGGTCAGGCCGCTTATTTCCGTGGCCGTCAGCAGCTTCACCTGGGACGTGGTCAGGCCGGCGATCTGGGTCGCGGACAGGCCGGCGATGCCCGTGGCCGACAGGTGGGTGAACTGGGCGGTCGTGAGCGAGGCCAGGGCGGTCGGCGTCAGGCCCGAGACGGCGGCGGCGGACAGGGCCCCGATTCCCGTGGTCGAGAAGGCGGCCAGCTGGGTGGTGGTCAGGGCCGCGGCCTGGGTCGCGGTCAGGCCGCTTATGCCCGTGGTCCCGAGGGCGGCGATCTGGGTCGGCGTCAGGGCCGCGAGCTGGGTCGCGGACAGGGCCGCCGCCTGGGAGGACGTCAGGCCGCCAAGCTCGGTGGCGGTCAGGGCTCCGATCTGCGTGGGCGTCAGGCCGGCGACGACCGTGGTCGAAAGCGCGGCCATGCCCGTGGCCGAAAGGCCGGCGAGCTGGGTGGTGGTCAGGGCGGCCACGGTGGCCGGGGTCAGGCCCGACAGGGCCGTGGTGGAAAGCGCCGCCATTTCCGTGACCGTCAGGGCCGTGAGCTGGGTCGCGGACAGGCTTTCGATCTGGCCGGCGGTCAGGCCGGAGACGCCGGAGGCCGACAGGCCGGCCACCTGGGTGGCGGACAGGGCGTCAAGCTGGGCGGCAGAGAGCGCGGCCACGGCGGTGGCGGTCAGGCCGGCCATCTGGGTCCTGGTCAGGGCGGCCACCTGGGCGGTGGTCAGGGAGGCGGCCTGGGTGGCGGTCAGGGCCCCGATCTGGGTGGCGGTCAGGGCCGCCATTTGCTTGGCGGTCAGGGCGGCGAAGTCCGTGGCCGTGAGGCCGGCCACGGCCGTGGTGGACAGGGCCGCGATCTGGGTCGTGGCCAGGGCGGCCAGCTGGGTCGTGGCCAGGGCGGCCACCTGGCCGGCGGTCAGGCCGGCCACCTGGGCCGGGGTCAGGCCGGCGGCCTGGGTCGTGGTCAGGGCGGCCAGCTGGGCGTTGGTGAGCGCGCCGATCTGGGACGCGGTCAGTCCGCCGATCTGGGCGGCGGTCAGGGCGGCGATCTGGGTGGCCGGCAGTCCGGCCGTCTGGGTCGTGGTCAGGGCCCCGATCTGGGTGGCGGTCAGGGCGGCGAACTGGGTGGTGGACAGGGCCGCCATCTGGCTTTCGGTCAGTCCGGCCATGGCCGTGGCGGACAGGGCCGCGATCTGGGTCCTGGTCAGGGCCGCCACCTGGTCCGTGGACAGGGCCGCCGTCTGGGTGGCGGTCAGGCCGCCGATCTCGGTGGCGGTCAGGGCCCGCATCTGGGTGGTGGTCAGGGTCCCGAGCTGGGTGGCGGTCAGGGCCGCCATCTGGGTCGGGGTCAGGGCGGTGAGCTGCCTGGTGCCCATGGCCGCAAGCTGGGCGGCCGTCAGGCCCGGCACGGCCGTGGCCGCCAGCGCGGCCCCCGGGGTGGTGGACAGCGCGCCGAGCTGGGTTTCGGTCAGGGCGGACAGGGCGGTGGTGGTCAGGGTCCCGAGCTGGGTGGCGGTCAGGGCGGCCATCTGGGTTTCGGTCAGCGCATGGAGTTGGGTGGCGGTCAGGGCCGAAATCCCGGTCCCGGTCAGGCCCTTGACCTGGGTGGCGGTCAGGCCCGCGAGCTGAGTCGTGGACAGGACGGCCAGTTGGCTGGTGGTCAGGGCGCCGAGCTGGGCGGCGGTCAGCTGCCGCATCTGCGTTCCGGACAGCGCCGTGATCTGGGCGGCGGTCAGGCCCTCGATGGCCGTGGTGGTCAGGGCCGCCGTCTGGGTGGCGTTTAAGGCGGCGAGCTGCGTGGCCGTAAGCGAGGCCAGCTGGGTCTCGGTCAGGCCGGACAGTTCCGTGGTGGTCAGGACGCCGATCTGGGCCGTGGTCAGGGCGGCCAGCTGGCCGGTGGTCAGGGCGGCGAACTGGGTCGTGGTCAGGGCCGCCAATTGGCGGGTGGTCAGGGCCGCCAGTTCCGTGGCGGTCAGGCTGGCGACGGCCGTGGTGGACAGGGACGCCATCTGGGTGGCGGTCAGGGCCGCCAGCTGCTCCGTGCCAAGGGCCTGGACCGCGGTCCCGGTCAACGCCCCCATCTGGGTGGCGGTCAGGGCCGCGATCTGGGTGGCGGTCAGGGCATTGACCTGGGTGGTGGAGAGGGCGGCGATGCCGGTGGCGCTCAGGCCTCGCAGCTGGGTCGTGGTCAGGCCGGCGATCTGGGCGGCGGACAGGGCCGCGATCTGGTCGTCGTCCAGGCCGCCGATCTGGGCGGCGGTCAGGGCGTCAAGCTGCGCGGGCGTCAGGGCCGCGAT
>CAZIJE010000093.1:0-2791 GCA_964539435.1 uncultured Desulfovibrio sp.
CCCGGCTCCTCTTCGCCTCCCCTCCCGTAGGACACGCCATGACACGAATTTTCGGCATCATCGGGCATCCGCTGGGGCACACGCTGAGTCCTCTGGTCCACAACTGGGGCTTTGCCCGTTTCGGCATCGACGCCCGGTACGAGGCCTGGCCCACGCCGCCGGAGGCGCTGGCCGCGTGCATGGCCCGGGTCAGGGAAATGCCGGTCGCGGGCCTGAGCGTGACCATTCCGCACAAGACCGCGGTCATGGAATTCGTGGACGTGGTGACGGACCTGGGGCAGGCGGTCGGGGCCGTGAACACGCTTTTTTGGCGTGGCGGCGGCCTGGTCGCGGACAACACCGATGTGGAGGGCTTTTGCCGGCCGCTGGTGGAGCGGCGCATCGCGCCGGTGACGGCCCTGGTCCTTGGCTGCGGCGGCGCGGCCCGGGCCGTGGTGGCGGGGCTGGCCCGCCTGGGGCTGGCCCGGATCGGCGTCACGGGCAGGGCGTTCGGAAAAGCGGCCGCCCTGGCCCGGGATTTCGGCCTGGAGCCGGTGGCCTGGGAGGACCGGGCGGCGTTTCCGGCCCGGCTCGTGGTCAACGCCACGCCGATCGGCATGTCCGGCCGGTTCGAAGGCGAGTCGCCCTATCCGGCCGCCGCCTGGCGGCCGGGCCAGACGGCCTACGACCTGGTCTACAATCCCCTGGAAACCCGTTTTCTGCGGGACGCGGCAACGGCCGGCGCATCCACGGTGCCGGGCCTGGAGATGTTCCTGTACCAGGCCGTGGAGCAGTTCCGGCTCTGGACCGGCCGGATCCTGCCGGACACGGAGCTGCGGCCCCTGCTCGCCGACGCCCTGTACGGCTCCTGAAGCCCGCCAGGGGGTTGCTCGGCCCGGGCGATTGTGGGAGAACCCCGCACGTCTCATTCCCCCAATGCTTGGACGGGCTGATGCCGGATTTTCTGTCGCAATTGCACGTTCCCACCATGGTCCTCATGGTGGTGGTCCTCTATGCGGCCCTGTCCCTGGTTCTCGTCTACACCTACGCCTGCCGCCGGACCTATCCCGGATTCGGGGCCATGACCCTGGGCCAGGTCCTGTGGTTTCTGGGCATGTTCGTCAATTATTACCGTTTCCTCGGGGACACGGTCTCCCTGTTTCTGGGCAACGCCCTGACGCTTGCGGAAGGCGTGCTGGTCTTCCATGGCCTGGCCCGCTACGGCCAGGTGGCGGACATCCGGTGCCGCACGGGCCTCAATGTCGTCCTCTACGCCGCAACCCTCGGCATCAACAGCTATTTCCTCGTGATCGATTTCAACACCTGCCTGCGGGCCGGTTTCTATTCCGTCTACAGCGCCGTGCTCTTCGGCCGCATCGCCCTTGAGCCCTATCTCGCCAGGACCTGGCGCACCTACGCGACCCAGGGCGTCTTTTCAGGGGTTTTCCTGGTGGTCGCCGCGCTGTTCGCTTTCCGAGGCTGGAGCGCCTTCCACGCCGTGGACTGCCCGACCACGTTTCCGGACAGTGCGACCAAGCTTCTGCTCCTGGTGGCCATGCTCTGTTCGCCGCTTCTGGTCTTTTCCATCCTGGCCATGACCTCGAGTCGGGTCGAGGCCGAACTGCGCGAAACCCGGGACGAGTTGCGGCACCTGGCCGAGACCGACGCCCTGACCGGCCTGCCGAACCGGCGGCATTTCCTGCGCCTGGCCGACGAGGCCCTCCGGCTGGCCGGCAGTTCCGGCCGGCCGGTGAGCCTCCTCATGCTCGACATAGACCGGTTCAAGGACATCAACGACACCCATGGCCACCAGGCCGGGGACATGGTCCTCCAGGCCGTGGCCCGGTGCCTGACGGCGGGGGTGGGCGACCGGGACCGGGTGGGAAGGCTCGGTGGCGAGGAATTCGGCGTGCTGCTGCCGGGCGTGGACGGTCCGGTCGCGGCCGAGGCGGCGGAGCGGTTGCGGCGGGATATCGAAGTCCTGGCGCCGCTTGGGCTGCCGGTCACCGTGAGCCTGGGCGTGGGGGCGGACAAGCGCGATATCGACGCCTTGTTGGCCTTGGCCGATGAATGTCTGTATGCTGCCAAAAGGGCCGGCCGCAACCGTGTCGTGCCGCAACCCGCCGCCGCGGCTCCCTTGGACGGGGCGGCAAAGGACAGGACGCCGTGATGGAGACCCTGCGGAGCGTGTTGGCGTTTTTCGAGGCCGTGGGCCAGGTGGTGGCCGTGGTGCTGCTGGTGACCGTGGTGACCGGAGCGGTCTATTTCGCCTGGCTCGGCCGCATCAGCCGGCGCATGCCGCCCCGGGTCTCGCCCACGGGCGGGCCGCTGCGGGCCGACGGCAAAAACCCCAACTGGGTCTCCACCACAGCCTCGCCCCGGGACCCGCTCCACTTCCTCGCCCCCAGGATCAGCCCGGACAACCCCGTCCCGGCCCTCGTCGAACACCTGCGCCAGGGAAAGTTCACCGTGGTCGCCGCCACCGACCGGTACGTCCACGCCACCCAGTCCTCGCCCCGGTTCGGGTGCGTGGACGACCTGGAATTCCTCTACGACCCGGGCAAGGGTCTGCTTGAGGCCCGTTCCGCCTCGCGCGTCGGCTACAGCGACATGGGAGCCAACCGCCGCCGGCTGGAGGCGATCTTCCAGGCGCTGGGCCTTAAGCCCCATCGGCCGACCGGGAAATGAGAGAGGAACCGGGGCGCCGCCCCGGACCCCGCCGGGGGGAATGAGTCCCCCCGGGCCCCCCCGCAGGGGGCTGGGGAGGGCAGGCTGCGCCATTACTGGCGATCCCGCCGCGCGCCGTAACAGC
>CAZIJE010000093.1:2801-14604 GCA_964539435.1 uncultured Desulfovibrio sp.
CCGGATACCCCCCGGGCCCCCCCGGTGGGTTCAGTGTAGGGCTCGCTGCCGCTTTTCTGTTGTCCGTGCTGCCCGGAGAGGCCCCGCGCGCCCCGCCCGGCCGCCGGGAGGGGCTAGTCCTTGCGGATGGTGATCTGGCTGCCGGCCTGGAGCGGGGCGTTGCCCTTCATGTTGTTCCAGGCCATGAGCGAGGACGGCTCCACGTTGAACTTCTTGGCGATGCCCCAGACCGTTTCGCCGGGACCGACCTTGTAGTTCACGGCCTTGGCCGCCGGTTGGACGGCCGCCTGGGGCGGCGACTTGGCCGCGCCCTGCTTCGCGGCCGGAGCGGGCTGGGCCGGGGCCTGGGCCAGGGGTTTGGGCGTCCGGGCGGACGCGGCCGGCTCGGGCGCGGCTGTGGCCTTGCCCGGCTTGGCGGCGGCGGAGGGCGTCTCGTTGGCGGCCACGGCCTTGGCGTTTTTGGCGGCCGGAGCCGGTTCGGGCGGGGCCAGGGGTTTGGGCGTTTTGGCGGACGGGGCCGGCTCGTTGGCGGCCACGACCTTGGGCGCGGCCTGTCCCTTGGGCTGGCCGGGGATGGTCAGGGTCGCTCCGGTCCGCAGCCTGCCGTCGGCCAGATTGTTGGCCGCGGCCAGCTGTTTGGGATCCACGCCGGTCTGCCTGGCCACCGCGGTCAGGGTATCGCCCGGCTTGACCGTATACGTGCCCGCGCTGGCCACGGCGGTGGGGAAGAGGGCGGGTTCCGGCGCGGCCTTGGCCGGCGCGGGCTTGTCCGCCTTGCCCGGGATGGAAAGCTTCTTGCCGGCCAGCAGGTCCTTGGCCGAACGCATCTTGTTGGCGGCCATCAGCTCTTCGGCGCTGACGCCGTACCGGGCCGCGATGGAGCCCACGGTCTCGCCGCGCTGCACCGTGTGGGAGGCGGCCACGGCCGCTTGGACCGGCGCGGCGGGTGCCTTTCCGAAAGGCGCGGGCTGGGGCGCGGGCGCGGCGGCCACGGCCGTTCCCGCAGTCGCGCCGGACGGGATGACCAGCCAGGAACCGAGCGTCAGGCGGCCTTCGTGCTTCATCTTGTTGGCGGCCAGGAGCTCCTTGGACGAGACGCCGTACTTCTTGGCGATGGAGCCGACGGATTCGCCCTTGTTCACGCGGTGGCGCTGGGGCTTGGCCGCTGCCAGGGGCTTGGGCGCGCAGGCTTCCGGCCCTTCGGCCAGGGCCGTGTTGTCCACGGAAAAGGCGGAAAGGGCCACGCGCACGGTCTGGCCGGGCGGCAGGGACTCGGGCAGGGAGGCGTTGAGCTGCCGCAGTTCGGCCACGGGCATGCCGGCCCGCCGGGCCAGGTTCCACCAGGAGTCGCCGGATTCGGCCGTGATGGTCTGGACGCCGCCGGAAGGGTAGTTGCCGGGATTTTTCAGGTAGGCCAGGGCGATCTGCTCCTTGGCCACGGGCACGTAGACGTTGACGGTCATGTCCGGCGGGCTGACCTGGCGGCGAAAGCCGGGGTTGTACTCGCGGAACTGCTCCCAGCTCATGCCGCAGGTCTGGGCCAGGGCGGCCAGGTCCGTGCCGCCGGGGGCGCCGATTTCTTTGAGGTTGGGGCCGGCCTGCCAGTTGATCTTTTTGAATCCCAGGGTGTCGAGGTTCTGGAAGATCTTCAGCACGGCCAGGAACTTGGGCACGTAGTGCCGGGTCTCCTCCTTGAGGAGCCTGGGGTCCTTGGCGATGTCGAAGAAGTCGCACTGGCCGCTGGCGGCCATGACCCGGGAGATCTTGCCCTCGCCGGCGTTGTAGGCGGCCAGGGCCAGGTGCCAGTCGCCGAACATCTGGTAGAGCTTGGTCAGGTATTTGGCCGCGGCCACGGTGGATTTGTAGGGATCGCGGCGTTCGTCCACCCACCAGTCGACGGTCAGGCCGAAGCGGCGGCCGGTGTAGGGCATGAACTGCCACATGCCGCCGGCCCCGACCGGGGAATAGGCCATGGTGCTGTAGCCGGATTCGATAAACGGCAGCACGATCAGGTCGGGCGGCAGGTTGTAGCTGGCCAGCACGGCCCGGACATAGGGCAGGTGGGGCTCGGCCCGCTGCAGCCACTTCTCCATGGAGCCGCGCTTGTCCATGGAAAAGTACTGGAGAAACATCTGGACTTCCTCGTTGTCCTTGACGTCGAGGTCGAACTGGATGGCCCCGCGCGAGGCCAGGGCCTTTTTCTCCTGCTCGGTCAGGGGGCGGCCGCGCTGGAGGTCCTTGAGGATCTGGGTGGTGTCCCAGACCTCGGGCTCCAGGTTGGCCTTCATGTCGTTGTTTTTGTCGTACTTGTTCCCGGCGCAACCGGAAAGGGCGAGCAGGATCGGGAGGAACGCCAGCAGGAAGTAACGGGCCATGCAGCTTCTCCAGAAGGAAAAAGACCGGGGGCCGGCGGACGGCCGCACCCGAAGGTTTGTCGTCAGAAAGCGTAACAATCGCGATCTATTAATAATTAATAAATTATTAGTCCAGGTTGGCCAAAAAGGCAAGGACAAAAAAGACTTGTGGTCCCGGCCGGTTTGCGCCACCAAGGGCCATGACCCATCAAGACCGTCCCCGCCGGCCGGCCGGCGCGCCGCGCCGCAGGGCCGACGCCTCTCCGTCCTTGGCCCCGTCCCTTCCCGAAGACCTGCTGCCCGGCCGCAAGCCCGTGCGCGAACTGCTGGCCGACCGGCCCAAGACCGTGGACGACGTGCTCCTGCGCCAGGGCCTTCGCGGCCCGGACATCGACGCCATCGTGGCCGCCTGCAAGGACGCGGGCGTGCGGTTCCGGTTCGTGCCGGCCGGCGACCTGGACCGGCTCTATCCCGGCAACCACCAGGGCGTGCTGGCCCGGCTGATCGGCGGCGAGCTGGCGAGCCTGGCCGACGTGCTGGAGGCGACGCGCCTGGCCCCGCTGCCCGTGGCCCTAGCCCTGGACCGGGTCCAGGACCCGGGCAACGTCGGCGCCCTGGCCCGGACCCTCTACGCCCTTGGCGGCGGGGGCATCATCCTGCCCCGGCACGAGGGGGCGCGCCTGGGACCGGGCGCGGCCAAGGCCTCGGCCGGGACGCTTTCGCGCCTGCCCGTGGCCAAGGTGGCCAACCTGTCCCGGGCCCTGGAGGAGGCGGCCGCCGCGGGGTTCACGGTCGTCGGCGCGGCCGGCGAGGAAGGGGCGGAAAACGCCCTGGCCGCGACCCCGGAGTTTCCCCTTGTTCTGGTTCTCGGCAACGAGGAGGAGGGCATCCGGCCGGGCGTGCGCAAACGGTGCCGGACCCTCTACCGCATCCCCCAGGCCCGGCCCATCGACTCCCTGAACGTGGCCCAGGCCGGGGCCATCATATTGGGCCGACTGGCCGGAGTGGCGCTCAAGTAGTTGCGGGAAGCCTTCGGCGACCAAAGGGTTCCACCCAATGGAAACCCGTGAGGGGAGGGGCGTCACAACAGCCGTTGCTTTTCGTCCCGGTGGGAGGCTCGACTACGTCTCTTCGCGGCAGCCGCCGACAATGGCCCGCCTGGGCCGGGTAACGGACCAGGGCGGCGGCCAGTCGGGCGGCACGCAGTAGGCCTCGCCCGGAAGCGTCACCCGCCAGGCGTGGAGCAGAAGCGGCGGCGCGCCGCCGCCGTATTTCGCGTCTCCGACGATGGGGTAGCCGCGCGAGGCCAGCTGGACCCGGATCTGCTGGGTCCGGCCCGTCTCCAGCCGGACCTCGACGAGGCTCGCCCCGGCGGCGGACCCGAGGAGCCGGGCCTTGGCCACGGCCTCCTTGCCGGCCTCGCCGGCCTCCACCCGCTCGCGCCCCGGCCCCCCTTCCTTGGCCAGTCGGTCGCGCAGCGTCATCCACTCGTTTTCCTCGCTCAAAAGCCAGCGCCCCCGGACCCAGGCGAAATAGTCCTTGCGGGCCGCGCCCGTGACCATGGCCTCGTGGATGGCGCGCAGCTTCCGGTAGGACTTGGCCACCAGGAGCAGGCCGGTCGTGTCCCGGTCCAGGCGGTGGGCCGGGGTCGGCCGAAACGGCGCGTCCGGGTCGCGCTCGTGGAGCAGCGTGGTCAGGGCGAAGGCGTGGCCCGAGCCGGGATGGACCGGCAGTCCGGCCGGCTTGACCACCACGAGGAGGTCCTCGTCCTCGTGCAGAATGTCGAGGGTGACAGGCCGCTCTGCCGTCTGTCGCGTCCGCCTGGCCGGCCCGGCCGGGGAGGCCGGGGCGCGGCCCGGTTCCTGGCGTGTCGCCGTTTCGGAAGGGGGAGCGGCCGGGGTCCCGGGGGCGCCGGTCTCGTAGGGCGGCACGCGCACGAGCTGGCCGGCCGTGATCCGGTCGAAGGGCTTGCACCGCTTGCCGTCGAGCCGGACCTGGCCGGTGCGGATGAACTTCTGGAGCGCCGCCTGGGGCACGGCCCCGTCCAACCGGCGCGTCAGGTATTGGAGCAGCTTCTGGCCGGCCTCGGCCGGGGTGACGGTGAAGGTCTGGACGGGCGTTTTCATGGCAAGGAGGCCAAGGCGCTGGCGGACGGGGGGTGGGGAAGGGGGGGGGGGGGGGGCGGGCCCCCGCGCGCGGGGCGGCGCGCGGCCCCCCCCCCCCGCCCCCCCCCGCGCCCCCGCCCACCCCGCCCCCCCCCGCGCGGCCGGGGGGTGGGGAAGCGGGGCTCCGCCCCGCACCCCGCCGGGGGGGATCATCCCCCCCGGACCCCCTGGACGGGTACAGGACACAACAGCCCCCTTGAGGAGTTTTTGGGGAGGAGAGCCCGAGAGGAACCCCTTTTTGCAAAAAGGGGTTCCGCTCGCATCTTCCTTCTTCCCACTCCCTTCCTCTACGGCGCGAGCTTGAAGCGGCCGGAGTCGACGATGAGCATGATCAGCGAATCCGGGTGCAGGCCGTTATGGTCCTGGGAGGTCATGGTGTAGACGCCGGAGACGCCGACCACGTTTTGCAGCTTTTCCAGGGCGGCGCGCAGGGCCTCGGGTTCGGCCTTGCCGGCCTTTTCCAGGCCTGCCCGCAACAGGGTCAGGGCGTCGTAGGCATAGCCGGAGTGGGTGTTGAGCGGGAACTTCTCCTGGATGCCGTTGTCCTTGTAGGCCTTGATGAAGGACTCGATGACGATTTTCTGCGGGTCTTCGTCGGGCAGGGATTCCGGGGCCATGAGCTTGGTGCCGGGCATGACCGTGCCGCCGGCCGCCTCGCCGGCCAGTTCGAGGTAGGTCGGGCCGGGCTGGCCGTGGCACTGGACGAGCAGGGGCCGGTCGCCGGGCAGGGCGGCGAAGTTTTTGGCCGCAATGGACCCGGCCGGTCCGATGGTCCAGACGACCACGGCCTGGGGCTTGGCGGCCTGGAGCTTGAAGGCCTGAGCCGAGAAGTCCGTGCCCTTGGGGTCGAAGGTCTCTTCGGCCAGGATCTCGATGCCGAACTTGGCGGCGTTGTCCTTGAGCTCGGTCAGGCCGTCCTGGCCGAAGGCGTCCTTGGAGCTCATGACCGCGATTTTGGAGATGTTCTTGCCCTTGAGGTAGTCGTAGATCTTGGCCACGGCCGTGGCGGTGCGCTGGGGGGCCTTGAAGGTCCAGTCGTAGGGGCCGAACTTGCCGCCGGCGATGACGGCGTCGCCGCCCACGGTCATGACGGTCGGCACGTGGCTTTCCTCGGTGTACTTCTTGACGGCCAGGCCCTCGCCGGTGGAGGTCGGGCCGATGATGGCCAGGACCTTGTCGCCCTCCACGAGCTGTCTGGCCTGCCTGAGGGCCACGTCGGGCGAGGATTCGGTGTCGTAGCTGATGAGCTTCACGGGCCGGCCGAGGATGCCGCCCATGTCGTTGATCTGCTTGAGCGTCATTTCGGCCACGAGCTTGCTCGGGGTGCCGACCACGGCCGCCGGGCCGGACTGGGCGAACAGGCCGCCGATGACGATGGGCTCTCCGGCCGCCTGGGCCAGGGCGGACGCGGCGGGATACCAGACGAGCGCTGCGAGCAGCACAAGGATTTTGGCCATGGGGGAAGCCTCCAAGACGGATTGATCGCGAAACGGCGACACGGATTCTGTACCGCAACCGGAGGCGATGTAAATCATTTTTGCAAGGGAGGCGAGGGGCCTTTTCCCGCTCCGGCAAAGGGGGAAGGGCTTGTGCCGGAACCGGGAGAAGGCACGGCGGAGCATTGTCCGCACCCCAGCCCGGCCGAGGCAAAACCAGCGGCGTCCCGTGTCGTGCGGCGGTTCGGTCGTGACAGACGGTCGCTGGAACGGGGGAAAGGCTATTTCACGAGACTGCGGCTGTAGCCGGCCAGGAGGGCCGCGCCGAGGAGCAGGCCGTTGACCAGGGTCCGGGCCTCGCCGAGGACCTGCAGCCAGCCCATGGCCGTTTCGAGGGCCAGGGCGGCCAGAAGCGGCCGGACCAGGTTGCCCGGGCCGCCGATGACCAGGAAGAGCAGGGCCTTGAGCGAGAGCTCCAGGTTGAACTGCTCGGGGCTGATAAAGCCGATGTAGTGGCCGTGGATGACCCCGGCCGCGGCCGAGAGGCCGCCGCCGAGGCCGAAGGAAAGGGCGCGCGCGGCCGGCCGGTCGATGCCGAGGCTGGAAGCGGCGTGGCGGTCGTCGCGGCAGGCGGCCAGGGCCCGGCCGAGGCGGCTGTCGCGCAGGGCCAGGAACAGATACGTTCCCAGGCCCATGAGGAGCAGGAACAGGAAAAAGGTGGTCCGGTCGCCGCCGAGAGGGCCGACCAGGGGCAGGGCCAGCCGGCTCTCCACCATCAGGCCGGCCGAACCGCCGGTCACGTTTTCAAGGGTCAGGGCCAGGTTGATGCAGACCAGGGACACGCACAGGGTGGCCATGGCCAGAAAGCCTTCCCCCAGGCGTTCCATGGGCCGGCTGAGCAGTCCGGCCAGGAGGCCGACGCCGAAGACCACGCCCGGGACGATCAGGAGCGTGGCCCCGGGGAACCGGGCGTGGAGCAGGACCGAGCCGTAGGCCCCGAGTCCGGCGAAGGCGGCCTGGGCCAGGGAGATCTGACCGCCGAGGCCGAGGCAGAAATTGAGCGCCAGGACGTTGACGGCCAGAAACATGTGCTGGTTGAGGCCGAGCAGCCGGTAGGACGGCAGGAACAGGCCCAGAAGCGTCAGGGCGGCGAAGAAAAGGGCCAGGGAGCGCCGGCGCGGCAGCGTCAGGGAGGTCACGGCCGGTCCGCCTCGCCTTCGCCCGGGGCCAGGACGAGCAGGAGGATGATCAGCGCGTAGGTGGCGGTTTCCTTGAGCTCCCCGGACAGGAGCAGGACCAGGGCCGCCTCGGTCAGGCCCAGGGCCAGGCCGCCGGCGAAGACCCGGCCAAGCGAGCTGTAGCCGCCGATGGTGGCCGCGGCAAAGCCCTTGAGCCCGAGCCCCAGCCCCATGTCGTAGCGCAGTCCGGTCTGGGGGCCCACGGCCAGGGCGGCCAGGGCGGCCAGGGCGCCGGCCAGGGCGAAGGACAGGGAGTGGCAAAAGACCGGGTTCACGCCCTGGAGCCTGGCGGCCACGGCGTTTTGCGAGGTGGCCCGAAGCGCCCGGCCCAGGCGGGTGTAGCGGAGGAAGCCGCCGAGGATGGCCATGCAGGCCACGGCCAGGACCAGGGCCGTGGCCGTGTCGCGGCCGAGAAAAAGCGGGCCGAGCCGGATGTCCGGAAGCGGCAGCAGGCGCGGCGGCATGAGCGGACTCTTGCCCCAGGCCAGGATGGCCACGCCCTGGAAGACCAGGCTGGCGGCCACGGTCAGCATGAGCTGCCGCAGCGGCGAGGCGCGAAGGGTCAGGCCCAGGGTGGTGGCGAAAAGGACCCGGCCGAGGCCGAAGCCGGCGGCCACGGCGGCCAGCAGGGCGACCAGCGGGGACAGGTGCATGACGCCGGCCAGGGAGGCCATGACCAGGCCGCCGAGGAGCAGCAGTTCGCCCTGGGCGAAGTTGATCAGGCGGCTGGCGGAAAAGATCAGGGAGAAGCCGAGGGCCATGATCCCGTAGACGGCCCCCAGGGCCAGTCCCGAATTGACGATCTGGGCCAGGTACAAGGCGAACAAGGCGACCTCGGAAAAACGGTTTTTAACGCAAAAAACGGGGGAACCGCCGGGTGCGCGGTCCCCCCGTCCGGGAGTCCTGGGGGCGGGCTATTCGTCGCCCTGGTCGATGCCGAACTCGCCCGGCTGGCCCTTGCTCGACATGTCGAGCTTGTAGGCCAGGACGATGGTGCGCCGGGCCGAGGTGCCGGTGGCGCCGGGCCAGGTGTTCAGGCAGACCACGAGCTCCTTGTGGCCGTCGTTGTCGATGTCGGCCAGGGTGTAGCCCGTGACGGTGCCCTTGATGCGCCGGGTCTTCCACATCAGGTTCATGCCCACGCCGTCCCAGTACAGGGAGTGGATCTCGCCCTGGGAGAAGGTGCGGAAAGTCTCGAAGAACTGGGCGGCCAGGGAGATGTTCTTGCTGACCAGCAGTTCGTACCGGTCGTCCTTGTCCAGGTTGGCCACGACCATGGGCAGCGGGATGTAGTAGTAGGTCCACAGGTAGTCGGACTTGGGCTTGTCCATGGGGGCCATGAGCGGGTCGAACTCCAGGCCGATGGCCGAGCCGCAGTACTGCTCCTCGGTGGCGGCCACGCGCTCGCCCTTGGCCGTGTAGACCACCAGGTGGTCCTTGTCGTCGTTCAGGATGACCTTGTAGCCGCTTTTCTCCGGCAGATAGACGAAGTTGAACGGGTTGGCCTTGCTCGGCAGGTTGAGGCGGGTCGAGAGCTGGGGCTGGCCGCCGGAGAAGATGACGTTGTGCACGCCCTGGACGAACAGTTCCTTGGGTTCGCCCTTGGAGCCCACGAGCTGGCGGGTGAAGTCGGGCGGCACGGCGGCCACGTTCAGATAGAGCTTGATGTCCTTGTAGAGCGGCCGGAGCTGGTTGCCCTCGAGGGCGAAGACCATGGACCGGGGCTCCTTGAAGTAGCTGGCCGAGACGATGATCTCCGCCTTGCCGTCGCCGTTGATGTCAAGCGTGCTGATGTTTAAGAGCTTGAGGTTGGGCGGCACCTCGTACTTGGCCAGGGGCAGGAGCTGCCGGTCCTTGTAGACATAGGTCTCGATGGAGTGCTGGCACAGGATGGCCACTTCGTTCTGGCCGTCGGCGTTGAGGTCCGCGATGGAGATGCCGGCCGAGACGATGGGCATGGACTGGCTGCGCCACACGCCCGGGGTGTCGGTGGGGCCGGCGTAGCGGAAGGACGGGTTGAGGTAGACCTTCTGGTTTTCGCTGGTCTGGTTGACCACGAAATCAGGGTTCATCTGGTTGATGGCCTGGCCGCCCTCGCCCTTGGCCGCGCCCGGCGCGGCCGGACGCTGGAAGATCTCGTTGTTCAGGGCCTGGGCCGTGCGCTCCATGGCCGGAATCAGGTCGGCCAGCTTGGTGCTCAGGTTCTTCGGCCACTTCTTGCCGTCCTTGCCGATGACCATGATGTCGATGCTGGCCTGTTCCCCGGAAACCGTGACCGAGCCGTAGGCCAGGTAGTCCGCGCCCAGGTCGGTCAGGGCCTTTCTGGCCTCTGCCTCGGCGGCCGGAGCCTTGGCCAGCCGGGCCGCGACCTTGCCCTTGTCCAGGGGCGTCAGGTGGCCCGGCCAGTTCATGCGCGACTCGAGCATGCTCTGCACGCCCTGGCTCAGGTACTGGTATTTCTCGGGGCCGTGCACGGTGAAGGGGGCCACGGCAAAGGTTTTGACCTCGGCGGCCAGCGTGGTCGCGGGCAGGCACAGCAAGGCCGCGACCAACAGGACGAGGCGACGGAAAAGCGTCATAGCGGGGTTCCTCCGGGTCCGAGTGCGGACCGTTTTATCCGGGGACGCGGCATGCGGCTCGGGCCGGTCTGCCGCGAGGCCCTGCATTACTACCAAAGCCGAGCCCCTTGCAAGGGCCGCCTTTGCCGCCGTCATGCCAACGGCGGCCGGTCAGCCGCATGCCCGATGCCGTGTGGTCGCAGCACGCCGGACCCGGTTACAGGCCCGCGCCGTATTGCCGGCGCGGCCCGGCCGTTGCCGGAGTTGCGAAAACGTAACGGAACGGTTGCCGCGCGCGACTTGCCAGAACCGCTCCCCGGGGCTAGAGGCACCCCCTTCGCCCGAAAGGAAAAGGTTCATGTCCTGTCTTGCGCTGCGCATGCTTGCTCCCGTCCTCCTGTCGCTCGCCCTTGCCGCCGCCCCGACGACCGCCAGGGCCGAAACTCCGGCCGCCGCCGCCCCCGAGGCCGTCGCCGTGGACGCCGGCCGGACCCTGCGCGCCACCGGCCGGTCGCTGCTCGGCCTCAACGTCAACTACCTGCTCGACCACGACGCCAACCGCCGCCCCGGCGCGCGCAAGCTCGCCCGGGCCGTGCTCGACATGCGGGCCGGCACCCTGCGCTATCCCGGCGGCGAAAAAGCCGACGGCATGCTCTGGGCCGCGCCGCCGTTTCACAGGCCAAGCCCCATGCTGGCCCGGGTCGGGAGCCAGGAGTGGCCGTCCAACGACGCCCGGGTCTACGACCTGGAACACCACCGCTACACCCGCCGGCCCCTTGATTTCGACGCGTTTATCCGCCTGTGCCGCGAAACCGGGGCCGAACCGGTCATCGTGGTGGCCTACGACTCCATGTACAAGCCCGGCGAACCGGGCGAAACCGTGCCGGACATGGCCCGGCTCCTGGAAAACGCCGTGTCCTGGGTCCGCTACGCCAACATCGAGCGGGGCTACGGCGTCAAATACTGGGAAATCGGCAACGAATCCTATTTCTACGTCTACAACGGCGGCGCCCGGGCGGCGGACTACGGCCGGGACTTCGTGGTCTTCGCCTCGGCCATGAAGGGCGTGGACCCGAGCATCCTGGTCGGCGCCAACGGTCCGGTCGACGCCGACGGCGTCGGAGCCCTCGACAACATGCGCGGCGTGACCACCCCCTGGTGGGAGGCCGTGTTCGGCATGGCGGCCGGCAGCATCGACTTCGTCGCGGTCCACGAATACCCGTGCTACGCCTGGCACGGGTACGACTATTACCGCGACAACCCCGTGCGCATGCTCGGGGTGGAGGAGATCGACAAGGCCGCCCGGCGCTACGGTCCGCCAGGGCTGGCCGGCCGGCTGCGCTACCTGCTCACGGAAGTCAATTCCGCCGACTGGTACGCCCATCCCCACAACCTGGGCTGGAAACACCAAAACACCCTGGGCCACGCCCTGGTCCTGTTCGACATGCTGGCGCAGGCCATCAGCGACCCCCGGGTGGTCACGGCCCAGCTCTGGGCCACCCGGTGGCTCCAGAACGACAAGGACCCGGAACTGTGGGACGCCCTGGACCACGACAACAACCTCCTCCCCACGGGCACGGCGCTGAAGCTCCTGGCCGAAACCCTGGGCGGCCGGATCGTGGCGGCCACGGACGCGCCGGCCGTGCGGACCTTTGCCGTGCAAAACGACCGGACCCGCGAACTGACCGTGTTCCTGATCAACAAGGATGCCAGCCGGGACCTGGCCGTGCGCCTGGACGGCGGCCAGCCCGGTCCGGCCGCCGCCTGCCAGGTCTGGACCGGAAACGGACCCGACGATCGCCACCCCCGCCTGCGCCGCGCCGCGCCGGTCCCCGTCAGCCAGGGCCAGGCCCGGCTGACCCTGCCGCCCGTGTCCCTGACCATCCTCACCGTGCCCTTCGTGCCGGAAGACCTCGGCCGGCTCCGCGCCGCCCGGGGGACCGGCGTCCATGGCGGGACGGGAGGGTAAGGGAAGAATGCAAGGAGAGAGCGCCTCCGGCGGCCGGGGGGCGTCACGCCCCCCGGACCCCCCGAGCGGGGGGACGGGAGATG
>CAZIJE010000094.1:0-14593 GCA_964539435.1 uncultured Desulfovibrio sp.
CCGGCTGGCTTTGCAGCCGGAGACACGCCGCCCACAGGACGGGAGGGTCCGGGAGGGGGTGACCCCCTCCCGGTTATCCTCCCAGTTTCTTCGTGATGTCGGCCAGATAGCGGCCGTGGTAGCGGGCTCCTTCCAGTTCGTTCTGGCTGGGCTGGCGCGAGCCGTCGCTGCCGGCCAGGGTGGACGCGCCGTAGGGCGTGCCGCCCGTGACTTCGTCCATGCGGTTGAGCCCGGCGTAGGCGTAGGGCAGGCCGACCATGACCATGCCGTGGTGAAACAGGGTGTGCATGAAGGAGACGATGGTGGTCTCCTGGCCGCCGTGCTGGGAGGCGGTGGAGCAGAACACGCCGGCCGGCTTGCCGATCAGGCCGCCGCGCGTCCAGATCTGGCCCGTGGCGTCGAGGAACTGGCGCATCTGGCCGCACATGTTGCCGAAGCGTGTGGGCGTGCCGAACATGATGCCGTCGGCGGCCTCGAGTTCGGCCAGGGTGCAGACCGGCACCTGGGTCAGGGTCTTCTGGGCCTCGGCAGCGCCCATCTTGGCGATGACTTCGTCGGACAACGTTTCCGGCACCCGACGCAGGGTGGCCTCCATGTCCGGGACCTGGCGCACGCCTTCGGCCACGGCTTGGGCCATGGCGGCCACATGGCCGTAGAGGGAGTAGTAGACGATCAGCACGTTCATGGGCGGTGCTCCGGTTCGGGTTGATGATGCTCCATTTTCTATGCCCCCCGCCTGGAAAGGGCAAGCCGCCGGCGGTGCGCGTTCCTTGCCCCAGGCCGGCATTTCCCCTAAGGATAGGGCGCGACGCAAGTCCCGATCTGCCGGCTCACGCCGGATACAATTTTCCATTTCCGGCCACCGGCCGGCAAGCCGCCATGCAGACAGCGCTCACCTGCCTCAAGGCCGTGGCCGACGCCTACGGCCTGCCCTTCGATCCGGCCGGCGCGGCCGACCGGTTCGGCCTTGGCGACGCCGAGCCTGACACCCCCACGCTTCTGGCCATGGCCGCCGACGCCGGGCTGACGGCCTCGGCCGCGGCCATGGGCGTCGCGGAACTGACGGACCTTGGGCAATTTCCGGCCCTGGCCCGATTGGCCAACGGCAACACCGTGGTGGTCCTCGGCGTCCGCCAGGGCGAGGACGGGCCGGTCGTGCGCGTGGCCGATCCCCTGGCCCAGGGGACCGGCTCCTTCGAGGTGGACCGGGAGAGCTTCGGCAAAAGCCACAACGGCGAGATCATCCTGGCCAGGCCGCGCCTGGCCCAATCCGGCCTGCGCGGCCTGGCCCTGATCGGCCGCCACCACGGCCTGGCCCTGTCCCACGACGGCCTGGCCCACGCCCACGGCTTCGCCGACACCGAGCCGTCGCCGGCGGAGCTGACCGCCCTGGCCGAGGCCGAGGGGCTCAAGGCCAGACGGGAACGGCTGGCCCCGGAGGACCTGCCGGGCCTTGGCGGCGCGTTTCCGGTCCTGCTTTTTCGCCGCGACGGCGCGGCCGTGATCCTGGCCGGCTGCCGGGCCACCGAGGACGGCGTGGTGGCGGACGTGGTGGACCCGGTCCGCCTGCCGCCGGCGCGCGAGACCATTCCCCTGGCGCAGCTCACGGCCGACTGGGACGGCGAAGCGCTCCTGCTCAAGCGCGTGCACAAGCTGACCGACGAAAACCAGCCGTTCGGCTTCGGCTGGTTCGTGCCCGAGATCCTGCGCCACCGCCGGGAATTCACCGACGCCCTGGTGGCGGCCGTGATGCTCTACGTCCTGGCCCTGGCCATGCCGATCTACTTCCAGATCGTCATCGACAAGGTCCTGACCCACAAGGGCCTGGCCACCCTGCAGGTCCTGAGCCTCGGCATGCTGGCCGCCCTGGCCTTCGAGGCCGGGTTTTCCTACCTGCGCGGCATCCTGGTCCTGCACGCGGCGGCCCGGATCGACATCCGGGTGGCCGGCCGGACCTTTGCCAGGCTGACCTCCCTGCCGCTCAGGTTCTTCGGCCACAGCCGGGTCGGGGTCCTGATCCAGCACATGCAGCAGGCGGACAAGATCCGGGAATTTTTGAGCGGCAAGCTCTTTTTCACCCTCCTCGACGGCTGCGCCCTGCTCGTCTTCATTCCGGTCCTTTTTTTCTACAGCGCGCCGCTGACGTTGCTGGTCCTGGGCCTCAGCGCCGCGCTGGGCGTCTTCCTGGCCTGCGTCGTGCCCCTCCTGCGGCGGCGGCTGACGGCCCTGTACCGGGCCGAGGGCGAGCGGCAGTCGTTTCTGGTCGAGACCATCCGGGGCATGGAGACGGTCAAGGCCCTGTCGCTTGAACCCCAGCGCCGCCGGGGCTGGGAGGACGCGGCCGCCAGGGCCGTGTCCATGCGCTTCGGCGTCGGCCGCATCGGCAACGCGGCCACGGCCGGGGTCGGGTTCCTGGAAAAGGTCATGATCCTGTGCATCCCCTGGATCGGCGTGTACCTGGTCTTTGACAACAGCCTGTCCGTGGGGGCGCTGATCGCCTTCCAGATGCTGGCCGGCCGGGTCACCCAGCCGCTGGTCCAGATGGTCTCCCTCATGCAGGAATACCAGGAAAAGGGGCTGGCCGTGCGGATGCTGGCCGCCATCATGAACGAGCCGCCCGAGCGGGCCGGCAGCGGCGACGGTCTGCGGCCGCGACTCGCCGGCGAAGTGGTCCTGGACCGGGTGACCTTCCGCTACGGCTCCGGCGGGGCGGGCGACGGTCCGCCGGCCCTGTCCGAGGTGACGGTCCGGTTCCCGGCCGGCAGGATGATCGGCGTGGCCGGCCGCAGCGGCTCGGGCAAATCGACCCTGGCCCGGCTGCTCCAGGGCCTCTACCCGGTGATCGAGGGGAGCCTGCGCCTGGACGGCCACGACATGCGCGAGCTCGACGTGGCCCACGTCCGCCGCCAGATCGGGGTGGTGCTCCAGGACAGCTTCCTCTTCACCGGCACGGTCCGGGACAATATCGCCATGGCCCGGCCCACGGCCTCCCTGGACGAGGTGGTCTGGGCGGCGAAGCTGGCCGGGGCCGAGGAGTTCATCCGCCGCCTGCCGCGCGGCTACGATACCTTGCTGGAGGAGAACGGCTCCAACCTGTCCGGCGGCCAGCGCCAGCGCCTGGCCATCGCCCGGGCGCTTCTGACCAACCCGCGCATCCTGATCCTGGACGAGGCGACGAGCGCCCTGGACGCCGAGAGCGAAGCCATCGTCCAGGACAACATGGCCCGCATCGGCCGCGACCGGACCACCATCGTCATCAGCCACCGCCTGTCCATGCTGGCCGGCGCGGACGCCATCCTGGTGCTCGACAGCGGCAAGGTCGCGGACTATGGAACCCACGCCGACCTCTTGACCCGTTGCGCGGTCTACCGCGACCTCTGGAACAGCCAGAACCGGCACGTGCTGCACGCGCCCCAAACGAATACACTTCCCCAATCCCCCCGCTAAAAGGTTTTGGGGAAGGAGAGGCGTGGAGAGGAAAAACCATTTGGGGTAATGGGTTACAAAGAAACGGATAGTTTTTTTGAAAAGTTCATAAACAACAACGGCCCCCCCCCCCCCCCCCCCCCCCCCCTCTTCGGAGTTTTCACATGTCCATAGCCATCATCGGCGGCGGGCTGGCCGGGTGCGAATGCGCGCTGGCCCTGGCCCGGGCCGGCGTCGCGTCCACGGTGTTCGAAGCCAAGCCGGGGAAGTACTCGCCGGCCCATGTCAGCCCCCTTTTGGCGGAACTGGTCTGCTCCAATTCGCTGCGCTCGGACGAGCCGGTCACAGCCGTGGGCCTGCTCAAGGTGGAGATGGCGGCCCTTGGCAGCGTGGTCATGGCCGTGGCCCGGGAGACGGCGGTCCCGGCCGGCAAGGCCCTGGCCGTGGACCGGGAGTTATTTTCGGCGGCCATGACGGCCCGCATCGAGGCCGAACCGGTGGTGACGCTGGTGCGCCGGGAGATCCGGGGACTGGACGATCCGGCGTTGGCCGGTTTCGAGGCCGTGGTGGCGGCGGCCGGGCCGCTGGCCTCGGACGGGCTGGCGGCGAGCCTGGGCGAGGCCATCGGCGGGGAGAGCCTCTATTTCTACGACGCCATCGCGCCCATCGTGACCACGGAATCCGTGGACATGGAGCAGGCCTTCTGGGCCTCCCGGTGGCAGGAGGGCGAGGGGGATTACTGCAATTGCCCGTTGGACGAGGGGCAGTACAAGGCGTTTCTCGCGGCCCTGCTCGACGCCCGCAAGGTGCCGTGCCGGGAGTTCGAAAAGGAGCTGCACTTCGAGGGCTGCCTGCCCATCGAGGCCATGGCCGAGCGCGGGGAGAAGACGCTGACCTTCGGGCCGATGAAGCCTGTGGGCCTGACCGACCCGAGGACCGGCCGACGGCCCTACGCCGTGGTCCAGCTGCGGCCGGAAAACGCGGCCAAGTCCACGCTCAACCTGGTCGGGTTCCAGACCAAGCTGGCCTACGGTGAACAGGAGCGGGTCTTTCGCATGATCCCGGCCCTGCACGCGGCCGAGTTCACGCGCCTGGGCAGCATCCACCGCAACACGTTTGTCAACGCGCCCAAGGTCCTGAACGACCGGCTGGAGCTCGTGGCCCGGCCGGGGGTTTATCTCGCCGGCCAGATCACGGGCGTGGAAGGGTATGTGGAATCGGCGGCCTGCGGCCTGTGGCTCGGCGCCCAGCTCGGCGCGCGAATCGCCAGGGGGCTGGAAATCGCCCCGCCGCCGGTCGAGACGGCGCTCGGCGCGCTGCTTAATCACCTGCGCACGCCGGCCAAAAAGTTCCAGCCGAGCAACGTCAATTTCGGGTTAACGCCGCCCTTGGAAGAGAAGATGAAGAAGGCGAACAGGAAACTGGCCTATCCGCAGCGGGCGGAAAAGGCGTTTGGGGAGTGGCTGGCCTCCTACGCCGTTTGAGACTCCAAGGGGCGCTTTGTGGCCAGGAAATAATTGTGCCGGGCCATCAGGACGGCGTTCCAGATCAGGAAAAACGCACTGAAACCAAAGACGATGTATTCAATGTGGTCGGTGTCGATGATCGAGTTCGGTATCTTGATGCAGGCCACGCATATCTCCATAAAAAGCCCAAGCAGAAGATAGCACAGGCCATACTCATGGCAAAGCTCGTCCACATATTCCTGCGTCGATGACAGGTATTCCGGATACAGCTTGAAAATCTTCATGAAAGCCTGGCGCTCCTCCACGGCCACGCCGTAACCGACAAAGATAGCGCCCATGTATTCCGACACATCCTCCAATTCCAGAACATTGTCGACCGTGTTGAACAGCATGGGAATCATGACCCGCAAGGTAGCCACGCTCAGACAGATCAAGAAAAAGTTGATGGCAAAGATGCCGTATCTCCCCGTGATCAGGAGCAGCACCTTTCTCTTGAAGCCAACGGCTCGCGCCAACGCCATAACCACCTCTGCCGGCAAAAGGAATCAGCCGTTCCCACACCTTGACGCCGCGCCAGCGGCCCTTTCGCCACTGCGCCACGCCTCGGCTTTCGAGACCCGCTGCACGCTGCCGGAACTGACTTGGTGCCCCTGATAGTGAAGCTCTTGGTCCAATAAGACAAGCTTCTCCACCGCGCCTCGGCCAAATAGTTGCTGGCCGGGCCACGGCAACTTCGGGTTCACGCTGTTCTTGGAGGAGAAGATGAAGAAGGCGTATGGGGAGTGGCGACAGTCGTTGCGATAGGGAGCGAACGCAGCCGGCTACCCCCCAAGCAACACCGCTGCCAGCTTGCCCAGGACCTCGGCCACCACGTCTTCGGGAGCCCGTCCTTTCACCCTGAGGCGCCTGGCCTGCCAATCCAAGCTTTTGGTCTGGTCGGCCAGGACCACGCCGGAGACACGGCAGCCGTCCGGGATGGCCACCTCGAAGGGATAGCCCTTCACCTGGCTGGTGACGGGCGCGATAAAAGCGAATCCTGTCACCCGGTTGAAGGTCGCCGGCGACAGGACCAGGCCGAACCGCGCGCCCCGCTGCTCGTGGCCGGCCTGGGGATCGAAATCCAGGTGCACGAAATCCCCACGCTCCGGCGTGGTCACAACAGTTCCCGTCCATGCGGGCCGCCAAGCGGCACTTCCGCATGCCTATTCTCGGCGGTCACGCCGGCCAGGAGCGCGACGAGATCATAGTGCGGCCGCTTGCGCGCTTTTTTGACCACAATACCCTCCGGCGTGGAATCCATCTCCAACACATCCCCAACCGCGAAACCCGCCTTGTCCGCCAGCCCCTTGGGAATCCGAAGCCCCAGGCTGTTGCCCCATTTGGTGATGGTCACTTCCATATTTCCACCTCTGTTTGTATATACAGCGTATATCCGACACCTCTTCCCGTCAACGAACTCCGAACGACAATTCGCCTCTTTCGCAGAGTGGCCCTTGACTTTGACACCGCCCGCGATACCATTCGTCATGACCACGGCGGACAAAAAACCCTGGCCCGGATGCGCCGCAATCCCCGCGACTGGCGGATTGAAGACCTCAAGGCCGTGGCGGACCGGCTGGGCATCGACCGGGATCATGCCGGAACAAGCCACTGCGTGTTCCGGCATCCGGGTCGGGAGCACCTGAGCGTCCCGGCGCACCGGCCGATACGGCCACTGTATGTCCGCCGATTTGTGGCGCTGGTCGACGCCGTCACCAAAGGACCCAATTCATGAAAACACCAGCGTATCCCTTTGAAATCACTTTCTTGGAAGAAGAGGAAGGGCCGGGATACCTGATCACCTTTCCTGATTTGCCCGGGTGCATGTCCGACGGGGACACCGTGGAAGAGGCCATTGAAAATGGCGCTGACGCGGAAAAGGCCTGGCTTCAAGCTGCCAGAAAATGGGGTGATCCTGTGCCCGAACCCGGCAAGGGCGCGGGCAAGACCGGTGAATTCCGCACCCGCGTCCCGAAAAGCCTGCACGCCAAACTCGCCAAGCAGGCCGAGATCGAGGGCGTGAGCATGAACACCCTGGCTGTGGCCCTGTTGGCCGAGGGCCTCGGCCGCCGACAGGCCTGAGCCCGCTCCTCCTCCGGCATGAAGCGGCCCCTTGCCGCCCCCTCTCCCCCATCGAGGGGGTCCGGGGGGAATCATTCCCCCCGGCCGCCAGCGGCGTTTTCCTCTCCCTCCTCTCCCTTTCCCCGACGCCTTACTGCGCCGCCGGGTTGTACTGCATGTACACGGCGTGGGTGAGCAGGAACTCCTCCAGGCCGTGCCTGCCGTCCGCGCCGCCGATGCCGGATTTGCGCCAGCCGGCGTGGAAGCCCTGCATGGCCTCGAAGTTCTCGCGGTTGACGTAGGTCTCGCCGAACTTGAGCTCGTTGGCCGCGCGCAGGGCCACGTCGAGGCGCGAGGTGTAGATGGAGGAGGTCAGGCCGTAGTCGCTGTCGTTGGCCATGGCAATGGCCTCGTCCAGGCTGCCGTAGGTGGTGATGGGCAGGACCGGGCCGAAGATCTCCTGGCGCATGATGTCGGAATCGTGGTCGCACTCGGAAAGCACGGTGGGCTCGAAGTGGAAGCCGCGCCTGCCTTCGGCCCGCTTGCCGCCGCACCGCAGCTTGGCCCCCTCGCCGATGGCCCGGGCCACGGCCGCCTCCACCTTTTCGAGCTGCTCGCGGCTGACCAGCGGCCCCATGTCCAGGCCCATCTCCTCCAGCGGATTCCCGTAGCGCGTGCCCTCCATGGCGGCCACGATCTTTTCGAGAAAAAGGTCTTTCACGGTATCTTCCACATAGACCCGCTCGACGCAGTTGCAGACCTGGCCGGTGTTGATGATCCGCGAGGCGTGGATGGCCTTGACCGCCAGGTCCAGGTCCGCGTCGCCCGTGACGATGGCCGGGGCCTTGCCGCCGAGCTCCAGCGACACCTTGGTCACGTTGGTCGCGGCCGCGCGCATGATCTCCACCCCGCCCGCCACGCTGCCCGTGAAACTGACCATGCCGACCTTGGGATGCCCGGCCAGGCCGGCCCCGACCTCGCCCCCGGGGCCGGTCACGAGGTTGAAGACCCCGGGCGGCAGCTTGCACGCCTCCACGATCCTGGCGAACTCGAAGGCGTTGTTCGGCGTCTGGCTGCTCGGCTTGACGACCACGGTGTTGCCCGTGACGAGCGCTGGGGCCGTCTTGCGGGCGATGAGGAAAAACGGGAAGTTCCAGGGCAGGATGCCGGCCACCACGCCGACGGGTTTCTTGAAAATGAAGATGTTCTCGCCTGACCGGTCGCTTTCCACGATCTCGCCCTCGACGCGACGGGCGAAACCGGCCATGTAGTCGATGTAGTCTGCGGTAAACAGGACCTCGGTCCGGGCCAGGGCCGGAATCTTGCCCTGTTCCTCGGTCAGGACCCTGGCCAGGGCGTCGGCCTGTTGCCGGATGGCGGCCGCGATCCGCGTCAGGTGCCCGGCCCTGTCGATGGACGTCCGGGCCGCCCACTGCGGCTGCGCCCTGGCGGCGGCGTTCACGGCCCGGTCCACGTCGTCGGCCCCGCCGACCGGGTATTCGGCCACGGCCTCCTCGGTGGCCGGGTTGATGACCTGGGCAAAGGGACCGGCATGGTCCACGAACGCGCCGTCGATGAACATCTGGTAGCGCCGCATGGCAACCTCCTTGGCATGGCGGGACGCTCCCCGCGCAGGGGAGGCCATTGTCGTCGCCATAGCACCAGGAAACCGCCGGAGCAATCGGGCATTGAAAAAAGAAGCGAAGCGAGGGCCCGCACTCCGCTCGCTACACCACTCTCCCCTTCACCCGCTACCCGCTACCCCTTCACGTCGACCAGCCAGTTGCGTTTCTCCAGATCCGCGGCCGTCCGCCGGAGCGCGACGCGGCCCAGGTGCGCGGTTTCCGGCGTGAGAAAGCTGGCCGGGCCGCTGGCGGTGATGCCGGCCACGGCCTGTTTCCAGGACGGGATGAGGCCTGTGGCCGGGTGGACGAGGGTGTTGCGGGCGCTGTCGGCGTCGACGGCGAGGGACCGCCACAGGGTATCGGTGTTGATCCAGAGCTGTCCGGCGCTGCGGGTCTTGGCAAAGCCCAGGGAGGCAAGGCCCGGCCAGTTGGCGGCAACGGGCCGCTCCAGCCTGTCGGCCAGGGAGTCGGCGAAAAAACCGGCATTGGCGGCGAGGTACTTGCGCAGGTCGTTGTAGGCCCCGACCACGTCGGTCAGACGCGCTTCCACGGCTTCCATGCCCTGGGTGACGGCCAGGGGAAGCGGGACGCCGGTGTCGCCTTCCGCGAACACCGTGACCCGGCCCTGGGCCAGGCCGTAGGCGTTGTTCTCGGAGGCTTGGGCCTGGCCGTTGACCGTGATCTGTCCGTCCTGGCCGGGCTGCTTCACGTCCATGCCGAGGTTGGCCAACAGTCCGGTCGCGCTGTCGGTCAGGATCAGGGATTCCCCGAGCCGGCGGTTTTTGAGGAGCAGTTCCGCGAGGACGCCCTTGTGGGTCAGGCGCTGGCCGGGAACGGAGTAGACCGGCCTGGCCGTGTCGCGGGCGCCGGCGTCCACGCGGCCGGTGGCTTCGGCCACGCTCCGGGCCACGTTGCCGAGGACGTCGTTCCAGGTGTCGCCCGTGGCCACGGGCACGGACACGACCGTGCCGCGAAGGGGCGTGGTCAGGCCGAGGGCGGCAAGCATCCCGCCCGGGCCGTCTGTCAGGGCCAGGGTTTCGCCTTCCGATCCGGCCTGGGTCCGCACGGTCAGGAGGCGGCCGGAACCGGACGCCCCGCCGTTGGTTGTGGGCACGGCCACGTCGCTGGTGGCGGCCGCAACCCCCGGCAGGCTGAAGCTTGGAGCGCTCACCAGCACGGTCGACCGTCCGTCGGCCGACCAGGTGGATGTGGGCGTGGCGTTGATCTGCCCGGCCACGGCGTTCTGCACGTCGCCCCAGGTCCAGCCGGCCTTGACTGTGACGGACAGGTCGCGCTTCTGGCCGCCCAGGCTGACGCCGAAGCCGTAGGTCCCGGGTGGCAAGGTGGTGGCCTGGTCGGGATCGAAGGCCTTGGACACGTAGGACGTGGGTTGGGGGCCGCAACCCGTGGCCACGCCGATGGCGTGCAGGCCGGCGGCCAGGCCGGTCGTGGCCTTGGGGTCGTGGGCCGTGGAATGGATGTAGGTCGGCTGGGCCAGGCGATTGACCGCAACCAGCGACGTGCCGACCGGGGCCGGGGAGGCGACGGAGGCCGCCTTTTGCATGTCCAGCCGGGACAGGAGGTCGCCGGAGACGTCGGCCAGGGACACGTCCTGCTCCCGGCGCAGCGGATTGACGGACAGGGCCAGGACCGAGCCGACAACGGCCAGGGACGGGTCCAGGGTGAAGGGCTTTTGCTGGCGCGCCACGTCGGCCCGGACGCCCAGGGCGTCGGAGCCGTTGACGGCGGAAGCCACCTTGCCGAGCACGTCTCCCCAGGTGTCCTTGGAGCCGATGGAAACCGCGAAGGTCTCCCTGGCCGGGCCCTGGCTGATGCGAAAGGCATAGTCCCCGGCCGGGATGCCCGAGGCGGCCAGGGCGCTTTTGCCGGTGGAAAAGAACTTGTCGGGATTGACGGCCTGGCCCGAGGCGGCGGCGAGGCCGGACAGGCGGCCTTCGAGGCCGGGGCCGGCGACCACGAGCCGGGAGCGCCGCCAGGGCGCGTCCTCGGCCGGCCAGGCGAAGCGGGACAGGGCGGATTCGAGCCGGGCCAGCCGGGAGGCCAGGCCGGCGGTCAGGGCATCGACGGCGGCGCGGCCGGAAGAAGCGTCGGCATCGCCCCCGGCTATGCCAGGGACACGGGCGCGCGGCGCGGGAGCGGCCTCGGCGGCCGTCTCACCCTTGGCCAGCCTCAGGCTGGTGAAGTAGATGTCGCTTATGCCCCCGGCCATTGTCCCCGTACTCCACGGCCATCAGGCAAAGGCCGCTGGCCGGCGCGGTCTGCGGCGCGAGCCTTCTTTGCCCCTGCGTCAATACGGATCGGATGTCTTCGGGGGAAACTTTACCGCGCCCCACGGCCACCAGCGCGCCCGTCAGGTTGCGCACCATCTGCTTGAGAAACCCCTCGGCATGAAACCGCCAGACCATCTCCGGGCCGTCGCCCGGCAGGCGGGTCACGCCGTGGACGAGGCGGGTCGTGGTTTTGACTTCCGAACCGGCGTTCTGGAAGGCGGCGAAGTCGTGAACGCCGGCGAACAGCGTGGCGCAGGCGTCCATGGCCGCGACGTCCAGCGCCCCGTGGCGTCCGACGTCCCAGACATAGGGCCGCCGCCAGGGCAGGACGTGGCCGGGTTCGGTCCAGAGGGTGTAGTGGTAGACCTTGCCCGTGGCGCAAAACCGGGCGTGGAAATCGTCCGGCGCGATCGCCGCCGCCACCACGGACATGTCGGCCGGCAGCAGGGCGTTGAGCGCCTTCTGCCAGGGCAGGTCCGCCCGGCGCTCGGGCACGTCGGCATGGGCCACCTGGGCCAGGGCGTGGACCCCGGAATCGGTGCGGCCCGCGCCCGTGACCCGCACGGCCTGGCCGCACAGCACGGCCAGGGCCTCCTCCAGGCACCCCTGGACCGTGCGACCCATGCCCGGGGCCTGGAGCTGCCAGCCGGCGAAGGCCGTGCCGTCGTAAGCCAGGGTCAGGCGCAGGCGCGGCATGGGCAAAAGGCCGGCGTTGCGCCCGTGAACCGAAGGGGCTGGCGACGGACCGTTGGCACCTAGAGGCCCTCCGGCGGGTTGTCCGTGGGCGGCAGCTGCATCTTGGTCAGCATTTCCGTCAGGCCGGCCGCCTTCTTGGCTTCCATGTTGTTGAGAACCTCGCCCGCGCCCCGACCGCGCATGCCCGCCAGAATTTTGACCGCGATGGTGTTGTCCAGGGTCTCCAGGACCTTGGCCGCCTGCTTGGCGTTCATGTTGGAATAGACGTCGATCAGGTGCTTGAGCTTCTGGTCCTTGACGCCCTTGGCCTCCTCCAACATGGACTTGATGCTGTTCTCCATCTCCTTGAGCTTGGCCACCCGGGCGCTCAGGTCGGCCTGGAGGGTGTTGAGGGCCTGTTCGCGCTGGTCCAGTTCGTCCTGGCGCTTGAGCAGGGCCTGGGCGTCGGGCGTGGCCGCGGCGGCCGGGGCGGCCGGAGCGGCTGGCTTTTCCGGGGCCTTGGCCGGGGCCTGCTGGGCCAGGGCCGGAGCCGGTCCGGGCAGCGGCAGCGCCACGGGCGCGGGCGCGGTCCGGGCCACGGTCGGCGTCGGGGGCTCGGGCATGAGCAGGTCCAGACCCATGAAGACCAGAATGCCGAGCTTCACAGCCGCGATCATGACGAAGACGCCGAGCACCTTGGTCGCGCGCGGGGCGATCTTCCCGCCCAGGCGCTCCAGGGCCAGGAGCAGCCGCGACGGGGCCTCAGACGATGGGCGGGAGGTAGCGAACCGAAGCCATTTCGTCGTTTTCGTTCTGCTCGGCGATGTTTTCTTGGAGGGCATGGCGTCTGGCCTTGTTGCATTTGAGTTTGTCGAGAAGCTTCCTGTCCTTGGAGCGCGAAACCGCCAGCTCCCGGCACCGTTCCCGGGCCTGGGCCAGTTCCTCGAGTTTCGCGTTGGCGGCCCGGATGTCGAACACGAGACGTTCCCGGTAGGACCGCCAGAGGTACAGGTCGCCGGGCGTGGGGTTCTTTTTCTGGGCCATGGAGGCTTCGCGGGCGGCCAGCTCGTTTTCCAGCCGGGCCACCTCGCGCTCCTGGGCCTGGTGGGCGGCAATGGCCTTGCCGAGCTCCATCCGGGCCCGCTCCTCGAGCTGCTCCCGGATGTCCAGGATGCGCTCGAGATTGAATCGAAACGGTTTTGCCATCTGTCACCTGCGGCGCGTCGCGCCGGTTTTCCGTCGGTCGTGGTCATGCAAGCAATTCACGGGCCAGAGAGGAAGAGGAAGATGCCTCCGGCGGCCGGGGGGGATCATCCCCCCCGGACTCCCTGGAAGGGGTCTTTAGTCGGGTGGGTCCGGGAGGGGGCACCTCTGCCGGCCGCCGGAGGCCTCTCCCTCTCCTCCCCTACGCCAACGCCCCGGCCAAACCGGCCAGTTCGCAGGCCACGATGGCCGCGCCCAGAAAATCGCCGTTGATGCCGCCGTTTTTCCGGGCCAGCCGGGCCAGGCTCCAGAGCACCGCTCCCGACAGGACGCCGCCCCACAGCAAGGGAAGCACGCCGCCCCAGGCCGAGCCGCAGGCCACGGCCACGGCCACGGCAAGAGCCGTGTTGCGGTCCGTTGCTCCGGGCAGGCACAGGGCCCCGAGCCCGGGCCGGGCCAGATCGCGGCAGATCCGCATGAGGACCACGGCCCCGGCCCGGCCGAGGACCGGGGCGAAGGCCAGGACCCAGACCCTGCCCATGCCGAGCAGTTCCGCGCCCAAACAGACCTGGCCCACGATGGCCACGACCAGGGCCATGCCGCCGAAGGCCCCGACCCGGCTGTCCTTCATGATGGCGAAAAACCGGTCTCCCGTGGCCAGGCTGCCCCAGGCGTCGGCCACGTCGGCAAACCCGTCCAGGTGCAGGCCCCGGGTGAGCCCCAGGTTGGCCACGGCATAGAAAAAGGCTCCGGCCAGGGGGTGGCCGCTAAAAAGCCCAAAAGCCAGGGGCGCGGCCAGCACGAGCCCCAGCGTTGCGCCGACCACGGGAAAAAGCGGCACGCAGGCCGCCATGTCCGGATCGCGCACCGCCGGTCCCAGTCGGGTCAGGAAGCCGAGGGCCGCCAAGTAATCCTTAACCACCTTCACGCGCTTCTCCCCTGGGCCACACAAGCGCCACCGCGTCGCCCGCTTCCAGTCCGAGCACGGCCGCGGCCGAACCGCCGCCCACGGCCAGCTCCCAATACCCCTGGCTGCCGGCCAGGATGCCGACCCGGCCTGGCGGGATGCCGCCGTAGGTCGCGGCCGGGACCAGGGACGCGGCTTTGGGCGCGACCAGAGCCAGAGCGTCCGGAAGCGTCCCCCAGGTCCGCGTGGCCAGGCCGAGGATCGGGTTGCCGAACCGGTCCACGGACAGGACCCGGCACCGCACCACGTCGCCCTCGCGCACCGGCTCCAGGCCTTCCAGCCGCACCGGGTCCTCGCCCGTCCAGACCGTGGCCACGTCCCGGGCCTCCTCGCCCATGGCCAGCCGGGCCGCCAGGGGAGCGAACACGTCCCGGCCGTGGAAGGTGTTGCTGGCCGGCGTCAGGCGCGGCGTGGCGTCAAAGAGCCGGCAGCCGGCCTCGCAGCCGAACACCAGGGTCAAAAGACCGTTGTCGGGCGCGAGAATCCGCCGCGAGGCCGTCTCGGCCAGCACGATCCGCCGCTGCGTGCCCACGCCCGGATCCACCACGGCCGCCACCACCGCGCCGGGCGGCAGCCACGGCAGGGTCGCGGCCAGGAAAAACGCCGCCTGGAGGACGTTTTGCGGACTGACGCCGTGGCTGATGTCCAAAAGCGGCACGCCCGGCGCGGCGGCCATGAGCACGGACCGCATCTGCGCCACGTACGGATCGGACAGGCCGAAGTCGGTCAGGAGGGCGATCAGCGGTGCTTGTTGCATGGCGAGGGTCGCCTTTGTTTTGGACAGCATGAAAAAGGAGAAGAGAAGATGCCTCCGGCGGCCGGGAGGGGCTAAGCCCCTCC
>CAZIJE010000095.1:0-14292 GCA_964539435.1 uncultured Desulfovibrio sp.
CTGCGCCGCCGCCGCCCTGGCGGCCGGCGCGGCCATCGTCAACGACATCTCGGCCTGCGCCTTTGATCCGGAACTCCTGGACGTCCTGGCGACGCACCGGCCCGGCTACGTGCTCATGCACAGTCTCGGCCGGCCCGACGCCATGCAGCGCGACCCCCGCTACGACGACGTCGTCGAAGACATCCTGGCCTTTTTCGAGGACAAGCTGGCCGTGCTCGCGCGGGCCGGCCTGCCCGAGGACCGGGTGGCGGTGGACCCGGGCATCGGCTTCGGCAAGCGGCCCGAGCACAACCTGGAGATCCTGCGCCGGCTGGACCGGTTCCTGGTCCTCGGCCGGCCGGTGTACCTCGGCCTGTCCAACAAGTCCGTGTTCGGGGCCTGCCTGAACCTGCCGGTGGGGGAGCGGGGACTGGCCACGGCCGTGGCCTCGGCCCTGTGCGCCGGCCGGGGCGCGCGCATCCACCGCCTCCACGACGTGGGCCAGGGGCGGATGGCCCTGCGGCTGGCCGGCCTCCTGGCCGCCTGACCGATTCCGCGTCCGCCACGTCCGTTCCGGAAAGCAGGCCGCCATGTCCTTCGCTTTTCTCGACAATTTCCACGTCACCTGGATCGAGGTCCTGGACATCGGCCTGGTCACCTTCATCTTCTACCGGGGCCTGCTTCTGATCCACGGCACCAGGGCCCTGTCCGTGCTGCACGGCTTTCTGCTCATCTGCATCCTCTACTACCTGTCCGGCGAGTTCGGGCTCAACACCCTGCACTGGCTGTTGACCAACTTTCTGGGCTCGGTCTTCCTGGTGCTGATCATCCTGTTCCAGGCCGACATCCGCAAGGCCCTGTCGCGGGTTGGGGCCGGAGGCTTTTTCCGGGCCAAGCGCCGGGAAGCCATGACCGAGGCCGCCATCGACGAGTGCGTCCTGGCGGTTTTCCAGATGGCCCGGGCCCGCATCGGCGCGCTCCTCGTGTTCGAGCGCCGGGTGCCGCTTGGCGATTCCATCGAACGCGGCGTGGAGCTTTCGGCCCGCATGAGCCGGGAACTCCTCGGCACCATCTTTTTTCCCGACACCCCGCTCCATGACGGCGCGGTCATCGTCCGGGGCGAAACCATCGCCGCCGCCGGCTGCATCCTGCCGCTGATCGCCGGCGTGGCCCTGGACGCCACCCTCGGCACCCGGCACCGGGCGGCGCTCGGCATCACCGAGGAGACCGACGCCCTGGCCGTGGTGGTGTCCGAGGAGCGGGGCGTGGTATCCGTGGCCGAGGGCGGCAAGCTGATCTCGCCGGTGGACGAGCGGACGCTCAAAAACATGCTCTGGAATCTTTTCGCCGCACGCCTATGAAACCGAACTGGCAATACCTGCTGTTGGCCTTCGCCATGTCGCTTTTTTGCTGGTATCTGGTCACGGGCCGGGAGAAGGTCGACACCTGGATGACCATGCGGGTGGAGATGACCGGCGCGCCCGAGGGGCTCTACATCAAAAGCGGCATGCTCGGCTCCGTGGACGTGCTGGTGCGCGGTCCCAAGGGCGTGGCCCGCCGGATCGAGGACAGCCAGCTCGTCTACAACCTCAACCTCGCCAAGATCGCGCCGGGCAAGAACCTGATCCTTTTCGACGCCAAGAACATCCCCCTGCCCAAGGTCTACGAGGTGGTGGAGATCCGGCCCTCGCGCCTGGAGCTCGAAGTCGAGCGTCGGGCCGTGAAGACCGTGCCGGTCAAGGTGGTGCTGCGTGCTTCCGCGCCGCCGGGCTTTGCCATGTCCGGGGCCAGGGCCGTGCCCGACGTCGTGCGCCTGACCGGTCCGGCCGCCCGGCTCGACGCCATACACGAAGTGAAGACCCAGCCCATTGCCGTGCCCAACCCCCCGCCGGCCCGGTTCGAGGAGTCCGTTCCCCTGGACGTGCCCGAGGACACGGACGTGTCGCCCCCGACCGTGCAGGTGTCCATGAGCTTTTCGGGCAAGGAGTCGGAAGTGACGCTGCGCGCGCCCCTGACCCTCAAAAAGCCCAAGGGACGGGAGGTGGAGGTTTCGCCGGCGGCCGTGACCCTGCGGATCAAGGGGCCGGCGGCCGTCTTGTCGGACAAGGATTTCGCCGGCCTGGTGGAGGCGTCCCTGGAGTTGAAGCCGGATATCGAACCGGGTAAGTACGTGGCGTCTTACCGGGTGAAAATGCCCCAGGGATGCGAGCTGATCGAGGCCCAGCCGGACAAGGTGGCCTTGACCGTGAAATGATGTCCGGGCGCGGGCCCGGCCAGGGAGCTTGAATGGAAAAACGTTTGTTTGGCACCGACGGCCTGCGCGGCAGGGTCAATGCCTATCCCATGACCCCGGAGGTCGTCATGCGCCTGGGCCTGGCCGCCGGCCAGGTCCTGCGCAACGGCGGCCGCCGCCACAAGGTGCTGATCGGCAAGGACACCCGCCTTTCCGGCTACATCTACGAATACGCCCTGACGTCGGGCTTTTGCGCCGCCGGCATGGACGTGATCCTGGTCGGCCCGCTGCCGACCCCGGCCATCTCCTTTCTCACCCGGGACATGCGCGTGGACGTGGGGGTGGTCATTTCCGCCTCCCACAACCCCTACCACGACAACGGCATTAAGTTTTTCGACCACATGGGGTTCAAGCTGCCCGACGCCGTGGAGGCCAAAATCGCGGCCCTGGTGGAGACCTGCGGCCAGGACTGGGACCTGCCGGCCCCGGAGGCCGTGGGCAGGGCCACCAAGATCCAGGACAGCACCGGCCGTTACAACGTGTTTCTGAAAAACACCGTGCCCCTGGACGTCGGCTTCGAGGACATGAAGATCGTGCTCGACTGCGCCAACGGCGCGGCTTTCCGGGTCGCGCCCCTGGTCTTCGAGGAGCTCGGGGCCACGGTGGTCAAGATCGGGGTGGAGCCCGACGGCACCAACATCAACCGGGGCGTGGGCTCGCTTTTTCCCGAACAGGTGGCCAGGACCGTGGTCGAAACCGGGGCCGACATCGGCATCGCCCTGGACGGCGACGCGGACCGGGTCATCGTGTCCGACGAAAAGGGCCGCATCCTGGACGGCGACCAGATCATGGCCATCTGCGCCCTGGACTGCCTGGAGCGGGGGAGCCTGCCCGGGAACCTGCTGGTGGCCACGGTCATGAGCAACATGGCCCTGGAGGTCTTCATGACCGCCCACGGCGGCCGGCTGCTGCGGACCCCGGTCGGCGACCGGTACGTGGTCGAAGCCATGCGGGCCCAGGGCGCGGTCCTTGGCGGCGAGCAGTCCGGCCACCTGATCTTCCTCAACCACAGCACCACGGGCGACGGCACCCTGGCCGCGCTGCAACTCATGAAGATCATGGCACGAAAGGGCAAGCCCCTGTCCGAGCTGGCCACGTTGCTCTCGCCTTTTCCCCAAAAGCTGGTAAACGTGCCTGTGGCCCGCAAGATTCCCTTCAGCGAGGCCCCGGAGATCGAGCGGGCCACAAGGGATGCCGAGCGGCTCCTGGCCGGACGGGGTAGGGTGCTCCTGCGCTATTCCGGCACCGAGTCCCTGGCCCGGGTCATGGTCGAGGCCGAGGACCCGGCCCTGGTGGACAGCCTGTGCGCCTCCATCGCCGCGGCCGTGGAGCGGGGCCTGGGCTGACCGTGGCGGTGTGGAAATGCCTTTTGGGGCTGGACTTGTTTATGCAAAGGAATTAACGTCGATTGTTGATGCGGGATACCGCCGGAGGGGGCGGACCGGCATCGTGAGGCAGGTCAGAATCGGGCGGCCGACGCCAGGCGCGCTTCGCCGCATCGAATCCATACCGGGCAGAGCGCGCATCCAAGGAGAAGAGCATGGAAATCAAAAAGGTGGTCATTCCCGTCGCAGGATGGGGTACGCGGTCCTTGCCGGCCACGAAGAACATCCCCAAGGAAATGCTGCCCGTCTATAACAAGCCGGTGGTGCAGTACGTGGTCGAGGAAGCCCAGGCCTCGGGGCTTCAGGACGTGGTGTTCGTCACCAACCGCAACAAGACCATCATTGAAGACCACTTCGACTACAACCTGACCCTCGAAGACCTCCTGTCCCGCACGGGCAAGACCGATACCCTGAAGATGATCCGGGACGTGGCCGAGATGGTCAACATCATTTCCGTGCGCCAGAAAAAGCAGCTCGGCCTCGGCCACGCCGTGCTGTGCGCCCGCGAGGTCTGCAAGAACGACCCCTTCGCGGTCATGGTCGGCGACGACCTGATGTTCAGCATGGAGCCGGGCATCAAGCAGCTCCTGTCCGTGGCCATGACCGAGCACATGCCGGTCATCGGCGTCATGGAAGTGCCGCCCCACATGGTCTCGCGCTACGGCATCATCGACGGCGAGGAGTTCGCCCCGGGCATGTACCGGGTGCGCAACCTGGTGGAAAAGCCCAAGGTCAACGAAGCCCCGTCCCGGCTGGCCATCGTCGGCCGCTACGTCCTCTTTCCGGACATCTTCTACCACCTGGAAAAGGTCACCCCGGGCCATGGCGGCGAGATCCAGCTCACCGACGGCCTCAAGGGCCTGGCCGGCAACAACCGGCTCCTGGCCGTCAAGATCCAGGGCCAGCGGTTCGACGCCGGCGACTGGGTGGACTACCTCACGGCCAACATCTATTTCGCCCTGCACGACGAGACCCTGCGCGAGTCGCTGGTGCCCCGTCTGCGCGAACTCCTGCCCTTTGGACAATAGGCGGGCCAAGGCTCCGGCCGGCCCCGCCCGTCATTGCCGCCAACGCCCGGAAGGCACGCCTTCCGGGCGATTTCCATTTGTCCCATGAGCGCCACCTGTTCCGTCTTCCTGACCGCGCCGCCGTATTCTCTGCTGACCTATGCCCTGCCGCCGGGGTTTGGCCCGGGCGACATTCCCCTGGGCCTGCGCCTGCTCGTGCCCGTGGCCGGCGCGCTGCGGGTCGGCGTGGTCTGGGAGGCCGGCGCGCCGCCGCCTCCTGGCGTGACCCTGCGTCCGGCCCTGTGGCCCCTGGAGCGCGAGCCGCTTTGCGACGCCGCCTATCTGGAACTGGTCGGCAACCTCGCCAGCCGGCACCTGGCCACGCCCGGCCGCATCCTGGCCTCGCTGTTGCCCCGGGGACTGCGCACCGCGCGCATGGTCTTCGAGGTGGCCGAGGCCGGCCTGCCCCGGCGTATGACCGCCCTGGCCCTGTCGCGCCTGGCCCCGTCGGCCCGGGAGGCCCTGGTCGGACCGTGGCGGCGGGGGGAGATGCGGTGCCGGCTGGCCGAGGACGCGGCCGATCCGCTCTGCGCCCTGGCCGTTGATCCGCCCTGGCCCGTGCGGCCCGGCGCGGCCCGGCAGACGGCCCTTTTGGACCTGTTGTGCGACCAGGGGCCCATGCCGCTGTCGGACCTGAAAAAGCGTCTGGGCGACAGCACGCTGTCGATCCTGCGCCGGCTGGTCTCCCTCGGGCTCGTGCGCCTGGACGCCGGGGAGCCGACAGCGGAGGCCGGTTTGGCGGTCGGGGAGGAGGGGGCCGGACCGGGGCTCGCCGCCGGTCCGCCCCTGACGCCGGAGCAGGAGGCGGCCCTGGCCGCGCTGGCTCCGGTCCTCGGCGTCCCGGACGGGGCGGCCCGGCTGGTCTTCGGCGTCACCGGTAGCGGCAAGACTCGGCTCTACATGGAGCTCGCCGCCCACGCCCTGGCCCGGGGCCGTCGGGTCCTGCTCCTGGCCCCGGAAGTGGCCCTGGCCGCCAAGCTCCACCGCGCCGCCGTCCGGGCCTTTCCCGGCCATGCTCCCTTGCTCTACCACGGCTACCAGCCGCCGGCCGCGCGCGAGGCCGCCTTCCGCCGTGCGGCCGGGGACGACGCGCCGCTTTTGGTGGCCGGCACCCGTTCGGCCCTGCTCCTGCCCCTGCGCGATATCGGGCTGATCGTGCTCGACGAGGAGCACGACGGCGCGTTCAAGCAGGAGGACCGGTTGCCGTACCAGGCCAAGGAGGTCGCCTTTTTCCGGGCCAGGCAGGCCGGGGCGCTGCTGGTCCTGGGATCGGCCACCCCCGACGTCAAGACGTTTCACGCCGCCCGGGAGGGGCATGTGCCCATGGTGCGGCTGCCGCACCGGATCGGCGGCAAGGCCATGCCGGATATCGAGCTCGTGGACATGCGCGGCGCGGCCAAGCTGACCTCCGTGGCCGGCGACCGGGAGACCGGGGACCGGACCGGCGTGCTGACGGACCGGGCGGCCGAGGAACTGGCCAGGACCGTGGCCGCCGGCGACCAGGCCATGATCTTGATCAACCGCCGGGGCTACGCGCCGCTGCTTTTCTGCCTCGACTGCGAGACCCCGGTCCGGTGTCCGGCCTGCGAACTGTCCCTGACCTACCACAAGGACCGGGAGCGGCTGGTCTGCCACTACTGCGGCCAAAGCCGTCCCCATCCCTCGCCCTGCCCGACGTGCGGCGGGGCCACGTTTCTGCCCATGGGCGTGGGCTCGGAGCTCCTTGAGGAGCAGCTCGCCGGCCTGTTGCCGGCCGGAACGGACGTGGCCCGGCTCGACCGGGACGTGGCCCGGAGGCCGGAGCGGGCCGAGACCATTTTGCGGGATTTCGCCTCGGGCAAGGCCCGGGTCCTGGTCGGGACCCAGATGCTGTCCAAGGGCCACCACTTTCCGGACGTGACCCTGGTCGTGGCGGCCGACGCCGATCTCGGCCGCAATCTCCCCGACTACCGGGCCGCTGAACGGACCTTCCAGCTCCTGACCCAGGTGGCCGGACGGGCCGGCCGGGGAACCCGGCCCGGGCGCGTCCTCATCCAGACCCGCACGCCCGGGGACCCGTTTTTCACCCATGTGCTGCGCGGAGACTTCGAGGGATTTTTCGAGCAGGAGCTTTCCCGGCGCAGGCGGCTGTGCTATCCACCGTTCACCCGCCTGGGGCTGGCGCGGCTGAGCTTTCCCCGGGAGTTCGAGGAAGGCTTCGGCCTGGTGGCCGCCGCGGGCGAGGCCATGCGCCGGGCCGCGGCGCCGCTCGGGGTGCGGGTCCTGGGGCCGGCTCCGGCCCCCCTGGCCCTGGTGGCCGGACGCCGGCGGTTCCTGTCCCTGCTCAAGTCGCCGGACTGGCCGTCCGTGCGCCAGGTCTTCGCCGCCGCCCGGCAGGCCCTGGCCGGCGCGACCAAAGTCAGGTTGTCCCTGGACCTCGATCCGGTGGACATGCTGTAACCGACACGCCGAGGAGGCTTGGTTTCCATGCATTTTGTCAACTACGACGCCGCGCTCCTGCGCGAGGTGGACAAGGCCCTGGACAAACGCCGCCGGGCCGGCCTGGATGGGCTCGTGGGCGGCTTGGCCGCCGTGGTGATCAACACCGCCCCGGACGACCTGCTGCCGGCCGCGGCGTCTCTGCTCGGCTCCACGGCCCAGGCTTTCGTGGCTGCCCTGAAGGACCCATTGGCCGGCGACGGCGCGCCGTGCCTCCATTTTCGCGACGGCCTGGGCGCCGACATCCTGCTCAAAAGCCGGCTGGCCGGAGACAATCCCTTCGCGCCCTACAACCGGGGCGAAAAGACCGGTGCCGATGCGGCGGCGAGGCTTGAGACCTTCGTCTTCGCCTGCGGCGACGTCGCGCGGTACGCCGCCGTCCAGAGGGCCCAGGGCGTGGCCTTTGCCACGGCCGAGCCGGTTGTGACCGATGCCTTCGCCTACATCCAGACCGTTCCCTCGGTCCATACCGGCAACGCCCTGGGGTTCATCGAATGGAAGGGCCGGGCCGGGGCCTTCGCCCATGGCGGCAGCCGGTTTCTGGACCTGGCGCCGGCGGCCAAACCCGATCTGCCCTGGCTGACCCGGATCCGGGGGCTCGACCATGTGGCCACCCGGGTGCCGGCCCAAAAGCGGGACGCGGCCATTGTGGAATTCTTGTCCCTGACCAACTACCGGTTTGATTTCGCGGTCTATGTGGAGTCGCTCAATTCCATCACCAACGTCGCCCGGCTGGGCGACGGGGAGTACGCCCAGGTCTTCACCTCGGGCATCGCGCCCCTGTCCGGGGACGCGCCCGAGGCGGCCGGACCCACGGAACGGTTCATCGCCAACTACGGCATCCGTCCCCACCACATGGCCTTTGGCGCGGACGGCATCGAGGCGGTGGTGGCCGGGCTTTCGGAGAACGGCATGCAGTTTCTGTCCGAACTGGTCGGGTCGCGGGAAGAGGGGCTCAAGCAGATTTTTTCCGCCATGTCGCCCCATACCCTCCTGGTCCACGAATACATCGAGCGCTATGACGGATTCGACGGGTTTTTCACCAAAAGCAACGTCACGCACCTGACCCGGGCCACGGAAAACCAGTAGCTGGGCTTGACATCTCCGGGTGTTGCGACTCTTATTCGAAAAAACAAGGGCCAGCGCGGCCTGACGTTCTTTTGCGCCGCGCCGGAAAGGCAGGCGGACGATCGTGCGCCCCACCAGAACACACCATGGCGGACTGGTCAGTCTCAAGCCGGTGCGGATCGCCTTGCTCTATTTCGGAGCCGGACTGGGCTGGATCATTTTTTCCGACCAACTGGCCGACGCCCTGTTCCGGGACAACCCCGGCCTGCTCATGCACGTCTCGTCCCTCAAGGGCGTGATCTTCGTTCTGGCCACGTCGCTCTTGCTCTACGTCCTGCTCCGAAGGCACGTGGCGGCCTATCGGCACAAGGAGCAGGAGTTGCGGGAGAGCCAGGAACGTTACCGCCTGGTGGTGCAACACGCTCCGGACGCCATATTGATCCACGACGGCAAGCGGTTCGTCTTCGCCAATGCCGAGGCCGCCAAACTGTTCGGGGCAGAAGCGGCCGAACGGATCGTCGGCCGGGAGATCCTGGATTTTGTCCATGAGGACTCCCGGGAGTCGGTGCAGGACCGGATGCGCCTGAACTTGAATGGAAACGCGCCGGCCGTGCTTCGGGAACAGCGGTATGTCCGGCTGGACGGATCGGCCATCGAGGTGGAGGTGTCGGCCGTGCCGTTCGGTCTGGACGGCGAGCCCGGCGCCCTGGTCTTCATGCGCGACATCGGCCAGCGCAAGGCCGCCGAGCGCAGCCTCAGGGAAAGCGAGGCCAAGTACCGTCTGCTGGCCGACAACGCCCACGACGTCATCTTCACCATCGATCCCGATCTGCGGCTGACCTACGTCAGCCCCTCGGTGCGGCGGCTGCGCGGCGTGTCCGTGGAAGAGGCCATGGCCGAGACGTTCGACCAGATGTTGACCCTGGAGTCTGCCGCCATGGTGGCCGAGACCGCCAGGCAGGCGGCCATCAGGCGGGAAACCGAGGCCGGCAGGGCGGCGGATCGCAACCTCGTCCACCGCATGCAGCTCGAGATGCGGCGCAAGGACGGGTCCACGGTCTGGGTGGAATCGGTGGTGCGGCCGCTTTTTGATGCGGACGGACGCTTCACCGGGGCCGTGGGGGTGTCGCGCGACATCACCGAACGCCGCCGCATCGAGGATGAACTGCGACGGTCTAAGGAATTTCTGCGCATGATCCTCGACGCCATTCCGGATCCGGTGTTCGTCAAGGACGCCGACCACCGCTTCGTTCTGGTCAACCATGCCCTGAGCGCCATGGTCGGGCAGCCGGCAGAGCGGATTCTCGGCCTGCGGGACGCGGATATCGTGCCGCCCGAGGAGGCCGAGGTGTTTGTCGCCCGCGACAATCTGGTCCTGGAAAACGGCAAGGAAGATCTGTTCGAGGAAAAGATGACCGACGCCCAGGGGCAGGCGCACACCCTGGTCACGCGCAAGGGGCTGTTCGTCGACGCGACCGGGGCCAGGTTCATCGTCGGCGTCATCCGCGACGTGACCGCGGACAAGGTCCAGGAAAAACGGCTGCGGGATTCGCTGGCGGAAAAGGAGGTGCTGCTCAAGGAAGTGCACCACCGGGTCAAAAACAACCTGCAGGTCATTTCCAGCCTGCTGTTTCTGCAAAAAGACGCCATCGAAGACCCGGATATCCAGGACATGTTCGAGGAGAGCCGCAACCGCATCGCCTCCATGGCCCTGGTTCACGAGGAACTGTACCGATCCGGGGACCTGGCCCGGGTGGATCTCAAGGAATACCTGGAGCGGCTCGCGCCCAAGGTGATCCAGTCGCTGCGGGGCGGGAAAAGCCTCGGCTTCGCCCTGAACCTCGGCGAGTGCCGCGTCACCGTGGACAAGGCCATTCCCTTTGGCCTGATCGTCAACGAACTGGTGACCAACGCCGTCAAGCACGGCTTTTCCGGCCGCGAGTCCGGCAACATCCGGGTGAGCATGGCCCGGGAGGAGGACACGGTGCGGGCCGTGGTCGAGGACGACGGCGTGGGCCTGCCCAAGGGATTCCATCCCGACGGGGTCCGGTCGCTCGGCATGCAGCTGATCGTGCAGCTGACCCGCCAGCTGCGGGGCACGCTGACGTTTGGTTCCAATGAAGAGGGGACCGTGTTCCGCCTGACCTTTCCCCTGACCGAACCGGCGGACTGACCTCCCGGTCCCGGGCCGACGTGGGGTGCCTTTTTTCCCGCCTCTGCTCAGAAGGCGGCGGGCGCGAGTCCGGCCGCGGCCAGAACGCGCCATTTCTCGGTCATGTCCCGCGTTGCCGCCTCGCGCATGCCTGTCGCCAGAGCCGCGAACCGGTCCGCGTGCTTGGCCATGAGCTTGTGGCGGTTGGCCTGGCCGCTTGCCAGCTGGTCCGGGCGCGGCGGGGCGAAGACCGGGGCCGGACGGCGGTGCCCCACCGCCAGGTGGCCCTGGTAGACCGGCGGCCGGCCGGCCAGGACCAGGCGCAGGTCATGGTCCACGTCGTCGTACTGGGACGTCGAAAAACGGATATCAAAGCCTCCGGCGTTCCGCAGCCGTTCCCCTTCAAAGAGATGGCAGCAGCCCATGACCGAAAGGCAGGGCCGCAGGCGGGTGAATCCGCCGTAGTCGAAGGTCGCGGCATGGGCGTCGCTGCAGGCAAAGCCGTTTCGAGCGCCGTTCTCCCCCTCTTCGGGCACGGGCATGGTGTCCACGCCCTGGGCCACGGCCGGATTGCCGGCGTCGGCCACCCGGCAGCCCCAGACGCCGGCCTCGGGGTAGGCTTCGCGGGCGGCGGCCAGTTTTGCCAGCCAGTTCCTGGGCAGGTCCACGTCGTCGTCCAGGTAGGCCACGAAGTCGGCCGTGGCCACGCGGGCGTCGCGGGCCAGCCAGTTGCGGGCGGCGGGCGCGCCGATGTTGACCGGCAGGCGGATGACGGACAGCCGTCCGGTCCCGACCCGGCCGCTCCAGGCCGCGAGCACGGCCGGGGTGTCGTCGGTTCCGGCGTTGTCCAACGCCACCACCCGGACCTGGCCGTCGCCGGGAAGGTCGGAGGCGAACAGCGATGCCAGGGTCAGGTCCAGGTCGTGGGCCTTGTTGTAGGAATAGAGGGCTATGGCCACCGTGCCGGGCAGGACGGCCGTGGCCGTGTCGCGGCCTTGGATCAAGTCGTAGAGGGCCAGGGCGGCCGAGACGTGTTCGGGCGCGGCGGCCAGGACCCCGGCCAGGTGCGTGCGGGCCAGGTCCCGGTCGCCGGCCTGCCAGGCGGCCAGTCCCAGGCGGAAAAGCCCGGACGGCCACCGGGCCAGGGCCTGGGCCTGCTGGTAGCGGGAAACCGCCAGGTCCGGCCGGCCCGAAACCAGGGCCAGGTCGCCGGAAAGCTTGTGGCCGAGCCCGGCCAGGGCCGGCGGCAGGGCCGCCTGGACAAGGGCCTCGCCCCAGGCGAAGTCCCGGTCCAGCACGGCCTGGCGCAGGGCCACGTGGAGCCAGAAGAGGGCCTGCCGGCCGGCGCGGCACTCGTTTTCCAGGTAGCGCCGCCGCCGCTCCCGGTCGCCGGCCTCCTGGAGGCGCTGGAAATAGGCCGTGCTGTCCGGCACGCGGAAATCCTCGGCAATCGTTCCGGCCAGGGCGGCAAAGGCCGGGTCCAGGATCGGCCCGGTCGCGGGCGCGGCCTTGGCCGCGGCGACAAGGGCCGTGGCGGTCGGACCGAACAGGCTGTCTTCTTCCAGGGCGGCGGCCAAAAGCGCCAGACGCCGCCGCTGCCACGGAGCCTGGCCGGCCGGTCCCGCGGCGTTGCCGGCGGCGTCGGCCAGGGCGGCGGCGCGCAGCAGGTGGTCCCGGCCCACGGTGCCGGCCAGGAGCAGGTCGCGCAGGGCCAGGGGGGCGGCGGAGGCCTCGTGCCAGACGGGCGGGTTCATGAAGCGGCTCCTTTGGCGGCCCGGGTCCAGGTCTCCAGGTACAGGGCCGCTCCCGTGGAGAGCATGTGCCCGGCGGCCACGGCCTCCATGGCCGCAACGGCCAGGCGGCGGCGCAGGGCCGCATCCGCAACGAGTCGGCGCACGGCCTCGCGCCAGGCGTCCGGTTCCGGGCCGACGAGCAGGCCCGTGACCCCAGGCTCCACCACGGTCCGGTAGGGCGGCAGGTCGGCGAAGACGCCGGCCATGCCGGCGGCCGCGTATTCCATCCACTTGATGGGGCTCTTGGCCCGGTTGAAGGCCGTGTCGGCCAGGGGGGCCAGGCCCACGCCGCAGCCGAGCCTGGGGAGCCTGGCCGCGTAGGCGGCGTAATCCGGGGCGAAGGGGACCACGGTCGCGCCGGCGAAGGTCCCGGCCGGCGGCGGACAGCCGTAGAACACGAACCGCGCCCGTCCTTCCAGTTCCTTGGCCAGGACCGACAGGCCGTGGGCCAGGGGAGCCAGGTCCGGGCCGTGGGAGGCGGTGCCGGCCAGGCCCACGGCCGCCACCGGCCGTTCGGGCGGCCCGACCGGCCGCCAAAGAGTGTCCGGCAGGAAGTTCGGCAGGACGCGGACCATGGGGTTTATGGGCCGAAAGACCGTTGCCAGCGCCGGCGTGCTGACCGTGACAACGGCGGCCCGTCTGGCCGTGTCCAGGATGTGGGGCAGGGCCTCGGCCATGCGGGAGGCGAAGGGGTGGTCCGGGGGAACGGCGGTCCAGTCGTCGTCGGTATCGTAGAGGACCGGCCGGCCCGAGGCAAAGAGGACGTCGAGGACCGCGGCCGTGGCCGGTCCGGGAAAATACCGCTGCACCAGGATCAGGTCGGCCGCGTCCAGGATGTCCGTGCGGACCCGGTGGCCCGGTCCGTGGGACACGGCTCCGGGCAGGAGCCGCACCGCCTCGCCGAGGGCCCTGGCCGGCTCCAGCACGCGCAGCCGGGCGCAGGCATAGGCCGGATCGTCGAAGCTGTAATAGGCGATGGTCAGGGGCACGTCAGGCCCTTTGGCGCGGGGCGGCCGTATGGCCGCCCCGACTGGCCGGGATCAGGCCCCAAGGGCCTTGGGCCTTGCGCCGGCAGCCGCCGGGAAGACGATTTCAGCCTTGGCCGTGTTTGTATCCACGCAGGTTACGGTGATGGCGGCCGGTTCGTTGTAGCGTTCGGCCGCGCCGCGCAGGATGCCCTCGAAGTATTCCGGATAGCCGCGCTTGGAATGGTAGGTCATGAGAAGCCTGTCGCCCTTGTCCTCGTAGGTGAACCGGGGCGGCTGCAGGCCCGGCATGTCCTTGGTCAGCCGGGTGTGGGTTTCGTTCATGGTGAGGTAGAATTCCTTCAGGTTCTTGGCCTTGAAGTAGCGCGGATAGTGGCGTTCGAATCCCTTGATGGTGGAGCGGCCCAGGGTGAGGAAGACGTCGGCGACGGATTTGCCGGTCTTGGCGGCCACGATCTCGGCCATCTGGCGCAGGACCTGGTCCGGATAGTTCTGGGTGGGCAGGAAGGTCGGGTATCCCATCTCCTGCTGCATGCTTTCGAAGACCGCCTTGCCGTACTGTTCTCCAATGAATTGCTGCATGAGTTTGGGCAGGATGCCCTTCATGTTGCCCTGGGAGGCCCGGAGATGGACGTCCTCGGCGCGGCGGTCGGCGAAGGTGGTGGCCAGGCCGAGCAGGGACTGGGCCAGTTCGGCCAGTTCGCGGGTGGCCTGGGCGGTCTGGGAGGCCCCCTCGTCGGCCTCGGACGCCACCCGGGCGATGACCTCGATGTTGCGGTTGATCTCCTCGGCCGCGGCCGACTGCTGTTCGGCGGCCGTGGCGATCTGGGTCACCTGGCCGGTCACTTCGCGGATGCCGGTCATGATCCGTTCCAGGGCCTCGCCAGCCTGGTGGGTGGCGTCGGTGCTGGCGGCCACGCGTGTTTCGGTTTCCTGCATGGAGGCCACGGCGTGGCGGGAGCCGTCCTGGATCTCGTGGATGGAATTTTCGACTTCCTTGGTGGCGGTCATGGTCTTTTCGGCCAGTTTCCGGACTTCGTCGGCCACCACGGCGAAGCCGCGCCCGGCCTCGCCGGCCCGGGCCGCCTCGA
>CAZIJE010000096.1:0-14256 GCA_964539435.1 uncultured Desulfovibrio sp.
AAAACCCGAAGGCCCGTCCGCACAACGCGGACGGGCCTTCGGGTTTTTTTATGCCGTATGCTTCATGCCTGAAGACGCACCCCGCGCCGGCCATGCCAGAGCCGGACGAAAGAACGCAGCGGGGGGACGACGGACAGGCCGATAAACAACCCGTGGCCGGCTGGAAAATCCCGTCCCTGTCCTTCTCGTCTGCTCCGGTTGCGCCGGAAGAACGTCTCCACCAGGAACGCCTCCTGTCCCTCCCATACGCCGGGCTGCCGTTTCGGGGACGCCTGCGCCGGTCTTTCCCTTTCAAAGGATTATTTGCTACTTGGAAGGCTCACGCCCTTGTTGCCGCAGAATCCGCTCCGGAGAGGTGCCGCCGCTGCCGGCATGCGAGCGGATCTCGGCAAGGCGCAAGAGAAGCCATGGAAGAAACGATCTATCCGCCCTTGTCCGCGCCGCGCCGGGTCGAAATCGCCGCGCAGTGGCGGCTGTTCCAGGCCCGCCGTCCCCTGGATCCCCAAGCCGTGCGGCCCATGATCCTGTCCTCGTGGGAGCGTTGCCGCCGGTTGCGCCTTCCGGGCGACGCCATGGGCCTTTGCCCCATTGACGAGGCGGCGCTGCAACAGGCCACGGCCCGCAACCGGGACCTGGTGGAAAGCGCCAAGCACCTGATGGACAAGCTCGTGCTGTCCATCCACCTGTCCAAAAGCGTCGTCACCCTGGTCGATACCGCCGGCCTTGTCCTGCACGCCTCGGCCAGGAGCCAGGATCTGGAGAACGTCCCCTACGGCGTGCCGGGACGCCGGTGCGACGAGGCCACCATTGGCACCAACGGCATGGGGCTCTGCATCATCGAGGAAAAGCCGGTCCATGTCATGGCTGCGGAGCACTACAACGCCTCTCTCCACTACCTGAGCTGCGCCGCCGCGCCCATCCACGATGTCGCCGGCCAGCTCGTCGGCGCGCTCAATCTGGCCGTGGCCACGGAAAACTTCCACCAGCACACCCTGGGCCTGGTGGAGGCTGCCGCCCACGCCATCGAGGAACACCTGCGGCTGCGGAGCCTGGTGCGCACGCAAAAGGTCATCCTGGAACTCCTCGACGACGGGGTCATCGTGCTCGACCGCGACGGCGGCATCGTCAGCATCAACCGCCAGGCCTGCGACATGCTTGGAATCGACCACAGCCGGCCCCCCGGGGGAAGCATCCAGGCCTATATCCCGAACAGCGACATGCTCCAGACCATGCTGACCGACCGCACCGCTTTTCAGGACCGGGAGATCGCCTTCCAACTGCGGGAGGGCAGGGTGCCGTGCGCCTTGTCCTGCGCGCCGTTCGGCGACGACGGCGTGATCCTCACCATCCGCGAGGCCAGGCGCATGCGCAAGTACGCCGCCCGGGTGGCCGGGGCCAAGGCCGTGTATACGTTCGAGAGCATCCTCGGGAACGCCCCGCCGCTGCACGAGGCCCTGCGCCTGGCCCGGGTGGCCTCCCAAGGCGAAGCCACGACCCTGCTCCTGGGCGAGTCCGGCACCGGCAAGGAGCTCTTCGCCCAGGCCATCCACAACGCCAGCGGCCGGCGCAAGGGGCCGTTCGTGGTGGTCAACTGCGGGGCCCTGCCGCGCAACCTCGTGCAAAGCGAGCTGTTCGGCTACGTGGCCGGGGCCTTTTCCGGGGCGCTCAAGGAAGGGAGTCCGGGCAAGTTCGAGCTGGCCGACGGCGGCACCCTGTTTCTCGACGAGATCGGGGAGATGCCGCTGGAGGCCCAGGTGAGCCTCTTGCGCCTGTTGCAGGAAAGCGAAGTCACGCGCCTTGGCGGCAAGCAGGCCAAGCGCATCGACGTGCGCATCATCGCCGCCACCAACAAGGACCTGCCCTCGGCCATCCGCACGGGCGCCTTTCGCGGCGACCTCTACTATCGCCTGAACGTCCTCGCCATCAACATTCCCCCCCTGCGCCGGCGCGCCGGCGACGTGGCCCTGCTGGCAAGGGTGTTCCTGGAAAAATTCGCAGTGGCGCTGCACAAGAAGCGCCTGCTCTTGTCCCACGAGGCCATGGCCGCCCTGGAGGCCCACCACTGGCCGGGGAACGTCCGGGAGCTGGAAAACTGCATCGAGCGGCTGGTCAATGTGGCCCCGGGCGAGCGCATCGACATCGCGGACCTCCCCCAGGACATCGTGGCCGACATGGCCCGGGGGCCTGGCGCCAAGGCAGGGGCGGCCGCCATGTCGCTCAAGCGCATCCAGAAGGCCCTTATCCTCGAAACCCTGCGCGAAACAGGCGGCAACTTTCGCCGCGCCTCTTCCATCCTCAACATTTCCCGCACCACGCTGTACGCCAAGCTCAAGCAGTACGGCATCGCCACCGACACCTTCCGGACGTCCTGAGGTCGAGCGCCGTCTGGTCCGGCCTGCCCTGTCCCGGACGGTGTCCAGCGCGAGGACATGTCAACCTTGCATGTCCAGTTTCCGAACATCCTCCGTCCGGCCGCGTCCTTTTCAAGTCCAGCTATCTTGTTGAAATAGAATTCAAATACTTCTCCTGTTGACCCTTTTCGTCGATGGTCCGGCTTTTGCTGAAAGGGTGGTCCAAGAGAAGGGTGTTGCGGACAGGCGGCAGGCAGCATTCGGTTCGGTATGTTTCTGTTGCGGCGAAAAAAGACGGGTTGACGCTGTGCGGATGCGCGGATGTTGCGGCAACATCAGGCGCATCCGCCCGGAACGAGGCGGCAGGCATCCGCACAACAGCGGTCCTCGGGGCCGTTTCCGGAAAACGCTTCCTTTGCGCTCCATGAAACCACAAACTTCGGAGGACGCCATGGCAGTTCAGGAGCAAGTCTACGGTTTCTTCATTCCCAGCGTGACATTGATCGGCATTGGCGCGTCCAAGCTGATTCCCGAAAAGATCAAGGCCCTCGGCGGCAGCAAGCCCCTGCTCGTCACGGACAAGGGCGTGGTGGCCGTCGGCATCTGCAAGCAGGTGACCGACCTGCTCGACGCCGCCGCCATGCCCTATGCGATCTACGACGAGACCGTGCCCAACCCCACGGACAAAAACGTCCACCACGGCGTGGAGATCTACCGGAAAAACAACTGCGACAGCCTGATCACCCTGGGCGGCGGCTCCTCCCACGACTGCGGCAAGGGCATCGGGCTCATCGTCTCCAACGGCGGCAAGATCCACGACTACGAGGGCATCGACAAGGCCACCAAGCCGCTCATGCCCTATCTGGCCGTCAACACCACCGCGGGCACGGCCTCGGAGATGACCCGGTTCGCGGTCATCACCGACACGTCCCGGCACGTGAAGATGGCCATCGCCGACTGGCGCATCACCCCGGGCATCGCCATCGACGATCCGGTCCTCATGGTCGGCATGCCCCCGGCCCTGACCGCCGCCACCGGCATGGACGCCCTGACCCACGCCGTGGAGGCCTACGTGTCCACCATCGCCAACCCCATGACCGACGCCTGCGCCGTGGAGTCCATCAAGCTGGTCTTCAAGTACCTGCGCAAGGCCGTGGCCAACGGCCAGGACCTGGAGGCCCGCGAGGGCATGTGCTTCGCCCAGTACCTGGGCGGCATGGCGTTTAACAACGCCAGCCTCGGCTACGTCCACTCCATGGCCCACCAGCTGGGCGGCTTCTACAATCTGCCCCACGGCGAGTGCAACGCCCTGCTGTTGCCCCACGTCGAAAAGTTCAACCTGATCGCCAAGGTCGAAAAGTTCGCCGCCATGGCCGAAATCATGGGCGAAAACACCGCCGGCCTGTCCCCCCGCGACGCCGCCGAACTGGCGCTGAAGGCCATCCGCCAGCTGTCCGCCGACGTCGGCATCCCGGCCGGCCTGGTCGAGCTCGGCAAGCGCTACGGCAAGGAGGTGAAGGCCTCGGACATCCCGACCATGACCGGCAACGCCCAGAAGGACATCTGCAAGTTCACCAATCCCCGTTGCGCCACGGACAAGGACATCGCCGCCATCTACACCGGCGCGCTCTAGACAGGCTTCTCCCTTTCGGCATCCGGCAGGGGCGGACGTCCCCTGCCGGTACCGGCAGGTCATGAAAAGCCGTTCCTGCCATGCCAAAAGGGCTCACCGCACCGTCGCGCTCGCGGACTGCCATGGCGCCAACCAATGGAACGCTCGTGGCGACGGCGCCGCTGCCGAGCCCTTTTGCCATGGCGGGACCGGGACCAGCCGTCTGTTGCAACGGGCATCCGCCCGATGGAGCCTCCAGCCAGGGAAGGGATTGCGGTGCAGTGGCGGCCGCCGTTGCCGGTGGGGCGGACCAGGATGCGCCGCAACGCTTCAGGAAACGACCGGCCGGCCAAGGAGAGCCCGGGGCGCGTCGCGTCCATGCCGTCCTGTCCGGACGATCCGGCGGATGCGATTATGGACAAAGGCGTATTTCCGGGCGGAGCATCCGGATGTTTCCAGGGAGCTTCGCGTGCGCTGTTGCGGGGAGAAGAAGCGCATCCATGGCTGATGGCCGAAGATACAGGGCCCTGCGTGGGAAAAGAATCAAAACCACGGATGGGGACAAAATGAAACAGTGGATGATATAGAAAAACAAAAGGATATGCCGTATCCCTGACCCCGGGGAATGTCGTGACCACGGCCCCGGAGGTTTGCTTGCGCCCTAACTCCCTGCCGCTCCTGTCCGCCTTGGGACTGTGCGTGCTGGCGGTCCTGGCGTTTTTCCTTTTCCGCAGCAACGACGACGCGGCCTGCCGGGATCCCCTGGGGTGCGTGGACATCGGCCCCGACGCCCCCATCCCCCTGGGCGTCATCCAGTCCCTGACCGGCGAGGTGGCGGTCCTCGGCCAGGAGCAGGTGCGGGGGCTGGAGCTGGCCCTGGACCGGCGGGGATGGAAGCTCCTCGGCCATCCGGTCAACCTGCGCATCGAGGACACCGGCTGCCGGCCCGAGGGCGGGGCCAACGCCGCCCTGCGCATCGTGTCCGACCCGGCCGTGGCGGCCATCTTCGGCACGACCTGCTCGGGCGACGCGGCCGCGGCGGCCCAGGTCATGACCGAGGCCGGCCTGGCCATGATCTCGGGCAACAACAGCGCCCCCTTTCTGACGTCCATCGGCGGCAGGCGCGCCCCCAGGCACCAGCCCGGCTACTTCCGCACCGCCCCCAACGAGGAGCACTCGGGCCCGGCGGCGGCCCGCTATGCCTACGCATCCCTCGGCATCCGGCGCGCGGCCATGATCCACGACGGGGACATCTACACCCTGGGGCTGGCCGAGGGCTTTCGCAAGGAGTTCGAGCGGCAAGGCGGCAAGACCACCCTCTTCGCCACCGTGGACAAGGGGGACGCCAACATGGGGCCCGTGCTCGAAGCCGTGGCCGCGTCCGGAGCCGAACTCCTCTTTTTTCCGCTCTTCCAGCCCGAGGGGAACCACGTGCTCCTGGCGGCCCGCCGCCAGCCGGCGCTGGCGGACATGGTCCTCATGAGCGACGGCTCCCTCATCGACGGCACCTTCATCGAGGCCATGAACGAAAAGGCCGTGGGCATGTATTTCGTGGGCCCGACGCCGCCGGACAAAACCGAGGCCGTGCTGGAACTGGAAAGAGCCTACCGGCGCAAGTACGGGGAAGAGCCGCCCACCGTCTATTACGGCAACGCCTTTGACGCGGCCGGGATCCTCTTTGCCGCCCTGGAGCGGGCGGCGGTCCGGAAACGGGACGGATCGCTGGTCATCGGCCGGCAGGCCCTGCGCGACGCCCTGGCCGCGACCCGCGACTATTCCGGGGTGACCGGGACGCTGACCTGCGACGGGTTCGGCGACTGCGCCACGCCGCGGTTCAACGTCCTGCGCCTTGAGGACCCGGCCAAGGGCGTGGCCGGCCTGACCGCCAACGTCCTTTTCACCTACGCCCCGGGCGACCGGCCATGAGCAGGGGAGTGGCGCGGTTCTGGGAGCGGCTTGGCATCAGCAGCAAGCTCTGGGTGGCCTTCGCCCTGCTCTTCGTCTTTTTCGCCCTGGCCGCTGCGGCCGGCTATGTGGGGATGGTCGTGGTCCGGGGGGCCGACGCGGATATCCTGGTCCACATGGAGATCCGCAACAAGGTGCTGGAAATGGAAGGGCAGCTCGAAAAGGCCCGTCGCCTGTACCGGGATTTCATCCTCTACGCGCCCCAGGTCGGCTTCGAAAAGGCCCGGGACCTGTACTGCCAACCGGCCCTGGCCGTGGCGGCCCGGGTGATCGCCATCAGCGATGACCTCAAGCGCAGCCTGGCCGCCACGTCGCCGTCCGGGGCCATTGCCAGGCGCAATGTGGACATCAACCTCTTTTCCGCCACGGCCCGGCGGTTTTCCAAGACGCTGCTGGACGAAAACGTCCTGGTGGCGGCCCTGGCCGATCCCAAAAGCGGCCTGGAAGCCCAATTGGCCGCCATCATGGAGCGCCTGGAAAAGGTCCTGGCCGGTTCCCAGCAGGCGGTCCTGTCCCTGCGGGAGACCGATGTCCTGGAAAAGCAGCACCGCATCACCCGCCAGCGGTCCAGCATGCAGGCCGCCCTCAACAGGATCGAGGCGTTGCGGCGCGGGCTCGGCGCGGACCCCGCCCTGTCGCCGGGGGAGCGGCGGGAGGCCGCGCGGCTTATCGACGCCTACGGCAACGTGGCCGACAGGATCCTCGACACCGTGGTGGCCATCGTGGCCAACAGCAACGATTTCACCCTCCAGGCCAAGGCCCTGGACCCCATTGCCGAAGAGCTGAAAGCCCTGTCCGCGGCCGAGGTGGAGCGGACCAGGGACCGGATCGCCTGGGTGAGCCGCATCGCCGGCGGCACCATCCTCGGTTCGGCCCTTTTGGGCCTTGGCTGCGTCATCATGGTCGGCCGTGTCCTCCACGCCTCCATCACCAGCAAGATCGTGGACCTGACCCGCCAGGCGTCCGCCATCAGGGCCGGACACCTGGACGTGGTCGCGGCCAACGGCAGCGCCGACGAACTGGGCGTCCTGGCCGACGCCTTAAACGCCATGACCCACCGCATCCGGGACCTGGTCGAGAACCTGGAGGAAAAGGTCCGGCAGCGGACCCGGGAGCTGGCCCAGACCAACCAGGAGCTTGACCGCAAGAACCAGGCCCTGGCCGTCCTGTCCCTGACCGACCGGCTGACGGGGCTTTGCAACCGCCGCAAGCTCGACCAGGCCGTGCGGTCCGAGTGGCGGCGGGCCAGGCGCTACGGCACGCCCTTTGCCACGGTCATGATCGATCTCGACGATTTCAAGAAGGTCAACGACCGGTTCGGCCATGCCCGGGGGGACGAGGTGCTGGTGCGGGTGGCGGACATCCTCATGGCCATGACCCGCGAGACCGACACCGTGGGCCGGTGGGGCGGCGAGGAGTTCCTGCTGGTCTGCCCGGAGACCACGCTGGAAAACGCCAGGGGCATGGCGGAAAAGATCCGGCGCGAGATCGCCGAAACCGTCTTTCCGTCGGTGGGAACCCAGACCGCGAGCTTCGGCCTGGCCGCCTTCGAGGACGACGACGATCCGTGGCTGATCGTGGACCGGGCCGACGCGGCCCTGTACCGGGCCAAGGCCAAGGGCCGCAACCGCTGCGAAGCCGTGACGGCGGCCGAACCGGCCTAGGCGCGCCGTCCCGTCCGCTTCCCCGCCTCGCGGGCCGGGGTTTGACGCCCGCCGCGCCATGCACTACTCCATCCGGCCATGAGCACCTGTGTCACCCTGCGAAACGTTTCCAAATCCTTCGGCGTCCGCAAGCTTTTTGCCAACATTTCGCTCGCGGTCTCGGACAAGGAGCGCATCGGCCTGATCGGCCCCAACGGGTCGGGCAAATCCACGCTCCTGAAGATCATGGCCGGCCTGGTGACGCCCGACGCCGGGGATCGGACCCTCAGGCAGGGGGTGCGCCTGGCCTACGTGGCCCAGGAGGACCGGTTCGAGCCCGGACGGACCGTGGAGCAGGTGTTGGCCGATGCGGCGGTGGCGGCCTTCGGCCGGCCGGCCGACGACGCCGAACAGCTCGGCCGCGTGGCCGTGACCCTCGGCCGGCTGGGGTTTGACGATCCGGCCGCCTCCGTGGACGCCCTGTCCGGGGGCTGGAAGAAACGGCTGTCCATGGCCCGGGCGCTCATTGCCGCACCGGACGTCCTGCTCCTGGACGAGCCGACCAACCACCTGGACCTGTCGTCCATCCTGTGGCTGGAGCGGTTCCTCGCGGCCGCGCCGTTCGCCTTTGTGGTGGTCAGCCACGACCGCTTTTTCCTGGAAAACGTCGGCAACCGGACCATCGAGCTGTCTCCGGCCTATCCCGAGGGATTTTTGAGTGTGGACGGCCCGTACAGCGCCCTTCTGGAAGCCCGCGAGGCTTTTCTGGAAAACCAGGGCGTGCTGGAGCAGGCCCTGGCCAACAAGGCGCGGCGGGAGATCGAGTGGCTGCGGCGCGGGCCCAAGGCCCGGGCCACCAAGGCCAAGGCCCGCATCGACGCGGCCGGGGAGTTGTTCAAGGAACTGGCCGCCACCAAGGCCCGCAACCGGGAGACGGTCCGGGCCGGCATCGATTTTTCCGGCACCGGCCGACAGACCAAGCGGCTGGTCGTGGCCGAGAATTTGGCCAAGGCCTACGACGGCCGGCCGCTTTTTTGCGACCTCGACCTGGTCCTTTCGCCCGGGACCCGGCTGGGGCTGGCCGGTCCCAACGGTTCGGGCAAGTCCACGCTGCTGCGGGTCCTGGCCGGCGAGGAGCGGCCCGACCAGGGCAAGGTGGCCACCGCCCCGGGACTGTCGGTGGTCGTCTTCGACCAGAAGCGCGAGCAGCTCGACAAGGACCAGATCCTGCGCCACGCCTTCGCCCCGGACGCGGACAGCGTCATTTACCGGGGCCAGCCCGTGCACGTCGTCACCTGGGCCAGGCGGTTCGCCCTGCGGCCGGGGCAGCTCGACCTGCCCGTGGGCCTTCTTTCCGGCGGCGAGCAGGCCCGGGTGCTGATCGCCCGGCTGATGCTGCGCCCGGCCGACGTGCTGCTCCTCGACGAGCCGACCAACGACCTGGACATCCCGACCCTGGAGATGCTGGAGGAGAGCTTGCTGGAGTTTCCGGGCGCCGTGGTCCTCATCACCCACGACCGGTCCCTCCTGGACCGGGTGTCCACCGTGCTCCTGGGCCTGGACGGAGCCGGCGGCGCCGAGGTCTATGCCGACTACGCCCAGTGGGAGGAGGACTTCCTGGCCCGGCAGCGGGCCGAAGCCCGGGAGGCCAAGGCGCGGGAGGCCAAGGCCCAGCCGCCCAAACCCAAGGCCGAGCCGGCCCGCAAGAAGCTGTCGTTTAAGGACCAGCGCGAATACGACGGCATGGAGGCGGCCATTGCCGCGGCCGAAGCGGCTGTGGAGGAGGCGCGGGCCGCCCTGGAGGACCCGGCCGTGGCCTCGGACGGCCATGCGTTGGCCCGACGCCTGGAGGCCTTCCAGGCGGCCGAGGCCGAAGTCGAGCGCCTCTACGCCCGGTGGGCCGAGCTCGAAGCCAAGCTGGAGCAGGGCTAGACAGCGCCGCGCCGCCGTTTTCGCCCCACCTGTTCTTCCCGTCCCGCTTTCGCGCCGTCACTGTCTCAAGACGGCCGTTTCTGTCTGCTTTTCCTGCGAAAGGATCAAAAGACCTAGACCCCGCACCGGCGGGGCCTGGAAGGAACCCGTTCCCTCGGAAGCACGGACGTTCGGGGCGCGGCGGCAGGCGCGGCGCGGGGGATCGCAACGGCCGCCCGGTCGCGTCCGGTTGCCGTTGCGCCACGTTCCGGGTCCCGGAAAGCGGCTTTCCTGGGTGAGGCGTCCCAAGGCGGCATTCCGTTACAGCGGCGATCGCCCGCCGCCCGGGGACGCAGAGCGGCCGTGGCCGCGTACGGAGAAGCCCGCCGTGGCCGCGTACGGAGAAGCCGGCCGTGGCCGCGTGGCGGGCGCGTGTCGGATGTGGCGGGACCCGCGGCCCGTTGTCGCGCGAATGACACACGGCCTTCACGGGTTCGCGCGTCCCGGGCGGTAGCAGGGGGGAAAACTTTGGGGCGGGCCGCTTCAGTCCCGCCACCGGGACGCGCCATGACCCTCAAATGCAAGCTGATCCTTTTCTGCCTGGCCATCAGCATCCTGCCCCTGGCCGCCACCGGCGTGGTCAGCCTGCGCCAGGCCTCGGACACCCTGGGCGAGCAGGCCTTCGCCAGCCTGGCCGCCGCCCGCGACAGCCGCCGGGAGGCCCTGGCCGCCGCCGCCGCCACCTGGCTGCGCGAGGCGGCCATCCTGGCCAAGGTCAAGGAGGTCTACAACGGCGTCGGCATGATGCGCGACTATTTCATGCTGGGGAAGCCAGGGACCAAGGTCGCCGCCGACACGGACGAATACAAGGAGCTGCGCGACTATGTGGCGCCGCCGTTCGCGCCGTTCACCGAGGTGCTCGGCTTCGAGGACGCCCTGGTCGTGGCCGACGACGGCCGGGTCTATTTCGGAGCCAAGGGGGGCGGGGAGGTTGGCGAGGACCTCAAGGCCGGGCCGCTTCGGGACACGAGCCTGGCCGCGGCCTGGCGCGGGGCCATGCAGGGCAACGTGGTGTTCGCGGATTTCGCGCCCTATCCGCCCCTGGGCGGCGAGCCGACCGCGTTTGTGGCCGCGCCCATCAAAAACCACACCGGCACCATGATCGAGGCAGCCGCCATCCTGCGCGTGCCCCGATCCGAGCTGGCGCGGCTCCTGCGCCAGGGCGAGGGCGCGGGGTCGCACCGCGATTTCCTGCTCCTCGGCGCGGACGGCGGGGTGCGGGTGGACGGCTCGGCCGCCGGCGACGGCGCCGTGCGGACCGTGGACGGCGGGGCCGTGGCCAAGGCCCTGGCCGGTCAGGCCGGCCACGAGGCCGGCGCGGACGCCTCGGGCCGGGAGGTCCTGACGGCCTACGGGCCGGTCGCGTTCGGCGATGTCGCCTACGCGCTCCTGGCCCGCGTGCCGGCCTCGGAAGCCTTTGCCGCCGTCCACGGCCTGCGCCGGGTGGTCCTGCTCGTGGCCGGGATCACCACCGTCCTGGTCCTGCTGACGGTCACGCTCTTCCTGCGCCGGGAGATTCTGCGCCCCCTGGCCGGCCTCCTCGGCTACCTCGGCGCGGTCACCCACGGCGATTTCGCGGCCCGGCCGCCGCAGCGCCTCAAGGGCGAGCTGGAGGCCGTGCGGTCGGGCCTGGTCGGGATGGTCGGGGAGATCAAAAACAAGCTCGGCTTCGCCTCGAGCATCCTCAAGGCCGTGACCCTGCCCTGCCTGGTGGCCGACACCGAAGGCCGCGTCACCTTCGTCAATCCGCCGCTTCTGGCCCTGCTCGGCCGCGACCGGGACTACAAGGCCCTGCTCGGCCGGCCTGCGGCCGAGGTCTTCGGCCAAAACGCCGCCGTCGCCGGCCAGCTGTCCGCCTGCCTCAAGGATCGGGCCTGCCGCCTGGGCGTCGAGTTCCTGCTCGACGACGGATCGGACGAAGGCCGCCACGTGCGGGTGGACACGGCCCCGCTCTACGACCTGGACGAGGGCCTGATCGGCGTCTTCGCCCTGCTCGTGGACCTGACCGACGTCAGGAGCAAGGAGGCCCTGATTCTGTCGCGAAACGAGGTGCTCAGCCGCGTGGCGGGCGAGGCCGAGTCCATCGCCCGCCACGTGGCCGCCGGAGCCGAGGAACTGTCCCACAGCGTGGCCAGCGTGTCCGACGGGGCCATGTCCCAGACCGCCCGGCTCCAGGAGACCGTCGGGGCCATCGAAGGCCTCAACCAGGCCCTGGACGCCGTGGCATCCGGAGCCGACGGCGCGGCCGGCGGGGCCGAGGCGGCCATGGCCGAGGCCCGGGCCGGCCGCGAGGCCGTGGCCCTGACGGCCCGGGCCATCGCCCAGGTCAACGGCATCTCCGGGGAGCTGCGCCACAGCATGGACGCCCTGGGCGGCCGGGCCGCCTCCATCGGCAATATCATCTCCGTGATCTCCGACATCGCGGACCAGACCAACCTGCTGGCGCTAAACGCCGCCATCGAGGCGGCCCGAGCCGGCGAGGCCGGGCGCGGCTTCGCCGTGGTGGCCGACGAGGTCCGAAAGCTGGCCGAAAAGACCATGGCCGCAACCTCGGAGGTCGCGGACTCGGTCCACGCCGTGCGCGCGGCCGTGGACGACAGCGCCGGCAAGGCCGCCGCCGCCATCCGGGCCGTGGCCGAGGCCGACGGACTGGTCGCCCGCTCCGGCGAAACCCTGGCCGCCATCGTCGCCCGGTGCGAGGACGCGGCCCGGGCCGTGCGCGAGATTGCGGCCTCGGCCAAGGCCCAGGCCAGCGCCCACGACGAGATCAACCGGGCCGTGTACGCCATCGGCGAGGTGGCCGAGGAGACCGCCCAGGGCATGGACCAGGCCGCCGGCGCCGTCTCCGACCTGGCCGGCCAGGCCGGCGACCTGATGCGCCTCATCGAGGACATGCGCCAGTAGGTATCACCTCAGGATGTCGGGGCTCTGCCCCGAGCCCCGCCGGGAGGGGGTCACCCCCGCCCGGGCCCTCCCGGTCGCTGTACATGGGTGCCTGTTGGGCCGTGACGGGAGCTGTGGGGATGAGTAAAGCCGCAGAACAGGATATCTTGATATGCAGGAAACCGCATCCAATCCCCTGCCCTGGTTCAAGGCCCTGGCCGACGAAACCCGGCTGCGCCTCGTGCGCGTGCTCTCGCGCCACGAGCTGTCCGTGGGCGAAATCGTCACGGTCCTGGGACTTGGCCAGTCGCGGGTGTCGCGCCACCTCGGCATCCTGGTCGGCTGCGGCCTGCTGACCAGCCGCCGCGAGGGGGCCTGGACCTTCTACGCCGTGGCCGCCGCCGGGCCGGCAGCCGCGTTTCTGGCCTGCCTCGCCCCCTACCTCGACGCCGCCGGGCCAAAGGAAGACCTGCTGGCCGTGGACGAGGTCCTGCGGCAGCGGCGGTTGGAGACCCGGCGCTTTTTCAACGCCATCGCCCCGGACTGGACCGACCTGCGCCGCGAGGTCCTGGGCGAGGTGGACCCGGCCGCCCTGGTCCGGCAGGTCATGCCGGAAGGGGTGTCCCGGGCGGCGGACCTCGGCTGCGGCCCGGGCGAGATGCTGCCGGTCCTGGCCGAGCGGGCCGGGACTGTCATCGGCGTGGACAGCTCGCCCTCCATGCTGTCCCTGGCCGAGCGCCGCACCGCCGGCCTGCCCGTCAGCGTGCGCATGGGCGAGCTCGAACATTTGCCCATGGCCGACGGCGAGGTCGATTTCGCGGTCATCTGCCTGACCCTGCACCACCTGCCGGACCCCGCCGCCGCCCTGGCCGAGGCCAGGCGCGTCCTGGCCCCGACCGGCCGGCTGGTGGTCATCGATTTCACCTCCCACGAGGACGAGGCCATGCGCCGCCGCTTCGGCGACCGGTGGCTCGGGTTCTCCAGGGAGAAACTGGTGGACTGGCTGGGCCGGGCCGGCTTCGTCCTGGCCGACTGGTCCGAACATCCCGTCAACAAGGGGCTGGTCGCGGCGCGCCTGGTCGCCCGGCCCCGGTAACGCATCCCCAAGGAGCAAAACATGAGCGTGACGCCGCTGGATCTGACCCTGCCCTACAAGGTGGCCGACCTGTCCCAGGCCGACTGGGGCCGCAAGGAAATGCAGCTTTCCGAAAACGAGATGCCCGGCCTCATGGCCGTCATCGCCAAGTACGGCCCGAAAAAGCCCCTGGCCGGCCTTCGCGTCACCGGGTCCCTGCACATGACCATCCAGACGGCCATGCTGATCAAGTGCCTCCACGCCCTGGGCGCGGATCTGCGCTGGGCCTCGTGCAACATCTACTCGACCCAGGACCACGCCGCCGCGGCCATTGCCGCCGACGGCCTGGCCGCGGTCTTCGCCTGGAAGGGCGAGACCCTGGAAGACTACTGGTGGTGCACGGAAATGGCCCTGACCTGGCCCGACGGGACCGGGCCGGACCTGATCGTGGACGACGGCGGCGACGCCACGCTGTTTATCCACCACGGCGTCAAGTGCGCCAAGGACGCCAAGGCCTTAAGCGCCGCCACGGACAACAAGGAAATGGCCATCATCATGGACCGCATCCGCGCGGTCGTGGCGGCCGACGCCGGCCGGTTCGAGGCCATGGCCAAGAAGATTCGCGGCGTCTCCGAGGAGACCACCACCGGCGTCCACCGGCTCTACCAGATGATGCAGGCCGGCGAGCTCCTCTTTCCGGCCATCAACGTCAACGACTCGGTCACCAAGTCCAAGTTCGACAACCTCTACGGCTGC
>CAZIJE010000097.1:0-14214 GCA_964539435.1 uncultured Desulfovibrio sp.
GAGTTCGCGGGCGTCGGGCAGTTCCCGACGGGGGTCGGCCTGGGGGGCGTCGCGCCGGGCGGCGTGGCCGGACCTGCGCCAGGACGACGCGGCGTCGTCGGGTTGGGCCGGCGCGGCGGTCGGCCGGCCCGGTTCCCGGGACGCGGCCCGGGGACCGGCGGTCGTGTCAGGGCGAAACTTGAACCGATGGCGACACTTCGGACATGTGGCCATGGTCGAGGTCACCGGCACCTTGTTGTCGGGCAGTTCCCGGAAAAAACCGCATTGCGGGCAAGTGATGCGCATCGTGTACCTTTGCGAGAGGCCCGGTTGTCAACGCCGGGCGTGAACCAGCATGCTCCAGTGTAGCCGCTCGCGGGCGGCAAGGCAACCGCGACAGAACGTCGCCTTCCGACGGCCGGCCCAGTGCGTCCGGCGGCTTCGTTACCACAGGGACGGCAGAAGCATAACCCTTGGCGTCAGAGGATTCGCGGCCAGGCCCTGGAAAAACGACAGGGCCAGGGTCGGGTAGTCGCGGTTCAGGCGGTGGACGGGCGCGCCCCGGGCCGCGTCATAGGCCGCCAGCTTGGCTTTGACCGCGGTGTCGTCGGCCAGCAGGCGGTTGTGGTGCAAAAGCGTCGCGCCAAGGGCCAGGGCGGTCAGGCCGGCCAGGCCTTCCAGGCGTTCGTGGACCGGCCGGACGTAGCGCGGCCGGGCCGGCGGGGCCGTGGAGAAAAGGCGGAGCTGCAAATCCGGCCACAGCCCATAGCCGACCTTGGCCCGGCCGGCGTCGGGGTAGAGGGTGAGCCGGGGAAACAGGACGCCGCCGATCTCCGGCGCGGCGGCCAGGCGGGCGACCGTGTCGCCGAAGCCGGGGCCGGGCCGCTCGTCCGGGTCCAGGGCCAGGACCCGGCCCGGCGGGCAGGCGGCGAGCAGGGCGTTGCGCTGGGCCGCGAAATCCCGGTCCAGGGGCCGGGCCAGGTGGCGGACCGGCATGTCCAGGGCCGCGGCCAGGGCGGCGGTTTCCGGAACCTGGAGGCCGTCCCAGAGGAGGACGGCCCGGCTGGCCAGGCCGGACCAGGCCGCAAAAAAACCGGCCAAATCGGGTTCGTCCGGACGGACCAGAGCGGCCAGGGTCAGGTCCGGCGCGGCCGGAGCCTCGGGCAGGGCCAGGGGACGCGCATCCGTCAGGAGGCGGCGCAGGCGGGCCAGCCCTTCCCGCTCGGCTCCGGGCGCGTCTTCCGGGTTGACGGTGACCAGGGCCTGTTCCAGGGGCAGGCCGGCCAGGGCCGGCAGGCAAAAAAGGGCCTGGGGCGAGGTGTCGGCCAGGAGCTGATGGGGGCTGTCCGGTCTGGTCCAGCCGAGGCGGCCGGCCTCGCGAAGCCGAATGGCCGCCGGCGGGTCCAGGGACAGGACGGCCAGGGCCGTCTCCCGCGGCAGGGCCGCGGCCAGGGCGGCGGCCAGTTCCCCGGCGCCGAGGCCGAGCAGGAGCACGGCGGGTCGTCCGGTAGCAGCCCGCAGGATGCGGCGCGCCCGGACGGCCGTGCGCTCCGGGTCGGGCCTTGGCGGGTCGGCGGGCGGGGACGCGGACGAAGCGGCCTGGCCGAGCCGCCAGGACAGGATTTCCCCGGTGTAGGTGAAAAACGGGTGGACCATGGCCGCCGGAACCTCCGGGAAGGCCTGTACAGCGGGAAGGGAGGCCGCGTCCATGCCTCCTAGCCGGAACAGGGACAGCCGGGGGCGCGGATCAGCCCTGGGGGCGGCTAGCGGCGTAGGCGGCCATGACCCGGCGCAGCGGTGCGGCCGTGGGCGTGGCGACCGTCGTGGCCGGGGACGCTGCGGCTTCGGTCGCGGCGGCGGCCGGCTGTTGCGGGGCGGCGGCCGTCGCCGCCGGAGCGGCTGCCGGTTGGGCCGGCGTCGGGTAGATGGGCCTCGGCCCCGGGGCCGGGGCGGCGGCCACGTGGATGCGGCCCGTGGACTGGGTGGCGCTCGTCGGCACGGTCTTGCTCGCCACCTTGCCGTTGGCCTCGAAAAAGGCCTCGCGGAGTCCGGTCAGGATGTGGACGACCTCGTCGATCTTGGTCACGTCCATCTTGAGGTTGGCCGCCAGCAGCCGGGCGCTGCAGAAGAAATAGAGCTTCTGCAGGCGGTCGGCCAGTTCGCCGCCCTTTTGGGCGTTGAGGGATCCCTGGAGCTCGGACAGGATGTCCAGGGCCTTGGAGATGAGGATGCCCTTTTTGGCGTAGTCTTTTTCCTCGATCTTTTCCTTGGCCTGACGCAGGAACTTGAGCGCCGCGTCAAAGAGCATGATCAGCAGGTCGCCCTGGGTGGTGGTGGTGACCTGGGTCTGGAAATAGGATCTGGCGGCGCTTTGCATATGTCTCCCCTTCTTTGCCCCTCTTATCGGACGGTCGCCGATATTCTGAAGGGGAATCGGGCGTCCGGTCGCGAATCGGCCGCGCCTGTCGAGGCGCGTGGGGTTTCGAGTAATTTTTTTATGTAATATCCGGGCGTTGCGCCGTATAGGCGGACGCCGTCTTTTCGCACGCTCCAGGACTGTGGTTAGCTGTTGCTGCTGGTGAGTTGCTTGATCTGCGAGGTGAGTTGGTTCTGCTGCTGGCTGTAGACGGACAGAAGCGAGTCCACCTTGGCGAACCGCTTGCGCAGGCGCGCCTCATAGCTGCTGATGCGCCGCTGCTCAAAGGCGATCTTCTCGTCGATCATGGCCGTGATGTCGTCGTAGTTTTCGTCCAGGATGTGGAGCGGCCCGTCGGTGGTACTGGTCAGCTGTCCGAGCAGGGTGACGAGCTCGCTGGTCTTGCCCTCCTTGAGGGAGACCGTGCCGGTGTGCGCGCCGGCGCTGACATTGATGGCCTTGATGACCAGACCGGCTTCGCCATAGCCGTGCGCGCCGGTGATCAGGTTGGAGTTGCTGTGGTAGATGGCCGGGTGGCCGTTGATGGTGGCCCCGGTGATCTTGCCGCTGGCGTCCGTGGTGTAGGACAGGTTGTAGGTGCCGCACTTGGTGGTGCCGCTGATGTAGGAGGAGACGGAAAAATCCGAACTGTCGGTGCGGCCGACGTACTTGGCCGCGAAGAGCTGGGCGGCGGCGTCGGCGTTGGAGGCCAGGATGGCGTCCAGGGTGGCGTCATTGATGACGAGGAGCCCTTCCGTGGCCGAGCCTTGCTCGGAGTCCGTGGTGATGCCGAGCTGGGAGAGCACGGAATAGGTATCTGCCGTGTAGTCGAAGCCGACGCCCTTGCCGGCCACGGCGCTTTTGAGCTTGGAATCGATCAGCTGCAGGCCGTAGTTGCCCGTCAGAAGCGACGCCTGCTTTGTGGTGGAGTCGAATTTGGTCAGTTCCTGGAGCTTGGTCCGCACGGTGTTCATCTGTTCGACAAAGGTCTGAATGTTCTTTTTGACCGCGTCCGTGTCCGTGGTCGTGGTGGTGGTGACCGTGCCGGTGCTTTTCAGGTTGAGCGTCAGGCCCGAGAGGAGGTCCGTGACCGTGTTGGTTTCGCGGGTGATCCACGTGCCTGCGGCCGTGGGCCAGCCGTCGACGCGCAATTGGGCGCTGGCGTTGGAGGTGATGGTGTTGAAATCGGCGGATGCAAAGCCCGTCAGGCCGGAATTGGAGGCAATGGCCAGGGAGGCTTTGTCGCCGGTGTCCATGCCGCGCAGCTGCAGGTAGTGTTTGGAGCCGTCGTAGACGACGCTGGCCTTGACGCCGGGGTTGTTCGGGGCGTTGTTGATGATGCTGGCCAGGTCGGTCAGGCTGCAGTTGGCGCCCACGGAGTTGGTGTAGGTGACGCCCTTGTAGGTGTAGTTGAAGGAGACTTCCGAACCGGATGGGTTGATGTCTTCGGTGGCGGTCGCGTAGCCGGTCTTGGTGACCATGGCCTTGGCCGTGGCCAGGCGGTTGACCGTGATGGCATGGGAGCCGTTGTCCGCGCCGGTGCCGCTGGTCACGGTCAGGACCGAGGCATCGGTGGAGTCCGTTGTCTTGGACAGGAACTCCCCCATGGTGTCCATCCCTTCCAGGGTGGTCTTGAGGGTGAGCATCGCGCTGCTGAGTTCCTGGAAGGCCTCCTGCTTCTTGGTCCAGGATTGTTTCCAGGTCTGCAGCGTTTTGATGCGCCCCTGTTCGACCTGGACCAGCTTGGTGATCAGCGCGTCGAAATCCGTGCCATTGCCCAGCCCGGTGTAGTTGATCTGGCCGGAAGTGGTGATGGGCGTGTAGGCCTGGACGCTTGAGATGGTCATGGGACTATCCTGGCGGCATGTTTTTCCTGTCAGAGGAATCCAGCGCCTGAAGTAGCAAGCGGCATGCCAGAAAGCGGCCGGGCCGCCTGGGCGGCCCGGCCGTGAAGGAAACCGGTTATCCCTGGATCAGGCTCATGGCCATACGCGGCAGGGAGTTGGCCTGGGAGAGCATGGCCACCGCCGACTGCGTCAGGATCTGGTTGCGCACGAACTGGGTCATTTCCGTGGCCACGTCCACGTCCGAGATCTGGGACTCGGCGGACTGGAGGTTCTCGCCCTGGATCTGCAGGTTGGAGATGGTGTTTTCCAGGCGGTTCTGCAGGGCGCCCAGGTTGGCCCGGATCTTGTCCTTGGACACGATGGCGGTCTTGATGGCGTCCAGGGCCTTCTGGGCCAGCTCCTGGGTGGAGATGCTGCGGCCGGCCGCGCCCGAGGCCGCGCCGATGCCGACGCCCAGGGCCGAGGCCGTGGAGGTGCCGATCTGGACGTAGTAGTAGTCCTCGGCGCTGGAGTTGCCCGACCCGAAGTGGACCTTGAGCTTGCCCGAGGGGTTGAGGCCCGAGCCGGTGTGGGTGCTGGAGGACAGGTTGCCGTTTAAGAGATAGATGCCGTTGAAATCCGTGGCATTGGCGATTCGGGTGATTTCCGAGGCCATGGCCTGGTATTCCGAGTCGATGATCAGGCGCTGGTCCGAGGTGTAGGTGCCGGTGGCGGCCTGCTCGGCCAGTTCCTTCATGCGGATCAGCTTTTCGTCCACGACCTGGAGAGCGCCGTCGGCCGTCTGGATCATGGAAATGGCGTCGTTGGCGTTTCTGACACCCTGGTTGATGGACGCGATGTCCGCGCGCATGAGTTCGCGAATGGCCAGGCCGGCGGCGTCGTCGGCGGCGTTGTTGATGCGCAGGCCGGAAGACAGGCGGTTGGTGGACGTGGCCAGGGCGCCGTAGGAATTGGAAAGATTCCGGGCGGCGGTGGCGGCCATCATGTTGTGGTTGATCACGAGCGACATGGTTGTTTCCTCCGTGAAGGGATGCGGGCGTCCTTGCCCTTTGTACGCTGCCGGTTGCGGCCGCGGGCCCTCGGCCGATCGACAACCGGACTGTGCCTCTATTGTTTTCCTTATCGACTCCGCCAAAGGCGTTCTTTAGCCTCGCCTCGGCGGGCGGAAAAAAAACCGGATCAAGCCGGAAAGCCAGGCACGGCGGCGTAGCGGGGGAGCAACATGGCGTGGCGCAAGGGCCTGGGACGCGCGCCGGCGCGCGGGGCCTGCTGCCAGGGGAGGAAATGGGGGCGCGCCGTCCGACGGCGCGGGAGGTCTGGGGACTATTTTTCGGTCACGGCCCGTTGGAACAGGGTCGCGGCCTCGTCCGGGGACAGGCCCCGGGCGGCGGCCAGGTCGGCCAGGTTGTCCTCGGCGTCGCTGGTCCGCAGGTAGAGCGGGGTGACGGGCGTCATGGCGTAGGCGGCCCGGGCGGCCGCGCCAAGGACCACGTCCGGGTCCGGCTCGAAGTGTCCGGGGCCCAGCACCGTGGCCAGGGGCGCGGCCGCGAGCAACGTCTCCCGGTGGCGCGTCGCCCCTTCGCCGGTCAGCCACAGGGGGCCCACGGCCGCGTCGTCGGCCAGACGCCGGCCGGCCGCCTCCAGGGTCAGGGCCTCGGCCGGCCCCAGCGGCAGGACGTCGCCGTCGGCCAGGAAGGACTGGAGGTAGACCTGGCCGGCCCGGGCATGGGTCACGGCCGCCACCACGCCGCAGGCCCGGTTGGCGGCCGAGGCGGCCAGAAGCGGCAGGAAATCCAGGCCGGCCATGGGAACGCCCGCGCCGAACGACAGGCCGAGCGCCGTGGCCAGGGTCACCCGGATGCCGGTGAAGCTGCCGGGGCCGCGCACGCAGGCCACGCCGCCAAGGCCGGCCGGGGCCACGCCCGCGTCGGTCAGGACGTCGGCGACGAGCGGAGCCAGGACTTCGGCCGACCGGCCCGTGGCCGGGCTGGCCCGGCGGGCCACGGGACCGCCCGGCCGGCCGCACAGCACGACCAGTTCCGGAGTCACCCCGCAAAGGACCAGCAGCGGCCCGTCGCCCGGTCCGCCCGGGCGCGGCTCGTGTTGTCCGATCCCCATGTTTCGGCTGTTCCCGTCCCGCATCCGGCCGCGCTAGCCGTCGATGAGGCTCATCTGGCGGCGGATGTCGTTGACCGTGGCCAGGATCATGAGCCCGATGAGAAAGGCCAGGCCCAGGCGGGTGGTCAGCGCCCGCATGCGCGGGCTGACCGGCCGGCGCTGGACGATCTCGATGGCGTAGAAAAGGAGGTGCCCGCCGTCGAGGACCGGGATGGGGAGGAGGTTCAGGACCCCGAGGTTGACGCTTATGAGCGCGGCCAGGGCCACCACGTTGCCGAAGCCCTCGGAGGCCTGCTTGCTGACCATCTGGGCGATCATGATCGGGCCGCCCAGGCTGTCCAGCGGCACCACCCGCTCGATGAGCTTCAAGAGTCCGGTGTAGGTCACCACCACCACGTTCCAGGTCTGGCGCACGGCCTCGCCGGCGGCCGAGCCCGGTCCCATGGCCACGGTGCGGGTCTTGCCCGAGGCCACGATGCCGACCAGGGGCGCGCTTTCCTCCTCGCCGAAGAGGTTTTTGACCGTGCGCATGGCCGGGGTGAGGCTGAAGGTCTGTTCCACGCCGTCGCGGCTGACGGTCAAGGTCACGGCCTTGCCGCCGCCGCCCCGGATGGCCCCGGCCAGGGCCTCCCAGTTGGCCACGGGCGCGCCGTCGACGGAAAGGACCGTGTCCCCGGCCCGCACGCCCGCCACCTCGGCCGGGCTGTCCTTTTGCACCTGGCCGATGACGGGCAGCATCTCGTACTTGCCGTCGGCCACGAGCAGGCCCCAAAAAAGGAGCCAGGCCAGGACGAAATTGAAGACCGGGCCGGCGGCCACCACGATCATGCGCTGCCAGGCCGGCCGCAGCCGGAACTGGGCCTCGGGCGGGAAATTGTCGGGCACCGGGTCGTCCGGGTCCTGGGCCACGAGCTGGACATAGCCGCCGAGCGGAATGGCGGACAGGACGTAGCGGGTGGCGCCGCGCGTGAAACCGACGAGCTTGGGCCCAAATCCCAGGGAAAAGGTGACCACGCCCATGCCGAAGGCCCGGGCGGCCAGGAAGTGTCCGAGTTCGTGGAAGAAGATCAGGCCGCCAAGGACCAGGGCCACGGCAAGGATGCTTTCGATCATGCGCACTCATGGACGCCGTCCGGCCCCGGCGGGGCGTGCGGCGTGCGGGTTTTGCGGCCGGTCCGAGGCGGAAAGGGTCCGCCTGCGGGCTCGGGCCGTCTTAGTATAATAACCGGCTTTTGCGGCAAGGCAATGTCATTGCCGCTTTCCGGCGCGCGCCGCCGCCTCCTGGCGGACCCGGGCGTCCAGGGCCATGATGGCCGTTGCGTCCGGGATCGGTTCGCCGGCGTGGGCGTCGAGCGCCGCCTCGATGGCGGCGGCGATGCCCGGAAAGGACAGGGCTCCGGTCAGGAAAAGGGCCACCGCCGTCTCGTTGGCGGCGTTTAACACCACGGTGTGGCTGGGACCGGCCTCAAGTGCCTTGCGGGCCAGGGCCAGGCAGGGAAAGGCGTCCTCGCGCGGGGCCTCGAAGGTGAGCGAGGCCAGGCCGACCAGGTCCACGCGGGGCCCGGACAGGGGCAGGCGCTCGGGATAGCCCAGGCAATAGGCGATGGCCACGCGCATGTCCGGCGGGCCGAGGTGGGCCAGGAGCGAGCCGTCGTGGAGCTGGGCCAGGGAGTGGACGATGCTCTGGGGGTGGACCACCACCTCCACCTGGCCGACGGGCAGGCCGTAGAGGCGGCAGGCCTCGATGACCTCCAGGCCCTTGTTCATGAGGGTGGCCGAATCCACGCTGATTTTGGGCCCCATGGACCAGGTCGGGTGGTTAAGCGCCATGGCCGGGGTGACGGCCGCCAGCTCGGCCGCGGGCATGGTCCGAAACGGGCCGCCCGAGGCCGTCAGCACCAGCCGCTCGACCAGGGGCAGGTCGGGCAGGCCCGCGCCGCCCAGGGCCTGGAACAGGGCGTTGTGCTCGGAGTCCACGGGCAGGATGACCGCGCCCGAGGCCCTGGCCGTCTCCCGGATCAGGTCCCCGGCCAGGACCAGGGATTCCTTGTTGGCCAGGGCCACCACCTTGCCGGCGGCCACGGCGGCCAGCGTCGGCACGAGCCCGGCCGCGCCCACGATGGCCGAGACCACGACGTCGACCTCGGGAAGCGCGGCCATGGCGGCGTAGCCTTCCGGGCCGACCAGGATGTCCGGCCGGTAGCCGGCCGGAAGCAGGGCGGCCAGGGCCGCGGCCCGCTCCGGGGTCAGGACGGCCAGGACCGGCGGGCGGAAGGCGGCGGCCTGTTCGGCCAGGAGCCGGACGTTGGTGGCGCCGGCCAGGCCCGCCACCGCGTACCGGTCCGGGTGCTCGGCCGCCACGCGCAGGGCGCTGACGCCGATGGAGCCCGTGGCCCCGAGCACGGCCAGGCGTCTCGGGCGGCCCACGGCCGCGACGGAAAGGGGAGAGATGTAGCCCGTCCCGTTGCGGGAGGGGCGGGCCTGGGACATGGCCGGCCGGCCGGCGGCGTGTGGGGTCATGCTTCGCGTTTCGTCCGGGCCGGTTCGGCCGCGCCCGGAGGGGCGATGCCGTAGCGGCCGAGGATCTCGGTGATGCGGGCCGGCAGGTTGGTGGCCACCTTGCCGAGCGCCGCCAGGTTGATGCAGACATAGAGGTCGACCTTGTGGGAGGCGGTCTCCCACAGGCCCACCAGGGAACGGGCCAGGTCCGGCTCGATCTGGACCAGGCGCAGGCGCTCCTCCAGTTCGACCGGGTTTTTGGGGCGAAAGAGCAGGGCGTCCGGCATGTCCGGGTCGTCCTCGAAAAACTGTTTGCGCCGGACCTTGTTGAAACCGGCCTCGGCCAGGGCCGCCACGGCCTCCCGGGAGGCCCGGCGGACCCGGGCGGTCTTGATCTGGATCCGTCCGGCGTCGGCCTCGCCTTTTTCGCGCAAGAGATACGCGAAATCGAGCTCCATGATGTGTTCGAGCACCACGCCCAGGCGTCCGGCGTCGAAGGTTCCGGCCGCCTGCACGATCCAGCCCGCCTCCTTGGGCGAGAAGTCGCGCAGGGCCCTGGCGAAGTCTTCGCGGATCACCCGCAACGACACGGCCGCGCCGATGCAGAGCGCCGCGATCTGCTCGGCCCGGTATTCCTGCCTGGCCTCGGCCGCGTCGCCCTCCTCGGCCGCGCCGGAACGGTATTCGGCCACCACCGCGTCCATGGCCGCCACCTGGGCGGCGAACACCAGTTCGGCGCGGTCGGTCCGCTTGCCCCACTGGGGGATCTCGGCCCTGGCGAAGACCGCCAGGGCGGCGTCCAGGTGCTGCCGGCCCGTCTCGTCGTGGACGCCGGCCTCGAAGGCGGTCTGGACCCGGGTCTTGGAAATGGCCTTGGTCGTGCCCCGCAGCTTGGACAGGACCGCGTCGAAGGGGAAGGCCGCGATCAGAAGCTGGCCCTCCCGGGAGAGGCGGTAGCGGCGTTCGGCCAGGATGTCGTCGTAGGCCCCGCGCACCTCGTCCTTGACGAACCGCTCGATGGAGGCCCGCCAGTACAGCTCGTCGAAGACCAGGGTGGCGGTGATCTCCTCGATCTTGCCCAGGGAGTCCTCGCCGAAGTGGCGGATCACGGCGTCGCTGAAATTGTCCTTGACCAGGCTCGAGGCGTAGATCGCGCCCTGCAGGCCCTTGACCAGCACGGTCTCGGCCCGGTCCAGCCGCCGGGCCAGCTTTTCGCGGGCCGCGTCGTCGCCCACGGCCACGGCCTTGCCGTAGTGGTTGAGCTCCAGCAGGTAGGCGGTGAACCGGTCCTTGATCCACTCGTGGCCCGGGTGCAGGCCCTCGGCCCGGCGCAGGAGCATGTCCATGAGGCTCTGCTGCTCGGTCTCCAGCAGGGGAAACTCGTTGAGCCGGCCCCGGTTGGCCCGCAGGCATTCGAGAAAGACCCGCTCCTCCAGCACTTCCCGCCGGGCCTGTATGGCCTTGAGCTCTTCGAGCCGTTCCAGGCAGACGGCGAAACGGGCGTCGCGGTCCGAGGGAGGCGTGGCCGTGGCATCGTCCATGGCGGCGGATGCTCCTTATGCCCCGAGCCCGAGCCAGGGCCGGCAGGCGGCATAGACCAGGATGGCGGGCAACAGCCCGTCGATCCGGTCGAGCACGCCGCCGTGGCCGGGCAGGAGCGCGCCCGAATCCTTGACGCCGGCCGCGCGCTTGAGGGCGGATTCGAAAAAGTCGCCCAGCTGGGACACCACGGCCATGGCCAGGCCGAGGCCGGTCCAGGCCAGGGGGCCGGGGGCGGCGAAAAAGCCGGTTGCGGCCGCGACCAGCCCGGCCGCGGCCAGGCCGCCGCAGGTCCCGGCCCAGGTCTTGCCGGGGCTGACCGCCGGCCAGACCTTGGGGCCGCCGACCAGGTGGCCGGCGTAATAGGCCCCGGTGTCGGCGGCCATGACCACGGCCAGGACAAAGGCCGTCTCCAGGGGCGGAAACAGGCACAAAAACCGCAGGGCGAAGGGGACGTAGAGGAGGGCGGCCACCAGGGTCCCGCGCGGCGGCGCGGTCTCGCCCCGGCCGGCGAAGCGGCGCAGGAAGTCGAACTGTTCGGCCCACAGGGCCACGGCCAGGACCGCCACGAAAAGCGGCCAGCCGCCGGCCAGGGCGCTCGCCACGGCCGCGACGCCAAGGCCGAGGCCGAGGTCTTCGAGCACGGGCCCGGGCCGGCCGGCCATGGCGAAAAATTCCCGCATGCCCACAACCGAGGCGGCCGCGACCAAAAGGGCCAGGGGCCAGCCGCCGGCGGCCACGGCCGCGGCCAGGACCGGGAGGCCGACCACGGCCGTGAGGATCCGTTTTTTTTGCGAAGCGCCAGGCATGTTCAAGCCGAAATAACCCCTTGCGACGTCGGTTCGTTCCTAGGCCATTTGCGGGACAAGGGCAATGTCCGTCCCGGCCCCGGCCCCGGGAGCGGGGGGAGGCGGCGCGGGAGTGGAAAAACGGGCCGGCCGGTCACGCGCCCGCGTCGGGTTCCCACCAGGCGACGGGCTCGAAGGCCACGGGCATGACGGCGGCCAGTCCGGGCAGGATCGACTCCTCGACCAGGCCGCGCAGCCTGCCCTTGAGGTCCTTGTAGTAGAGGTCGCATTCCACGGCCAGCCAGGCGTCGCCGTCGGCCAGGCCCTCGCTGACCACCATGAGGTACTCGAAGCCCCGGCCGAACCGGGCCTGCCCGGTGGTCGCGTCCGCGGCCTGGGCGAACCGGGCGAACCGGTCGAAGACCCCGGCCAGGGCCTCCCGGTTTCGGGGATCGGGATCGGCGTCGGTCTGGAAGGTCAGGGTCACGTAGCCCGAACCGTCGGGCCGCACGAACTCCGCGATCTTGAGCACCCCGTCGCGGGGAGGGCCGCAGAGGCCCAGGTCCAGGCCGAAGCCGGCGAACCCGGCCAGGTGTTCGTGGGCCTTGAGCTCGCGCAACTGCCGCTTGAGATCGATCACGCCATCGGTCATGACATCCTCCCGGGCATCCGGCGGCAAACGCCTGGCGGCTTGTAAAAGCCTCTTTGGAGACGTATGCTTTTTTCATGCGTTGCGCCACCGTGTTCCCGCAAGACCGCTGCGGAGCCCCTGCTTGAGCGACCCCCACTACTACCGGTCCCTGACGCGGACCATGGTGGCCTGGGTGGCCGCCGTGGCCCTGCTGCCGCTTCTGGCCTGCGCGGCCGTGCTCGGCCACGAGTTCCACACCGCCTACCGGGCCAGGGTGGTGGCCCATCTGGAGGAGCTGGTCCTCAAGCACAGGCAGCGGGTGGAGGCCTTTTTGCGGGAATCGGCCGCCGAGCTGCGGGTCCTGACCGAGCTCGCGCCGTTTGGCGACTTCACCGACGACCGCAAGCTCGCCGACCTGCTCGCCACGGTGCAGCGGGAGCACGGCGGGGTGTTCGTGGACCTGGGCCTGATCGATCCGGCCGGGGCGCTGGTCGCCTACGCCGGGCCGTTTCGCCTCGGCCGGGCCGACTACGCCGACGCGCCCTGGTTCCGGGCGGCCCGGAAAAGCGACTTCACCATCAGCGACGTCTTTCTCGGCCTGCGCGGCCTGCCCCACTTCGTGGTGGCCGTGCGCCGGGTCCACGAGGGCAGGGACTACCTGGTCCGGTCCACCCTGGACTTCGCGGCCTTCAACCGGCTGGTGGACAACATCGGCCAGGGCGGCGCGGGCCAGGCCTTCATCCTGTCCGCCCGGGGCGAGCTCCAGACCGCGCCCCGGCGCGGCCTGCCCGTGGACGCGGCCTTCCTGCGGGACAGGATCTGGAGCGGCCCGGACGGCGCGGCGGGCATGGCCGAGGACCGGGCGCTTTTCTTCACCCACGAGTCCCCGGAAACGGGCCGGTCCGTGGCCTACGTGGCCACCACCTTCAAGGACGGCCAGTGGGCCCTGGTCTACCAGCAGGACGCGGCCGACGCCTTTCCGGCCCTGTACCGGGCGCGGCTGCTGGCCGTGGCCATCGTGGTCCTCGGCGCCTGCGGCATCCTGGCCGCCGCCTGGTGGCTGGCCCGGCGCATGACCGGTCGGATCGCCGCGGCCGACGCCGAACGCGACCTCTTAAACGACCAGGTCATCGAGGCCGGCAAACTGGCCTCGGTCGGGGAGCTGGCCGCCGGCATCGCCCACGAGATCAACAACCCCGTGGCCATCATGATGGAAGAGGCCGGCTGGGTCACGGACATCCTGGCCGACGACGACCACGGCACGGCCGAGAACATGGCCGAGATGCGCCGGGCCCTGGACCAGATCCGGCTCCAGGGGTCGCGGTGCAAGGAGATCACCCACAAGCTCTTGAGCTTCGCCCGAAAGACCGACTCCAGGCTGCGGGAGCTCGACCTCAACGAACTGGTGGCCGAAATGGCCGAACTGGCCGACAAGCGGGGCCGGTACGTCAATGTCCGCATCAGGACCGACCTGGCCGCCGGCCTGCCCCACGTGGCCGGTTCGCCGTCCGAGCTCCAGCAGCTCATCCTCAACCTCGTCAACAACGCCATGGACGCCATGGAGCGCAACGGCGGCGACCTGACCCTGGCCACGCGCCTGGCCGGGGACCGGGTGGAGCTGACCGTCACGGACACCGGCCACGGCATGGCCAAGGCCGTGGCGGCCAGGATCTTCGAGCCGTTTTTCACCACCAAGGCCGTGGGCAAGGGCACGGGGCTCGGGCTCTCCATCTGCTACGGCATCGTCAAAAAGCTCGGCGGCGAGATCACCGTGGAATCGGCCCCGGAGCAGGGGGCCACGTTCCGGGTCTTCCTGCCGGCCGCGGCCCCGGCTCCGACCCCGGCCCCGGCCCTGGCCGGACCGGCCGGTTCCTGACGCCGGAACCCTGGAGCAGGCATGAGCGAGAAGCCGTTGCGGATATTGCTGGTCGACGACGAGGCCGGGTTCACGGACGTGCTGGCCAAACGGCTGCGCCGCCGGGGGCTGGAGGTCCGGGTGGCCCTGTCCGGTTCCGAGGCCCTGCGCGTCCTGCGCGAGCAGGATTTCGACGCCGCCGTCTGCGACCTGAAGATGGTGGACATGGACGGCATCGAGGTCCTCAGGATTTTCAAGAAGATGGTGCCGGGCATGCCCGTGGTCATGCTGACCGGCCACGGCTCCGAGGAGGCGGCCAAGGACGGGCTTTTGGCCGGCGCGGCCGACTACCTGCTCAAGCCCTGCGACATCGACGAGCTGCTCGCCAAGCTCCACGCCGCCGTGGCCGCCGCCCGGCGCGAGGCGTGAGAAGACCGGGGCGCCGCCCCGGACCCCCTCGATGGGGGCGCCGGCCCGGTACGGTACCCCAGGCAGGGAGGGTCCGGGAGGGGCTTAGCCCCTCCCGGCCGCCGGAGGCATCT
>CAZIJE010000098.1:0-14181 GCA_964539435.1 uncultured Desulfovibrio sp.
GGCACCGAGGAGAGCCCGGGCGAGACCGTGCTCTACCAGGGCCGCACCTACAAGATCTACCGCGGCATGGGCTCCATCGACGCCATGCGCGAGGGCAGCTCGGACCGCTACTTCCAGGAGAAGACGAAAAAGCTCGTGCCCGAGGGCATTGTCGGCCGGGTGCCGTTCAAGGGTCCGGTCACGGAGAGCATCTACCAGCTCGTGGGCGGTCTGCGTTCCGGCATGGGCTACTGCGGCTGCGCCACCATCGACGATCTGCAGCACAAGACCCGGTTCGTGCGCATTTCCCCGGCCGGCCTGCGCGAAAGCCATGTCCACGACGTCATCATCACCAAGGAAGCCCCCAACTACCGCGTGGAGACCTACTGATATGTCCGCTCCCGACAAGGTCGTCATCCTGGACTTCGGGTCCCAGTACACCCAGCTCATCGCCCGCCGCGTCCGCGAGGCCGGGGTCTACTCCGAGATCCATCCCTGCACCGTCACCGTGGACCAGATCAAGGCCATGGCCCCCAAGGCCATCGTCCTGTCCGGCGGCCCGTCGAGCGTCACGGACGCGGACGCGCCGCCCTTCGATCCGGCCGTTTTCGCCCTGGGCCTGCCCACGCTTTGCATCTGCTACGGCATGCAGCTTTTGGCCCACACCCAGCCCGGCGGCGCGGTGGCCGCGTCAACGGACCGGGAGTACGGCCGGGCCGAGATGACGGTCCTGGCCGATGTGCCGCTTTTCGCCGGTCTGCCGGAAAACGTCGGCCACACGGTCTGGATGTCCCACGGCGACAAGGTGACCGCGCCGCCAGACGGCTTCGTGGTGGCCGCGCGCACCAAAAACGTGGACATCGCCGCTCTGGCCGACGTCAAGCGCCGCATCTACGCCCTGCAGTTCCACCCCGAGGTGGCCCACACCGACGACGGCGACCGGATGCTGCACAACTTCCTGTTTGCCGTGGCCGGATTGACCCCTGGCTGGACCATGGCCGGGTTCGTGGAAACGGAGCTCGCGGCCCTGCGCGAAAAGGTCGGGGACGACGAGGTCGTGTGCGCCCTGTCCGGCGGCGTGGACTCCACCGTGGTCGCGGTCATGCTGCACAAGGCCATCGGCAAGAAGCTCCACTGCATCTTCGTGGACAACGGGCTCTTGCGCCTGGGCGAGGGCGAGGAGGTGGCCGCGTATCTCCGCGAGCACTTCGACCTGAACCTCCACTACATCCAGGCGTCCAAGCTCTTTCTCGACCGCCTGGCCGGGGTCACCGATCCGGAGCAGAAGCGCAAGATCATCGGCAACACCTTCATCGAGGTCTTCGAGGCCGAGGCGGCCAAGCTCCCCAAGGTCAAGTACCTGGCCCAGGGCACGCTCTATCCCGACGTCATCGAGTCCTGCTCGTTCAAGGGCCCTTCGGCGGTCATCAAGAGCCACCACAACGTGGGCGGCCTGCCCGAGCACATGAAGCTGGCGCTCATCGAGCCCCTGCGCGAGCTGTTCAAGGACGAGGTCAGAAAGGTCGCGGTGGAGCTCGGCATGCCGGACTTCATCATCTGGCGGCACCCGTTCCCCGGACCCGGACTGGCCATCCGCATCATCGGCGAGGTGACCGAGGAACGGCTTGAGATTTTGCGCCGAACGGATAAGATCGTGCAGGCGGAGCTTCTGGCTTCGGGCTGGTACCGCAAGGTCTGGCAGGGGTTTGCCGTGCTGCTGCCGCTCAAGACCGTGGGGGTCATGGGCGACGGGCGGACCTACGAGAACGTGGCCGCCATCCGGGTGGTGGACAGCCTGGACGCCATGACCGCGGACTGGTCGCGGCTGCCCTCCGAACTCCTGGCTTCCATGTCGGGTCGCATCATCAACGAAGTCAAGGGCGTCAACCGCGTGGTGTTCGACATCTCCTCCAAGCCGCCAAGCACCATCGAGTGGGAGTGATTCCCCGTATTCCCCGAGAGGCAAGAGACGCCTTGATCCGCAACCCGGCCGGCGCGGGCTGGAGAAAAAGAGTAGACGTATGTTTGGCATTGGCTCCACAGAACTGCTAATCATCCTGGTGGTGGCCCTGATCGTGATCGGCCCCTCCAAACTGCCCGACCTCATGCGGACGTTGGGCAAGGGCATGGCGGAGTTCCGGCGTATGAGCAGCGACGTGAAATCCACATTCGAGGCCGAGGTGGATCGGGCGGACAGGGAGCATCGCAAGGCCGAGGCTAAGAAGGAACTGTATCCCGAAAAGCCTGTGGTCGACGTCCCGGTCCAGGCGGCCGCCGCGCCCGAAGAGGGGGCGGCCCCGGCCGCCAAGCCGGCCGCCCCGGGTCAGCCGGCCGGATCGGCCGAGGCCGACGCGGCCAGGCATCCGGAAGCCTCTTCCGCCAAACCGGCCGCCCAGGCCGAGAAAAAGCAGGCTGCCCAGGGCGAGGTGGCCGAGGCCGTGGCCGCCAAGCAGGACGAAGCCCACGAGGCCAAGCCTGGCAAGGAGGTCCCGCCCGCCTAGGCGGACGAGAAAAATGCCATGAGCGAACGCTTCGGGGCCTATTCCCGGGAGACCGGCGAAACCCGCGTGTCCGTGGAAATCGCGCTGGACGGCGCGGGCGCGGCGTCGGTGGACACCGGCTACGGGTTTGCGGACCACATGCTGCACCTGCTGGCCTTTTGGGCCGGTTTCGACCTCACCCTGACCTGCCGTGGCGACCTGGAGGTGGATGCCCACCATTCCCTGGAGGATGTGGCCATCTGCCTGGGCGAGGCCTTCCGCCAGGCCCTGGGCGACCGGGCCGGCATCGCCCGTGTCGGCATGGCCAAGGTGCCCATGGACGAGGCCCTGTGCGAGGTGGTGCTGGACCTGTCCGGCCGGCCCTATCTCGTGTACCGGGAAAACGTGCTGCCTCCGGTCATTGCCGGCGAGGAAAAAGACCTGTGGCGGGAATTTTTCAAGTCCTTTTCCATTTCCGCCCGCATGAACCTCCATATCCATTACGAATACGGCCAAAACGGCCATCACCTGGTGGAAGCGGCCTTCAAGGCGCTGGGATTGGCCCTGCGCCGGGCAACGGCCGTCTGCGAATCCGCCAGGGTGCCGAGTACCAAAGGGAGCCTGGATTGATGCGACACACCTCACTCACCGCGCTTGTCGTCGCCCTGGCGGCGGCCGTCGTCCTGACCGCCGGCTGCGCCGCCCGGCGCGCCGCGCCTCCCGCCAAGGCCGCCGTTTCCGGTGACGCCGCCACCTCGGCCGTGGCCTTTTTGGGCAAGACCTTTGCCGTGGCCCCGTTTTCCAACCCGGCCACGGACGCCGACCTGATGACCGGCTATCTGCCGTCGTCCCGGGCCGTGCCCGAAATGGCCGTGCCCCACCTCGACGCCGCCCTGGCCGACGTCCTGGCCCTGTCCAAGCAGAACCTCGCCCCGTCCGCCATGACCGTCGGCTGCGCCCGCACCGCCTCAAGGGGCGACGAATCCGGCCGACTGGCCACCTTGCGCTACTGGCAAAACGTCGGCCGGTGCGCCGGCGCGGACTACGTGCTCGTGCCCATGGTCCTGAACTGGCAGGAGCGCGAAGGTTCGGAAATGGGCGCCACCAGGCCGGCCAGCGTGGACCTGACCCTCACGCTGCTCGACGTGCGGACCGGCGGGATCGTCAAGCACTACCATTTCAACGAGACGCAGCAGACCCTTTCCTCCAATATTCTGGAAGCCCAGAAGTTCGTTTCCCGGAGCGGTCGCTGGGTCACGGCCATGGAACTGGCCCAGGAAGGCCTGCGCCAGGGCGTCAAGGAGCTCGGCCTGTGATCCTGTTTCCGGCCGTTGACATCAAGGACGGCCAGTGCGTGCGCCTCAGGCAGGGCCTGGCCGACGAGGTGACGGTTTTTTCGCCGGATCCCGTGGCCATGGCCAGGCACTGGGCCGATCTCGGGGCGCTCTGGCTCCATCTGGTCGACCTGGACGGGGCGTTTAGCGGCAAGCCGAAAAACTTCGACCTGATCCGGCGCATCTGCGCTGCGGTCACCATTCCGGTGCAGCTCGGCGGCGGCATCCGCGACGCGGCCACGGCCGCGGCCTATCTCGAGGCCGGCGTGCGGCGGCTGATTATCGGCACCCTGGCCCTGGCCGATCCCGAGGCCTTTGCCGCCGTCTGCGCCGCCCACCCGGGCCGCATCGGCGTGTCCCTGGACGCCGTGGACGGACGCCTCAAGGTCAAGGGCTGGGTCGAGGACGCGGGCCTTGGCGTCGAGGACGTGTTGCCGCGGCTCAAGGAGCAGGGCGCGGCCTTTGTGGTCTATACCGACATCAGCCGCGACGGCATGCAGTCCGGCGTCAACAAGGACGCCCTGGACCGCTTGCTGTCCCTGACGGACCTGCCGGTCCTGGTGGCCGGCGGCGTGGCCACCCTTGACGACGTCAAGGCCATGTACCCCTATTCGAAAAAAGGGCTGCAGGGCGTGATCACCGGTCGGGCCATCTACGCCGGGACCCTGGATTTCGGCGAGGCCATGGCCTATATCGCCAGCCAGTCCGAGGAGGTCGCATGAAAACCGTGGAAGTCGGCGGCATGCACTGCCAGAAGTGCGTGGCGGCCGTGACCAAGGCCCTGTCGGAAGTGCCGGGCCTGTCCAACGTGTCCGTGAACCTGGAAAAGGGAGAGGCCACCTTCGAGGGCGACGCCCCGGAGGACGCCGTCAAGGCGGCCATCGACCGGATCGGATTCGTTCCCGGCCAGGTAAAGTAACGCGCGAGGCGTCTTGCAGACAACAATCGGCCGTCGCGACATTCGCGGCGGCCGGTTTCCTTTTTTTTGCCCGGCTTCCATGGCGTTGCCGGGGGGCGGAGCGGGGGCATGGCAGGGATGACCGAAAGACGCTTCAGGCGCTCGGCTGTCGGCAGGGGACTGGCGCTTGCGGTTTTCTGGCTGTTTCTGGCCTGTCCGGCCGGAACCTGGGCCGCGCCTGACCGTGTTGCCGTCCTCCGGGTTTTCGACGGCGACACCTGCCAGCTCGCCGACGGTCGCAGGCTGCGTCTGGCCGGCATCGACGCCCCGGAAACCGGCCACGGCGGCGCACCGGCCCAGTATTACGCGGCCGAGGCCGCGTCGCTCCTTGCCCGCTTGACCGTCGGGCAACCCCTTCGCCTGGAGCCGGTGGGGGAGGGGAGGGACCGCTTCGGCCGCCTCCTCGGCGATCTCGTCGGGCCGGACGGAGCGTCCGTTGCCCTGCGGATGCTGGACCAGGGGGCGGCCTACGTCTTCTGGCATCCCGATCTGCCGGCGTCCTGGACCGACAGGGCCTTGGCCGCCCAGCGGCGGGCCATGGCCGGTCGCGTCGGGTTCTGGGCCCGCATCCTGTCCCTGCCGGCCCCGGATCGGCCCTATGTCGGCAATGCCGCCTCGCGCCGTTTCCACGACCCGCGCTGCCGGGACGCCGGCCGGATCGGTCCGCGCAACCGGGTCCTCCTGCCGGACCTGGCCGCCGCCTTCGGCCAGGGCTACGCCCCGGCCAGGGACTGCACCCCCTGGCCCCCGGCCGGAGACACGGCCCCGGCCGGTCCCTGGAAGCGGAAATGGCCTTGACGCGACGCCGTTTTTGGCACATCCATTTTGCCGCGATAGTCCAAAATCCGACACTGCCCCGGGACGCGGGCGTCCGCTCACCGGAGGGCGCGTCGGGTGAAAACACTACTTGGAGGCCGCATGTTTTTTCCGAGCCTGGCCCATGCCATGGGCGCCGCGCCTGCCGGCGGCGATGCGGGGGGCAATCCCATCACCGCTTTTTTGCCGCTGATTCTGATGTTCGCCATTTTCTATTTTCTGCTGATCCGTCCCCAGCAGAAAAAGGCCAAGCAGCACCGTGAATACCTGGCCGGCCTCAAGCGCGGGGACTACATCCTGTCCGGCGGCGGCATCTACGGACGGATCATGGAAGTCCACGGCGACCGCCTGACCGTGGAGATCGCCAAGGATCTGACCATCGAGATCAACCGCAGCTACGTCTCCGGCCCGGCCGATCCGCAGGCCCCCATGGCCAAGGTCGAAACCAAGACCAAAGACAAAACCAAGGAATAACCCCTTCGGGCGGCAATCGGCCCGACGGACGACAAAGGGCTGCCTGCGGGCAGTCCCTTTGTTTTCGCATTGCCCCCGAAGCGCAAGCCTCCCAAGGAGAGCCTCGCCCATGTCTGGAAACCTGCGCTGGCGATTGGTCATGATAAGCCTGGTGGCTTTTTTGGGCCTCATCTACATGTTGCCGTCCCTCGGCTCGGTCAAGCAGTCCTTTCTCGGCAAGTTTCTGCCTGACGACACCATCAGTCTCGGCCTCGACCTCAAGGGCGGCATCCACCTGACCCTGGGCGTGGACGTGGACAAGGCCTTGGCCAACTCTATGGCCCAGATGGGGCGCGACATCCGGGATCAGGCCAAGGAGGATGGCATCACTCTCCAGCGGCCGGAAACCACGGCCGACGGCAGGCAGCTGACCTTCGTCCTCACCACGCCGGACAAACGCCAGGCCCTGGACGATCTGCTGTCGCGGCATTTCCAGGTGCTGGCGGTCGATGGCGTGGAGAGCGTGGCCGACGGCAAGTTTCTCTACAAGCTGTCCTTCACCCAGCGCTACAAGGACGACCAGGCCCGCATGACCGTGGATCAGGCCGTCAAGACCATCCGCAACCGCATCGACGAATTCGGCGTGGCCGAGCCCGACATCCGCAAGCAGGCCGACAACCGCATCCAGATCCAGCTGCCGGGCCTGCACGACCCGGAGCGGGCCATCAAGCTCATCGGCAAGACCGCGCACCTGGAGTTCAAGGTCGTGGACGACAACGCCGACCTGGACAAGGCGCAAAAGGGCATTCTGCCGCCGGGCGAGGAACTCTCGGTCCTGCGCCACAGGAACCCCGACGGCTCCTACCTGGAGCGTCCCATCGTGCTGCGTTCGGAAGCCGTCATGACCGGCGAGAACATCGCCGACGCCCGGGCCAACTTCGACAACACCAACCAGGCCTATGTCGGCCTTTCCTTCACGCCGAGCGGCGCGCGCCAGTTCGAGCGGGTGACGGGCGAGAACGTCAAGAAGCGCCTGGCCATCGTGCTGGACGGCAAGGTCTATTCCGCGCCCACCATCCAGGAAAAGATCAGCGGCGGCCGGGCCAGCATCACCGGCCGGTTTTCCACCGAGGAGGCCCGCGATCTGGCCATCGTGCTGCGGGCCGGCGCGTTGCCCGCGCCGGTCAACATCCTGGAGCAGCGCAGCGTCGGGCCGTCCCTGGGCCAGGAATCCATCGAAAAGGGCGTGTATTCGGCCGTTGTCGGCGGCGTCATCGTCATTGCCTTCATGATCCTCTACTACGGCGTGGCCGGAGCCGTGGCCGACATGGCGCTCCTTTTCAACCTGGTCCTCATCATGGCCGGTCTGGCCGGCTTCGGGGCCACCCTGACCCTGCCCGGCATCGCGGGCATCATCCTGACCATCGGCATGGCGGTGGACGCCAACGTCATCATCTTCGAGCGCATCCGCGAGGAGGTCCGCCGGGGGCTGACGGCCCGTTCGGCCGTGGACACGGGCTACAGCCGGGCCACCCTGACCATTCTCGACGCCAACGTGACCACGGTCATTGCGGCCGCCGTGCTCTACCAGTTCGGCACGGGCCCCATCCGGGGTTTTGCCGTGACCCTGATCCTTGGCATCGTGGCCTCCATGTTCACGGCCATCTTCTTCACCCGGTTCCTGTTCGACCTGTGGCTGTCCAAGCGGCCCGTGGACGCGGGCATCCGGATCTGAGCGAAAAGGCCTCCGCAAGGGGGCCTTTTTCTTGCCGTTTGACCGCTGCAGCGGACGGCCTTACACTCCGCCACCGTCCGTCGCGAGGTCCGTCCGTGCCGATCGTCGTTTTCCCCCTTTTTCCTCCTGGCCGCCCCAGGCCGTTTCCGCTGCCGGCCTTGGCCGTGGTTTTCCGGCATGGCCCGAGGCGCGCGGCCTGGACGACGCTCCTCCTGGCCGCCCTGTTCCTCCTTGGGCCGTGGGGATCTGCCAAGGCGGCGGACAAGGCCTTTGGCGTGGACGACATGCTGCGCGTGGCCATGGTGGCCGACGTGCGCCTGGGGCCGGACGGCCGGCGCGCGGCCTTCACCGTCACCCGGGCCGCCCTGGACGGGCAGGGCGGGGAGCTCCAGTCCCGCATCCATGTGACCGAGCCCGGCAAGCCCGGTTCCAGGGCAGTCACGCCCGAATCCGAACAGTGCGAGAAGCCGCGTTTTTCGCCGGACGGCGTCCGGCTGGCCTACCTGCTTCAGGGGGAAGACGCCACCGAGGTCGTGGTCCGAAATCTCGTCACCGGCCAGGCCCGTCGTCTGCCGCACGGCCGGGGGGATGTCCTCGACCTGGCGTTTGCTCCGGACGGAAAGTCCCTGGCCGTGACCGTCGAGGCCGCCGCCGGAGACCGGAGCAAAAGCGGCGATGCGGACGTGGAGGTCATCGATGCCCGGTCCGGCGCGGTTGGCCTTTTTCTCCTGTCCCTGGGCGGACAGGCGGGGCCGCGTCGCCTGGTCGCGGACCGGGACGTGGGCGGTTTCGTCTTTTCACCGGACGGCGGCCGCATCGCCTTTGAAACCACGCCGGCAAACTGTCCGCCGCGCGGCCGGCGCGGCATGTCCGGTTCGGGCGCGCCTTCCCCGGGCGACGCGGCCCACACCGACATCGGCATGGTGGACCTGCGGACCGGATCCGTGGTTTCCCTGGCCGCCACCGGGGACTCCGAGGGCAGCCCCCGCTTTTCTCCGGACGGCAAGCAGGTGGCCTACGTCTCCATCGCCGCGCCCGGTTTCTATTTCAGCGCCGCCCGGATCATGGTCGTCGGGGCGGACGGCGGTCCGCCGCGTGCCCTGGCCGAAACCCCGGACGCCCGGCCGGAACTCCTCGGCTGGTCGTCCGGCGGGGACGCGGTGTACGTCCGCGAGGCCAGGGGGACGTGCGCCGTGCTCTATGCCCTGCCCCTGGACGGCGGTCCGCCGCGCCAGGTCTCGGACACGCCCCATGTGGTGGCCGAGGCCAGCCTGTCGCCCCACGGCGACGCCTTCGGCCTGGTGCTCGTGGACAGCGACCTGCCGCCCGAGGCCTATGTGACCCCGGTCGACCGGTTCCTCCCCAGGGCCGTGTCCGCGGTCAACAAGGAATTCGCCGGTTACCGGCTGGGCAAAACCGAGGTGGTGCGGTGGCGGTCGCCGGACGGGACCACTGTCGAGGGGCTCTACACCCATCCGGTCTCGCCCGGCCAGGGCCCGCCGCCGCTGTTGGTGGAGCTCCACGGCGGTCCGGCCCTGGTGGCCGACCGACAGTACCTGGGCGCGCTCAACTACTATCCCCTGGCCGTTTTTTCCGAACGCGGGTACGCGCTTTTTCAGCCCAATGTCCGGGGGTCGGACGGCTACGGTCCGGAATTTCGCCGGGCCAATGTCGGGGACTGGGGCGGTGCGGATTTCGCGGACCTGCAAAGCGGGCTCGACGCCCTGGTGGCGCAGGGAAAGGCCGATCCGAACCGGCTCGGGATCATGGGCTGGAGCTACGGCGGCTACCTTGCCGCCTGGGCCATCGGCCACACCGACCGTTTCCGGGCCGCCTCCGTGGGAGCCGGCATCACCAATCTGGTCAGCCAGTGCGGCAGCATGGACCTGCCGGATTTCATCCCGCTCTATTTCGGCGGCGAGGCCTACGAGCGGTTCGAGGCCCTGTTCGACCGTTCGCCGCTCAAGTACGCCGCCTCGATCAGGACGCCGACCCTGTTCCAGCACGGCGTGGCCGACGAGCGGGTGCCGTTCACCCAGTCCCTGGAGCTCTACACCGCTCTGTCGCGCCTCGGCGTCCCCACGCGGCTGGCCGCCTACCCCCGCAGCGGCCACGACGTGACCGAACCGGCCCTGATCCGCGACCTGATGGTCCGGAATCTGGACTGGTTCGGCCGCTACGTGCCGGTCTCGCCGGAACAGGACGCTCCCCCCCCGGACCGGTCGGCCGGTCCCGCCGTCTCGGCGGCAGACCCGTCCGACGCCTCCTGACGGTCCCTATCCTCTGGCCTTCCGGCCACGGCGGGTGCCTCGCCGCCGCACCGGCGTCAAGGCGCTTGGCCTCCGCTCGCCCTGTTGGAGAGCCTTCCGGCGCATTTCGCGGCAGGCCGTGGTGGTCCCTGCCAAGGGGGAAGGGGGATGCGCCGGTTCATGCGCCTGATTCCGGGCCGGGCGACATTCTGGTCCCCTGGCCGTGCGCATCCCCAGCCGTAGCTCGCGCTAAAAACCATCTTTTCAAATAATCGGCATTGATAGGAAGTATTCGTTTGCCAGTCGATACCTTTTCGTGTTACGAATTACAAATCATTGCAATGAAGAGTGCTTGTTTTTTTGATGCTGACGCTTTGGCAGATGGAAACGGACAACACAGGAGGCTGCATGACAGGCGTGTTGCGCGTCGTCCCGGTCCTGGCGGCGGCGGCGGTCCTCTGGGCCGCGCCGGCCCTGGCCCATTTCGGCATGGTCATCCCGTCGCGGGATGTGGTGGTGGACAAGGACAAGGCCAAGGTCGGGCTGACCGTGTCGTTTTCCCACCCCATGGAGGGAAACGGCATGGACATGGCCAAGCCCAAGACGTTCGGCGTTCTGGTCGGAAGCCAGAAAACAGACCTGCTCGGCGGCCTCAAGCCGGCCAAGGTCATGGACCACGCGGCCTGGGCAGGGGAGTACGAATTCAAGCGGCCCGGGGTGGGCATTTTTTATCTCGTTCCCGAACCGTATTTCGAGCCGGCCGAGGACAAGTTCATCGAGCACATCACCAAGGTGGTGGTGCCGGCCTTTGGCGAGGAGGAGGGCTGGGACGAGCCCGTCGGGCTGCCGGCCGAGATCGTGCCGCTCTCCCGGCCTTTCGGCAACTACGTGGGCAACGTCTTCACCGGCAAGGTCCTGGTGGACGGCAAGCCGGCGGCCGGCGTCGCGGTGGAGGTGGAGTACGACAACCGGGACAAGGCCTATGAGGCGCCCAACGACTACATGACCACCCAGGTGGTCAAGACCGACGCCAACGGCGTCTTCACCTACGCCGTGCCTTTTGCCGGCTGGTGGGGGTTCGCCGCCCTGACCGACGCGCCGGAGACCCTGGAGAAGGACGGCGCGGCCAAGAAGGTGGAGCGGGGGGCCGTGCTGTGGGCCAAGTTCCTTGAACCCAAGCGCAAGAAGAAGTAGGCTGTCCCGATTTGCGGCAGGGCCGGCCCCGTGGCGGCGCGTCGGGGCGGAATGCTTTCCCGGCGCGCCGTTGACCGAAACGCCAACACAGGCAGCAAGGCATGCACATCTCCGAAGGGGTCCTTTCCGGGCCGGTCCTGGCGGGCGGCTGGGCCCTGGCCGCAGCCGGCACGGCGCTGGGGCTCCGGCGCCTGGACTACGACCGGCTGATGACCGTGGCCCTTCTGGCGGCCGCCTTTTTCGTGGCCTCCCTCATCCATGTGCCCATCGGACCGGTCAGCGTGCACCTGGTCTTAAACGGCCTGCTCGGGGCGGTCCTCGGACTGGCCGCCTTCCCGGCCATCTGCATCGCCTTGCTCCTCCAGGCCGTGCTCTTCCAGTTCGGCGGCCTGGTGGTTCTTGGCGTCAACACCGTGGACATGGCCGTGCCGGCGGTCCTGTGCTCCCTGGCCTTTGGACCGCTCTTGCGGGCCGGCGGGAGGAAGCGGGACCTGGGCGCGTTTTGCTGCGGCTTTTTCGCGGTCCTGATGGCCGGCGGTCTGACCGCCCTGGCCCTTGCCCTGTCCGGCGAGGCTTTCGCCGCCACGGCCAAGGTCATTTTGCTGGCCCATGTGCCGGTCATGGTCATCGAGGGCGTGGTGACCGCCATGGCCGTGGCCTTCCTGGCCAAGGTCCGGCCCGAGATGCTCCACATCCGCCTGGCCGGTTGAACCGGCCGAGGAGGCACCATGCGCCTGACGACTCCCGGCGGCGCGGCCCTGTGGCTCGCGGCCGCCGTCCTTTTCCTGCTGCCCGGCCGCGGGCTGGCCCACCGGGTTAATGTCTTCGCCTATGTGGAAGGCGACACCGTCCATGTGGAGTGCGGCTACAGCCGGTCGGACCGCGTCCGGTTCGGCGCCATCGAAGTGCGAAACGCGGCCACAAACGATGTCTATCTGTCCGGAAAGACCGACGAGAAAGGCAATTTCAGCTTTGCCGTCCCGGAACCGGCCAGAAAGGCCAAGGCCGACCTGCTGGTCGTGCTCCGGGCCGGGGAAGGGCATGGCAACGACTGGACGGTCAAGGCCGGGGAATACCTTACCCCCGGTCCGGCCGGGACGTCGGCCAACGCCGCGGCGGTCGTTCCGGACGCCGTCCCGCCGGCCCGGCCGGACGCCGGGATGGCGGGTGGCGGGGCCGGTCCGGCCGCGACGCCCGCCGCGTCCTCCGTGGCCCCGCCTGTTGCGGCGGCCGATCTGGAGGCCGTGGTGGAGGCGGCGGTGGAGAAAAAAATCGCCCCGTTGCGCCAGATGCTTCTTGAGGAACGGGAAAAGGGGCCGGGAATGGCGGAAATCATGGGCGGCATCGGCTGGCTCGTGGGTCTTGCGGGAATCCTGGCCTACGCCGGAAGCCGCAAGGGAAACCGGGGCGCATGATCGACGAACCGCTGGCGCGGGGCGATTCCAGCATCCACGCCCTGGACCCGAGGGTGCGGCTTGTCGCCTGCCTGGCCCTGTCCCTGGCCGCCGTGCTGGCCGCCACGCCGCTTGGGCCGCTGCTTGTTTTGGCCGTGGGCCTGTGCCTCACGGCGGCGGCCGGGGCGACCGTGTCCGTGGTCTGGAAACGGTGGTTCGGGGTCAACGCCTTTGTGGCCTTCCTGTGGCTGGTCCTTCCCGTATCCACGCCGGGCGTTCCGGTCTGGCTCGTTCCCGGGCCCGGAAACCTCGCCGTCACCCGGGAAGGCCTGCGTCTGGCCCTGCTGATCACGCTCAAGGCCAATGCCGTCTTTTTCTGCCTCGTGCCCCTGCTCGCCACCATCCCGGCCCCGGCCCTGGGCCGGGCCATGACCGCCCTTGGCGTGCCGGCCAAGTTCTCGTTCCTGTTTCTTTTCACCTATCGCTACCTTCACGTCATTGCCGAGGAATACGGCCGGCTGGCCACGGCGGCCCGGCTCCGGGGATTCGTGCCGGCCACGGACGGCCGGACCTACCGGACCTACGCGGCCCTGGTGGCCATGGTCCTGGTCCGCAGTTTCGACCGGTCCCAGCGGGTCTACCAGGCGATGCTGCTGCGCGGCTTCACCGGCCTGTTTCCAAGCCTGGACCGTTTCCATGCCGGCCGGTCGGACGGCGTTTTTCTGGTCCTGGCCCTGTCCCTGGCGGTTGGGGCGGCGTGGGGCGATCTGTATTGGAGGGCACATGGCTGAGCCGCTTCTGGCGCTCTCCGGCGTCACGTATGCCTATCCGGGTGCGGCCCGGCCCGTGTTGACCGGAATCGACTTCACCTTTGGCCACGGGGAGCGCATCGGCCTGTTCGGACCGAACGGTTCGGGCAAGACCACGCTCATGCACGTGATGATGGGACTGGTGCGACCCGATGCCGGCGAGGTCCGGTACAAGGGCCGCGTGGTGGCCACGGAGAAGGAGTTCCGGGAGGTCCGCCGGGGCGTGGGACTGTTGCTGCAAAACGCCGACGACCAGATCATCTACCCCACGGTCCTCGACGACGTGGCCTTCGGGCCGCTCAACTGCGGCCTGCCGCCAGGCAAAGCCCGGGCCGTGGCCGAGCGGACCCTGGCCCTTCTCGGGCTCGAGGATTTCGGCGAGCGCCTGGCCCACCGGCTTTCGGGCGGAGAGAAAAAGCTGGTCTCCCTGGCCGGGGTCCTGGCCATGGAGCCCGAGGCCCTGCTCCTGGACGAGCCGACCAACGGCCTGGACCCGGAGACCCGGGAGCGGATCGTGGACATCCTGGGGCGGCTCGGCAAGCCGATGATCGTCATTTCCCACGACTGGGACTTCCTGGCCCAGGTGACCGGCGCCTACTACACCATCGAAAAGGGCCGGCTGGCGCGGGACCCGGACTTCGTCCTGCACCGTCACGTCCACGGCCATCCGCTGGGGGACCACCAGCACCATCACCACGGCGGCTGAGAAGGAACGGGGAGGAAAAGATGCCTCCGGCGGCCGGGGGGGATCATCCCCCCCGGACCCCCTGGGCGGGGGCG
>CAZIJE010000099.1:0-14143 GCA_964539435.1 uncultured Desulfovibrio sp.
CCCCCCGGCCGCCGGAGGCTTCTTCATCTTACTTAATGCCGAAACGACCGCTGGCCCGTGAACACCATGGCCACTTGCGGCGACGCTTCGTTGCAGGCGGCGATGACCTCGGTGTCGCGGATGGAGCCGCCGGGCTGGGCAATGGCCGTGACCCCGGCTCCAATGCACAGGTCCACGCCGTCGCGGAACGGGAAGAAGCCGTCTGAGACCAGGACCGTGCCGTGCAGGCCGCCGCCCGCCGCCTCGGTCCGGGCCAGGATGTCGTCCAGGCTCTTTTTGGCTTCGGGGTCCTGGGACGCCTTGAGGGTCAGCTCGTAGAGCGACAGCTTGTGGGCGGCAAAGGCCAGGCCGTCGGCGTACTTGGTCTTGGCCTTGTGGACGGTCAGTTCGACCACGCCGACCCGGTCCTGCTCGCCCGTGCCGATGGCCACGGTGGCCCCGTTTTTGACGAAGATGACCGAGTTGGACGTGACGCCGGCCTCCACGGCCCAGGCGAAAAGCAGGTCCTCGGCCTCCTGGGCGGTCGGGGCGCGGGCCACGACCGTGGTCCCGGCCTTGTCCGTGGCCTGGGCCGGCAGGAAATCGGCCACGGACAGGATCCGGTTGCGGAAGGAGAACTGGAGCACCAGCCCGCCGTCGGCCAGGGATTTGACGTCCAGAAACGGCTGGCCCACGAGCTTTTCCAGCTGGGCCAGGCCGGGCAGGCGGAAGATGCGCAGGTTCTTTTTGGCCTTGAGGAGCTCAAGCGCCTTGGGCTCGTAGTCCGGGGCGGCCACCACTTCCACGTATACCGCGCTTATCTGCTCGGCCGTGGCCACATCCAGGGTCCTGTTGACCACCACGGCCCCGCCGTAGGCGGCGATGCGGTCGGCCATGAAGGCGGCCTCGAAGGCGACGGCCAAGCCCTGGTCCGACCAGGCCGCGCCGCAGGGATTGTTGTGCTTGAGGATGACGGCGGCCGGCTTGGCGGTCAGGTACTGGAGGATGTTGACGCCGTTGTCCACGTCGGTGAGATTGGTCTTGCCGGGGTGCTTGCCGCTTTGCAGCAGGTGTTCCTCGGTGGCGGCGCAGACCAGGCCGTCGCCGGGACCGCGAAACTCCACGCCCCCGAGGGACAGGCGGCCGGCGACCGGCTCGTAGAGCGCGGCCGGCTGGTCCGGGTTCTCGCCGTAGCGCAGCCCCTTTTTTTCGCCGTCAATGGTCCAGGTCCGCTTGGCAAACGTGAGTTCGGCGTCCCCGAGCCTGATGGCGAGTTCGGCCGGGAAGGGGTCCTCCACCATGGTGGTGTACATCTTTTTCAGGTCGCTCATGGTTCGCCGCTCCTTCGTTGTCGTGCGTGGGGATGCCTAGCACAGCCGGCCGGGCTCGGCAATTTGCATTTGGAAGGCCTTGGCAATTCTGCTAGGAAGGCCTGTCCGCGCCTTGCGCGGCCGCATTTCGCGGGGAAGGGAGCGTTCGTGGAACAGGTGTTGCTGAAACTGGCCAGGCAGCTTCGGGCCTTTGACGAAGCGTCGCTCATGGCCCTTTGGGACAAGTACGCCGAGTCCGTGACGCGGTTCGAGCCGTCCCAGCGCTGGGAAGAGGCGGTCCTGGTCCTGGCCATGATCCAGGGCATGCGTTTTAAAAACCAGTTGTTCAATCTCCATTGGGCCGAAGGCCGCCTGCCGGGCCAGCCGGCGACGCCCGCGCCGGCCGTTGCCGCGCCCGCGCCGTCCGCCGCCCCCGAAACGCCGGAACAGGCGGACCCGGCCGGCCAACCGAAGCCGTCGCCCGGAGCCGGCAAACCGCGCCGGGGCAAGGTCCTGGCGTTTCGTCCCAAGGACAGAGGGGAGTCTTAAGGTTATGGCCGAATACCGCAACCAGCAGGCGCCCGGCACGGGCCGGGGCATCGTCATTCACGGCGCGCAGTGGGGCGACGAGGGCAAGGGCAAGATCGTCGACCTCCTGACCGAAACGGCCAAGGCCGTTGTCCGCTTCCAGGGCGGCAACAACGCCGGCCACACCCTGGTGGTCGGCGGCGAAAAAACCATCGTGCACCTCATGCCCTCGGGCATCCTCCACGACGGCACCACCTGCCTGATCGGCAACGGCGTGGTCCTGGACCCCGAGGTCCTGTGCCGCGAAATGGACACCCTGGCCGCCAAGGGCGTCAACGTCTCCCCGGAACGGCTCATCGTCTCCCGCAAGACCCACGTCATCATGCCCTACCACCGGCTCCTCGACGGGGCGCGCGAAACGCTTTTGGCCGGCGGCAAGATCGGCACCACCGGACGCGGCATCGGCCCCTGCTACGAGGACAAGATGGCCCGCATCGGCATCCGGGCCGGCGACTTCGCCGATCCCGACCTGCTGGCCAAAAAGATCGCCAAGGCGCTGGTCGAAAAAAACGTCCTTTTCACCAAGCTCTACGACATGCCGGCCCTGGACCCGGCCGAGGTGGCCGAAAAGCTGGCTCCCGTGGCGGGCCGCCTGCTGCCCTACCTCGGCGACGTGTCCTCGGTCATCCAGAAGACCATGGCCGCCGGCGGCGACGTCCTGTTCGAAGGGGCCCAGGGCACCCACCTCGACATCGACCACGGCACCTACCCCTTCGTCACCTCGTCCAACACCGTCTCGGGACAGGCCGCCGCCGGCAGCGGCTGCGCGCCCGACGTCCTCGGCCGGGTCGTGGCCGTGGTCAAGGCCTACACCACCCGCGTGGGCTCCGGCCCCTTTCCCACCGAACTCTTCGGCACCATCGGCGACTATCTCCAGGAAAAAGGCGGCGAATTCGGAGCCACCACCGGCCGCAAGCGCCGCTGCGGCTGGCTCGACCTGGCGCTTCTGCGCGAATCCGCCCGCCTGTCCGGCCCCACCGAGATCGCGCTGACCAAGCTCGACGTCCTGAGCGGCCTCTACGAGATCAAGATCTGCATCGGCTACCGCTACAAGGGCAAGATCCACGAGTACCCGCCCCAGGAAGAAGGGGCCCTCGAACACGTGGAGCCGATCTACGAGACCATGCCCGGCTGGGAGGAAGACCTCTCCGGCATCACCGCCTGGGAAGACCTGCCCCTGGCGGCCCGGGAATACGTCTCGCGCATCGAACAGTCCCTCGGAACCACCTGCTCCATCCTGTCCGTCGGCCCCGACCGCCGGCAGACGATCCTCCGAGGATAATGAAGAAGAGAAAGAATGCCTCCGGCGGCCGGGAGGGGGTCACCCCCTCCCGGACCCTCCCGGTCGGTGGGCCGCGTTGGTCAGGCTGCAAAGCCAGCCTGACCAACGCGGCCCACAAAACGAGAGAGATCGGCAAGGCAGTTTCTTTAACCTCGCCCCGTCTTCGGGGCCACACCGACGCACACCCGACCACGTCCATCCCCCTGCACCCTCGCCCTCTCCCAGGAAGGGAGGGTCCGGGAGGGGCTTAGCCCCTCCCGGCCGCCGGAGGCACTCTTCCCTTCCTCTCCCAGCCGCCTACCCCAACCCTGGAGTCGCCATCCCATGCCCCCGACCCGCGCCATCGTCCCTGCCTCGGTGTTCGGCATCCCCGAGCGCCACGGCCACGTGCTGTCCGGCCTGGACGGCCTGGCCCGGGCCATGCCCCAGGCGGTGATCCTGGAGGGCGGGCAGGCGGCCGAGCGGGCGGCGGTGGCCATGTGGCTGGCGGCGCGGCTCAATTGCGGCGAGGCGACCGCGCCGTGCGGGACCTGTCCGACCTGCCGGCAGGTCCTGGACAAGGTGTTCCTGGACCTCCAGTATTTCGACGGCGGCGCGGAGACGATCAAGGTGGACGCCATGCGCGAGGTGCGCCGGCTGGTGGGCGAGCCGCCGCGCGGCCCGGGACGGCGGGTGATCATCCTGGCCGAGGCCCAGGGCCTGACCGACGAGGCGGCCAATGCGCTCCTCAAAGCCATGGAGGAGCCGCGTCCGGGCAATGTGTTCGTGCTGCTGGCCCCGCAGCGGGAAAGGCTGTTCCCGACCCTGGTGTCGCGGTCCTTTGTGTTGACCCTGGCCTGGCCGGACACGACCGCGCCCGCGCCGCCCGGCGGCGAGGACGACCCCTGGCCGCTTCTGGACGCGCTCCACGATTTCTGGCGTACGGGCCGGGGCTGGTTTGCGGCGGCCAAGGGCCGGCCGACAAGGCTTTGCGCCGAACGGGTGCTGACCGAGCTGGCCCGGGAACTGGCCGGGGCCCTGGCCGGCCGGGACGACACGCCGCTTGCCGGCCTTCTGCGCCCCTGCCGCGATCCGGACATCCCCCGCCGGCTGGACCTCTTGCTGGCCGAGTGCCAGGAGGCGCTGCTCCTGGCCGTCAACCCCGCCCTGGTCCTCGACCGCCTGGCCACCCGGGCCTACCTGTGGTTCCGGGGCTGACGCCGGTCAGGGCGCGGCTGTCGCGGCCCGCGAAGACGGATAGCCCACCACTTCGAACCGCCGCCAGGGCGGCTCCTTGGATTCCGTGAAAATACGGGCCTCGTTTCGCAGCACCAGCCGCAGATAGAGTCTTTTCGCCGGAGCGTCGCGCAGATCGATCTCCGCCAGCCGACCGCTCTCGTACCCTTCGGGTTCGGGCACGTCCTTGTCCGAAGCGAAAAGCAGGGTCTTGTAGTCCCGGTCTTCCCGGGACCAGCCGAGTTCGACGTAGCCGTTGACGGGCGGCGACAGCTTTCTGAACATGGTGACCGACACCTGATCGAGCGGCACGTCCGCGTCGAGCCGCAGCACCAGCTCCCCCACGGGCCCCTTGAGGACATCGGGCGTCAAGCCGCCGATGGTGTTTTGTCCGTTGCCGATATCAACGGACCAGGATGTCAGGTTGTCGACCCTGGCGGTGGCGACGCGCATCGGCCCGTTCGCGGCCGGCAGAACCCCTTGCGGTCCGAAGCGCAGGTTGAGGACCACGGGGTCCGCGTAGTCGAAGGCCGCCTCGGCCGGCTCCACCCGCACCGACGGTCGGGCCGGGCCAGGGAGCACCCGCAGGGCGTCGGCCACCACCTGGGCGATGATGGTGTTGCCCGCGGCATTGTGGTGGGCGTTTTTGGGCAGCAGGTAGTACCGCTCCGGCTCTTCGCCGGACATGGACCGGAACCGCCGGGTCATGTCGAGGACATTGATGCCGTGCTCCCGGCAGAACGGGACCAGGGCGGCGGCCGGCTGGTTCAGGTCCTCCCGGACCTGGGCGACGTCCGGGGCGATGAGAAACAGAAACCGGGCTCCGTTGGCCTCCACGGCATCGCGCAGGAGCAGCAGGGCCTGGCGGTAGTTCTCCCACAACCGCCCGGAGGCCACGGCCGCATCGGCCGTGAGCAGCCGCTTCCTGTCGCCGAGCAGGGCGCGTTCCGCCTCGGTCGGCTCCACATGGAAGCTGGCGAATTGGCCGGTGGCGGCCCGGGAAGGTCCCTGTGGCAGAGACCCGGTCCCCACGGCCCGGTACAGGCCCGGCACATGTCCTTCGAGCCAGGCAATGAGCCGGCGCTCCACGGTTTCCCGCCCGATCCACTGGTCAAAGGCGTTGTAGACGCCGCCCTGCCGGTGCAGCAGATCCTCGCGGAAAAACGACCCGGCCATGGCCTCCAGGTCGTTGATGTAAAACTGCAGCACCACCACGTCCGGCTTGAGGCGCGCCCCTTTTTCCCGGAAATAGGACAGCTCGTCAAAGATGTCGTAAAAGGGCACCCCGGCATTGATCACCTGGACCTCGCGGCCGGGAAGGCGCTTTTGCAGAATCGTTTCCAACAGGGCCGGATAGGCGGCGGCATCGTCCACGCCGACGCCGTAGGTGTAGGAATCGCCCAGACACAGGACGCGGAGCGATCCGGCCGGCCGTTGCGTTCCGACCGGCCGCTTGCCCCGAAATCCCTGGCTATTGGTCGTCACCCGATAGGGCAGGTCCGGTATCTCGCGGTCCACCAGCCGCAGACGCGGCTCCAGGTCGCCGAGGACATTGACGTATCCCCGGGGCTCCACCCGCGCGGGCGGACGGGTGCCGGTGACGGCCCAATAGAGGGCCAGGAGCAGATGGACGCACAGGCACAGGCAGAAAACAATGGCTCCCCCCAGGTGCGCCAGACGCCTGGCCCCCGTGGAAGCGGTGTGGCAGGGCATGGTTCCCTATAGCGGGCTGGGCCCGAAATGACAAACGCCCGCCGCCGGGGTTCCGGCGGCGGGCGTTTCGGCTTGTCAAAGGGACGCGCCGGCTACTCGGCCGGGGAGGCCTCGGCCGCGGCTTCCTTTTTCTTTTTCTTGGGCACGCCCTGGAGGAAGATCGTCTGCTGCTCGGTGGCGACAGGACGGTGTTCCTTGGTCATGGACAGGCAGCTCGTGGGGCACACGTCCACGCAGATGCCGCAGTAGACGCAGGACATGACTTCGCAGGCCCAGGTGCCGGCCTTGTTGTCCACGGTGATGCACTGGGACGGGCACCGGATCTGGCAGGTGCGGCAGAAGATGCACTCGTCGATATTGTTGACGAGCGTGCCACGGAACCCCTCGAAGTGGCCCCGCACGGCGAACGGGTACAGCCGCGTGGAGTTTTTGGTCAGCAGGTTCGTGACGACGTTTTTGGTCATGTTGAACATGGAAACGCGCTCCTTTTTTACCGTTCGGTGCAGCTGATGCAGGGGTCGATGGACAGCACGATGACCGGCACGTCGGCCAGCTCGCACCCCGGCAACATGGCCAGAAGCGGCGGGATGTTGGCGAATGTGGGAGTGCGGATGCGCACGCGCTCCATGTGCTTGGATCCGTTGCCCTTGAGGTAGTACATGAGCTCGCCGCGCGGCTGCTCCACCCGGGTGACGGCCTCGCCCTCGGGCTTGCCCTTGACCTTGGCGGCCACGTGGCCGGTGGGGATGTCGAAGTTGGGCGGCGGCGCGGACGTGAACTTGTGGCGCTTGTCGCGGCTGTAGGCCTGGATGGTGCTGCGGCGTCCGCCGTCCAGGGGATGCGGCGTCTCGTCGTCGGTGACGCCGTCCACGGCGTTGACCACCTCGCCGGCCGGCATGCGGGCGATGGCCAGGCGCACGATGTCGATGGCCTGGAGGGTCTCGCGGAACCGGACGGCGCAGCGGGCGTAGGAGTCGCCGTCGTATTCGACGATGGGCTCGAAGCCGAGTTCACCGAAGGCGGCGTAGCCGGTCTGGCGGGCGTCCTGGGCCCAGCCCGAGCCGCGCAGCATGGGGCCGACCGCGCCGAGCTGGTAGGCCTGCTCCTTGGTCAGCACGCCCTTGCCCACGGTCCGCTTTTTCACGGTGTAGTCGTTGAGGATGGTGGACTGGAGCTGCTTGATCTCCTTTTCGGCGATGGCCAGCTCCTGTTCGATCCACAGGCACTGTTCCGGGGTCAGGTCGCGGCGCACGCCGCCGATGACGTTGACCGACACCACCACGCGGTTGCCGCAGGTGGCTTCCATGATGTCCATGACCCGCTCGCGCACGCGCCAGAACTGCATGAACAGGCTTTCGAAGCCGAAGGCGTCGGCGAAAAGGCCGAGCCACAGCAGGTGGGAGTGGATGCGGTGCAGCTCGCCCCAGACCGTGCGCAGGTATTTGGCGCGGCGGGGAACCTCGACGCCCATGATCTGCTCCACGCCTTCGCAGTAGCACAGGGCGTGCAGGCACGAGCAGATGCCGCAGACGCGCTCCACGATCTGGATCATCTGGTTGAAGTCGCGGACTTCGCACAGCTTTTCCAGGCCGCGGTGGACGTAGCCGAGGGTCGGCAGGGCTTCGACGACGGTTTCGTCCTCGATGGTGAGCTTCAAGTGCAGGGGCTCCGGCAGGACCGGATGCTGCGGACCGAAAGGCAGTATGGTACGGGCCATAAGCTTCCCTCTTTAGGACTGTTTTTGGGCCACGCTGACCTTGCAGAAGGGCATGGCGCGGACTTCTTCTTCGAGGTAGAGGGCTCCGCCGAAATCGAGCACGATGTCGGAGAAGCAGATGCCGAACTGGTCACGGATTTCGTTTTCCACAAGCAGCGCGGCGAAGTAGACCGGAGAGATGCTCGGGACCACGGTGTCCTTGGGAACGGTCAGGCGGTAGTGGCGCATGACCAGATCCTTGTCGTAGTGGTAGAAGATGTCGAAGCTGTCGTCGCCGACCTGGACGGAGGACATGGTGACCAGCCGCCAGCCGTCGTCGAAGCATTCCTTGGCGACGCTCGTCACGGCGTCGAGGGAAAGGGGTATGGTTTCCAGCACGGTTGTTCCTCGCTGCGGGCTCTTCGCCCGTTTGGGTCTCGTCTTGTCTCGGAGCGCCAGGCCGTCGGCTAGGCGGTCATGCCGAGCAGGGTCTTCACTTTCTCCAGGGCCGCGACCACGCCGTCGATGATGGCCTCGGGCCGGGCCGGGCAGCCGGGGACGTAGACGTCCACGGGGATGACCTTGTCCACGCCGCCGACCACGTTGTAGGCCTCGCGGAAGACGCCGCCGGTGGTGCCGCAGGCGCCGATGGCGATGACGGCCTTGGGTCCGGGCATCTGGTCGTAGATGTTTTTGAGCACGTGCTTGTTGCGCTGGTTGACCGTGCCGGTCACGAGCAGCACGTCGGCGTGCTTGGGGTTGCCGACGTTGATGATGCCGAAGCGTTCGATGTCGTAGATGGGGGTGAGGCAGGCCAGCACCTCGATGTCGCAGCCGTTGCAGCTGCCGCAGTCGAAGTGGACCACCCACGGGGACTTGATGCGTCCTTGATTGATCATGTTGCCTAACATGGGTGCGCTCTCTCTTTGTCTTAAAGGTCGTTATTGGGCATAGAGCCAGATCATATTGACAACGGTCAGGGCCACGCCCATGCCCACGGCGGACTTGAGCATGAAGCGCCAGGTCAGGCGCGACGTGACGTTGTCGATGATGATTTCGGCCAGGTAGGTCAGGACCACCAGGACGACCATGCCAACGACGCTCGTGGACCAGAACAGCGCGCACAGGCCGAGGACCAGGACCACCTCGTACCAGTGGGCGATCTCGATCATGGCCAGGAAGGGACCGGAGTACTCGGTGTAGACGCCGCGCACCAGTTCCTGGTGGGCGTGGTGACAGGCCGAGATGTCGAACGGAGACTTGCGCAGCTTGATGGTCAGCGCATAGCCCAGAACGATGAACATGAGCGGGATGTCGTACAGGAGCGGCCGGGACAGCTCGAAGACCGCGCTGACCTTGAAGCTGCCCGTGACCATGGCGATGGCCGCGAACACCAGGATCAGAAGCGGCTCGTAGGCCAGCATCTGGAGCAGTTCGCGCTGGCCGCCGACCTGGCTGTAGGGCGAGGGCGAGGCGAGGGCGCCCATGACCAGGAAGACCGCGCCGACGGTGAGGACGAAGAAGATGAGCAGGAGGTCGGAGCCGATGAACAGCAGGACCACGGACAGGGCCGCCGCGACCACGTACACGTAGGCGCAGATGGCCTGCCAGGTGTTGGTGACCATGGGCTCCTTGCCCAGGAGCTTCAGGACGTCGTAGAGGGGCTGCAGGATCGGCGGACCGAAGCGGGACTGCAGCCGGGCGGTGATCCGGCGGTCCACGCCGGTAATCAGCGCCCCGAGGACCGGGGCCGCGACCAGGGCCAGGATGGCGAGGATGATTTTGGTAATCACAGGGCGCCTCCGAAGAGCATGATCACGAGCACGGCAAGGGCGATGACGTTGATCCACTTCGACAGCATGGTTTCGCCGAAGAACTGCTCAAGGTAGTAGTTGCCGGACGCGGCGGCCACGGTCTGGCCCAGGGGGCCCAGGAAGCCGGGCTTGCCGTCCACCATCCGCTGCTCGCCGCACATGTAGGGGTCGGCCACCTGGGCCGCCGTCACCTTGCGGGCCTGCTTGACCGCGTACCAGAGGCCGAGGCCGAGCAGGAGAAACAGCGGATAGACGATGAACACGCCGACGGAGGAGTCGAAGTTGCCGTAGCTTAGGGTGTAGGCCGTGGACTTGTAGTACATGGCCACGACCGGGGCCACCAGGGCGTTGTAGACGAACGGAGACAGGAGGCTGACCACCACGGCCAGGGCCGCCAGGACGACCAGGGGAGCCCGGACCGAAGCGGCCTGGGACTCGGGCTGGATCCGGCCGAAGGGCGCGCCGAGCAGGATGCCGGCCCAGCGGGCCCAGAAGAGCACGGTCAGGCCCGAACCCAGGGCCAGCATGACCATGACCAGGAACTGGCCATGGGCCGATTCGATGGCCATCCACTTGGCCATGAGCATGCCGAACGGCGGCAGCATCATGGTCACCACGCCGATGACGGTGATGAGCGCCGTGCGGGGCATGACCCCCCACAGGCCGCGCATGTCCTCGATGTCGCGGGAGCCGATCTTCTGTTCGATGGCGCCCACGCACAGGAAGAGCAGGGCCTTGGAGATGGCGTGGAAGAGGATGAGCAGGATGGCGGCGGTGATGGCCGCCGGGGTGTTGATGCCGGCGCAGGCGATGATCAGCGCCAGGTTGGAGATGGTGGAGTAGGCCAGGACTTTCTTGCCGTTGGACTGGCCGGCGGCCAGGGCGGCCGTGGCCAGGAAGACGAAGGCCCCGAAGAGGGCGATGAAGTTGGAGAGGTAGGTGCCGGCGTAGACCGGGGCCAGGCGGACGATGATGTAGACCCCGGCCTTGACCATGGTCGAGGAGTGCAGCAGGGCCGAAACCGGAGTGGGCGCGACCATGGCGCCGGTCAGCCAGCTCTGGAACGGGGCCTGGGCGGCCTTGGTCATGCCGGCGAAGACCAGCAGGAACATGGGCACGAGGATCGCGCCGCCGGCCACGGCCAGCTCCGGACCCCGGGCCAGGATGGCCTGGAGGGACAAGGTGCCGGCGGTCTTTTGCAGGACGATCAGGCCGAACAGGAAGGCCGTGCCGCCAAGGACGTTCATCCACAGGGCGCGCTCGGCGTTTTTCCGGGCGATCTCGGTGTCGTCATGGCCGATCAGCATGAACGAGCACAGGGTGGTGCACTCCCAGAAGAAGTACATCCACAGGAGGTTGTTGGCCAGGACCAGGCCGTTCATGGCGCCCAGGAACAGGACGATGAAAAAGAAGAACCGGGGCTGCTTCGACTTGGCCAGATGGAGGTGCTCCTCGTGCTCCTTCATGTAGCCGATGCCGTAGACGGCGATCAGCGACCCCACGATGGAGATGATCAGCACCATGACCAGGCTCAGGTCGTCTGCGAAAAAGGCGGGGGTGGCGCCATGGTCGGTGACCATGAAGAAGTCCAGCCACACAAGACCGAGGATCTGCGCGGCGGTCAACCAGATGATGATCTGGTTTTTTCGTTTGAAACCCACGAACAGCACCACAAAGAGGATGACAAAGTCGCCAAGGGTGACGAGCGTGTCATACAGTGGAGCCGGCGACAGGATGAACGCTCCGCCGCGGAGCATGGCCAGGGAAGCGAGGATCAGCACCCCCGCCGTGGCCACCAGGATGACCTTGCGCACGTTTTGCTCACGCAAAACGAGCAACACGGCTGCGACCAGAAATGGCAGCAGCACCGTCGCAAAGACCAACGTGTCGAGCATAGGCACCTCGGAAAAAAGTTTAGGGACCGCCATGGACACACGCCCCACCCCCGCCGCGGGACAGAGCAATCCAAGAGCAACGCGGCCGTCTGCTTTGGAAAAACCCTAGGCCCCATGGGGGAGAGCGTCAAGTTTAGGCGTCTTATAAGAAAATGCCACCCGGTGCAACAGCGTGATTCCTTTCACAAGGTCTCCTCGCGGGCCTAAAAAGCGGCCCTGAACGAAGCCTATGCCTGTCCGCCACGGCCGCACGACAGTTTCTTTTAAAATAAATTACCAAATTCCAAGTAGTTATCCAGGGCATCCTTTTTTCCGCACTTCGCAAACTTTTTTTCGCCAACCCCCTTGCCTTTCCCGGCGATGTGGTTAGATAGATTTCCGCCTGCCGCTAGCACTCCTCTTTTGCGAGTGCCAACGGCGGCCAATTCTCGCCAATACCAATGGAGGCAACCGTATGAAGCTCAAACCCTTAGGCGATCGCGTGCTCGTGAAACGGCTGGAACAGGAGGAAGTCACCAAGGGAGGCATCATCATCCCCGACTCCGCCAAGGAAAAGCCCATGAAAGGCGAAATCATCGCCGTCGGCCCGGGCAAGATCGGCGAAGACGGCAAGCACGTGCCCATGCACGTGGCCCAGGGCAACCTGGTCCTTTTCAACAAGTACGCCGGCACCGAGATCAAGGTCGATGACGAGGACTTCCTCGTGATGCGCGAGGACGACATCCTGGCCATCATCGAAGCCTAAGGCCCCCGGCCCTCACTTTTTCCGAATTTCCAGATCAAGGAGAAGCATACATGGCTGCCAAAGAGATTCTGTTCGACGCCAAGGCCCGCGAGAAGCTGAAAAGGGGCGTTGACAAGCTGGCCAACGCCGTCAAGGTCACCCTGGGTCCCAAGGGCCGCAACGTGGTCATCGAGAAGTCCTTCGGCTCCCCGATCATCACCAAGGACGGCGTGACCGTGGCCAAGGAGATCGAGCTCGAAGACAAGTTCGAGAACATGGGCGCCCAGATGGTCAAGGAAGTCGCTTCCAAGACCTCGGACATCGCCGGCGACGGCACCACCACCGCCACCATCCTGGCCCAGGCCATCTTCAACGAGGGCGGCAAGCTCGTGGCCGCCGGCCGCAACCCCATGGCCATCAAGCGCGGCATCGACAAGGCCGTGGAGTCGGTCGTGGCCGAGCTCGAGAAGCTGGCCAAGCCCACCCGCGACCAGAAAGAGATCGCCCAGGTCGGCACCATTTCCGCCAACTCCGACGCCACCATCGGCAACATCATCGCCGAAGCCATGAACAAGGTCGGCAAGGAAGGCGTCATCACGGTCGAGGAAGCCAAGGGCATGGAGACCACCCTGGACGTGGTCGAGGGCATGCAGTTCGACCGCGGCTACCTCTCCCCCTATTTCGTCACCGACCCCGAGCGCATGGTCTGCGAACTCGACGAGCCGCTCATCCTCATCAACGAGAAGAAAGTCTCGGCCATGAAGGACCTGCTCCCGATCCTGGAGCAGGTGGCCAAGATGTCCCGCCCGCTGCTGATCGTGGCCGAGGACATCGAAGGCGAGGCCCTGGCCACCCTGGTGGTCAACAAGCTGCGCGGCACCCTGCAGGTCTGCGCCGTCAAGGCCCCGGGCTTCGGCGACCGCCGCAAGGCCATGCTTGAGGACATCGCCATCCTGACCGGCGGCCAGTCCGTGTCCGAAGACCTCGGCATCAAGCTCGAAAACATCACCCTGGCCGACCTCGGCAAGGCCAAGCGCGTCATCGTCGACAAGGAGAACACCACCATTGTCGACGGCGCCGGCGACGCCGAAAAGATCAAGGCCCGCGTGAAGCAGATCCGCGCCCAGGCCGACGAGACCACCTCCAGCTACGACAAGGAAAAGCTCCAGGAGCGCCTGGCCAAGATCGTCGGCGGCGTGGCCGTCATCAACGTCGGCGCGGCCACCGAGACCGAGATGAAGGAGAAGAAGGCCCGCGTCGAGGACGCCCTGAACGCCACCCGCGCGGCCGTCGAGGAAGGCATCGTTCCCGGCGGCGGCGTGGCCCTGGTCCGCTGCGTCAAGAGCCTGGCCGACCTCAAGCCCGTTGACGACGACGAGCTGGCCGGCATCGAGATCGTCCGCCGCGCCATCGAAGAGCCGCTGCGCCAGATCGCCGGCAACGCCGGTTTCGAAGGCTCCATCGTTGTCGCCAAGGTCCGCGACGGTTCCGAGGGCTACGGCTTCAACGCCGCCACCGGCCAGTACGAAGACCTGATCGCGGCCGGCGTCATCGACCCCAAAAAGGTCACCCGCATCGCCCTGCAGAACTCCTCCTCCGTGGCCGGCCTGCTCCTGACCACCGAGGCGGCCGTGGCCGAGAAGCCCGAGCCCAAAAAGGACATGCCCCCGATGCCCGGCGGCGGCATGGGCGGCATGGGCGGCATGTACTAGACGTACACGCGCCCTTTGCTTCGCGTTACCGCTTCCAAGGCGGCCGGACGAACGTCCGGCCGCCTTTTTTTGGGGAAAGTGCCTCCGGCGGCCGGGGGGCGTCACGCCCCCCGGACCCCCCGGGCGGGGAGCGCGGGGGATGGGGAAGCGGGGGGAAGGCTGGTCGTGGGCGGGTGTGCGTCGGTGTGGCCGGAATCGGCCGGCGATGCACGCCG
>CAZIJE010000100.1:0-13810 GCA_964539435.1 uncultured Desulfovibrio sp.
CGGCGGCGCGGGCTACGGTCCGGCCGGGCCGCGCGCCGCCGCGGCCGGCGGCTACGGCCCCGGGCGGTTTGACGGCCCGGCCGCCCGCCCGGCCGCCGCGCCGCCGGCCCCGGCCAAGGGCCCAAACAACGGGGCCGGCAACGGCCCGGCCGCGCCCGCCGGCCCCAGGACCTGGGAGGGGTTCCAGCGTTTCGCCGCCCAGGGCGCGGAGATCGCGGGACTCAAAAAGGCCCGGGGCGTTTTTGCCGCCGAACCCGAGCCCGGCGCGGTCCGGATCGTCTGCGAGAACGCCTTCCACTGCGGCCAGCTCACCCAGCCCGAAAAATTCCGCCAGCTCCAGGCCCTGGTCGCTACCTATTTCGGCCCCGGCGTCCAGGTGCAGGTGGACGCGGCCGGCAACGGCGACCGGATGTCGCCTGACGACCTCAAGCAGTACATCGAGGCCCGGCCCGAGGTGCGCCAGGCCCTGTCGGCCTTTGACGCCGAAATCATCGAACGCAAACCCCGTTGACGCGGGGCGAGAAGGACGCCGTTATGAAGGGAATGAACGAACTGGTGCGCCAGGCCCAGATCATGCAGAAAAAGATGGCCAAACTTCAGGAAGAACTTGAAGTCAAGACCGTGGAAGGCACGGCCGGCGGCGGCATGGTCACGGCCGTGGTCTCCGGCTCCAACGAGCTCAAGGCCATTGTCATCGACAAGACGGTTGTGGACCCCAACGACGTGGAGATGCTCCAGGACCTGATCCTGGCCGCGGTCAACGACGGCATCAAGAAGGCCAAGGCCATGATGGAAGCCGAGATGGGCCAGGTCACGGGCGGCCTCAAGGTGCCGGGGCTGTTCTAAACATTGCGGGACCTTGTCCTGCGGACGGTCGGGCCATCCTGCCCGTCGGCCGCGTGCGGCTTCGGACCTTTTGGCCCTGGCCGCGTCCCGTCTCGTCCCTTGCCCGCTCCCGGACGCCCGTATGTCGCAATGGCTTCGCACCAGGCCCATCGCCCACCGGGGGCTGCATGACAACCGGAAAGTCCCGGAAAACTCCTTGCCCGCCTTCCGGGCCTGTCTGGACCGGGCCACGCCCATCGAACTGGACGTCCGCCTGACACGGGACGGGCAGGCCGTTGTGGTGCACGACGCCCGCCTCGACCGCCTGTGCGGCCGGGACATCCGGGTCCGCGACCTCTCCTGGGAAGCGGTGCGGTCCCTGGACCTGCTCGGCACGAAGGAAAGGATTCCGCTTTTTGCCGAGGTCCTGGCCCTGGTGGCGGGGCGGGTCCCCCTGCTGGTGGAGATCAAGAATCGGGGCAGGGCGGGACGGCTGGAGAGGCGGGTGGCCGAGGCCCTGGACGGCTACCAGGGCGAATGCGCCGTCCAGTCCTTCAACCCGTGGACGGTCCTGTGGTTCCGGCGCAACCGGCCCGGCCTCTCGCGCGGACAGTTGGTCTGCGACGACAGGAACGACCGGGGGGCCGTACGGAGGTTCCTGCGCCGCAACATGGCCTACAATCTCCTGACCGGCCCCATGTTCGTGGCCGTGGACATCCGGATGCTGCGGGGGGCCTTTCTCGAACGGATGGCGCGGTCGCGGCTTCCGGTCCTGGTCTGGACGGTCAGGAGCGCCGGCGAACGGGAATTTTGCCGAGAAATGGGATTCAACTACATTTTCGATCCGCCCCTGGGGCAGGGGGCGTAGCCGCTCCGGACGGCTTGCTGTTTTTCATTGGCCGCAACGACTGCCGGATCACAGGACCCTTTTACCGCCGCAGGCGACAACACCGCACACCATGGCATCGCAAACAACCCTGCCCGCGCCCCTGGTCGAACTGGTCGAGCAACTGGCCAGGCTCCCGGGGCTCGGTCCGAAATCGGCCCTGAAGGTGGCCATGACCCTCCTGGAATGGCCGCGTTCCCGGGCCGACGCCCTGGGGGACGGCATTTTGCGCCTGCGCGAGCGGCTGTGCCTGTGCTCGCGCTGCGCCGGGCTGTCGGAAACCCCGGTCTGCCCGGTCTGCGCCGATCCGACCAGGAATCCCGACCAGCTGTGCCTGGTGGCCCAGTGGGATTCGGTCCTGCTGCTCGAGGAGACGGCCCAGTTCGGCGGCTATTATCTGGTCCTCGGCGGCCTGCTCGATCCGCTGGAGGGCGTGAGTCCCGGCCAGCTCCGCCTGGACGCCCTGCGGGCCCGGTTGGCCGAGGGCGCGGTCACGGAGTGCATCCTGGCCCTCGGCGCCACCCTGGCCGCCGAGTCCACGGCCTCGCACATCAAAAACCTGCTGGCCAGGGAATTTCCCGGCGTGCGGCTGACCAGGCTGGCCCAGGGGATTCCCCTCGGGGCCGAGGTCAAATACGTGGACAAGGAGACCCTGAGCCAGTCCCTGCGCTTCCGACAGGACCTGTAGGCGAGGGAAGGGGGATGGGAAACCTCCTCCGGTTGGCGCGTGGTCCGCAACCCGGGCATGGGGAAGCGCGACACAGGGGGCGGGATTGCCGCCGGACGGACCGCTCTTGGCGGCGGCCCTGACGGGCGCAAACACTGTAAACGCGTGAACGGCGCGGGAGCGCGGCCAGGAAACGGACCGCGACCGGCGAGGCGATGGCAATCGAACTTTCGGTCGAAGTCCAGACCGTCACCTTCTTCAACGAAGGCACGAACTACCTGATCGCCCGGGTCCGGTCCAAGGACGAGCCCGGCCAGTTTCCCATTGTCGGCTGCGTGGGCGCGGTCACGCCCGGGGAGATGCTGCGCCTGACCGGCTCCTGGGTCACGCACCCCAAATACGGCCGCCAGTTCCAGGTCGAAACGTCGGCCCGGGAGATGCCGGCCACGGTCAACGGCATCCGCCGCTACCTGGCCTCGGGCATGATCAAGGGCGTGGGCGGGGTGCTGGCCACGCGCATGGTGGACGCCTTTGGCGAGAAGGTGCTGGAGATCCTCGACACCGAGCCGGAAAAGCTCCTGAGTGTCGAGGGCGTGGGCAAGAAAAAGCTCAAGGAGATCGTGGCCTCCTGGACGGCCCAGCACGAGGTCCGGTCGCTCATGCTCTTTCTCCAGACCCACGAGATCGCCACCACCCACGCCGGCAAGATCTTCAAGCTCTACGGCAACGCCGCCGAGGGGCGCATCCGGTCCAACCCCTACGAGTTGGCCTACGAGATCCGGGGCATCGCGTTTAAGACCGCCGACGCCATGGCCCTGCGCCTGGGGTTTGCCCCGGACAGTCCGGAGCGCCTGCAGGCGGCCCTGGTCTACGTCCTTTTCACCATGGGCGACCAGGGCCATCTCTTCGTGCCGCGCGACGTCCTGTTCGAGAAGACCGCGGCCATGGTCGGGGAAGTGGCCCCGGAGCGGCTCGACGAGGCCTTGGCCAGTCTGGAGGAGCTCAAGCGGGTCAAGGTGGAGGCCCTGCCGGCCCAGGGGATCGAGGCCGCGGTCTACCTGCGCCACTATTACGCCCTGGAAGCCGAAATCGCCCGGCGTGTCCACGAACTGGCCACGCACCCTGGCGCGGACCTGCGGGGCAAGGTGGAACGGCTCCTGCCGGCCCTGGAATCGGCGGCCCGGCTCCAGCTTTCCCCGGAGCAGCGCCAGGCGACCGTGGACGCCTGCGGCAACAAGGTCTTTGTCATCACCGGCGGCCCGGGTACGGGCAAGACCACCATCACCCGCATGGTGGTGGCCGCCCTTGACAAGTTGTCCTTAAAAGTCAAACTTGCCGCGCCCACGGGCCGGGCGGCCAAGCGTCTGGCCGAGGCCACGGGCTGTCCGGCCGCCACGTTGCACCGACTGCTGCAATCGACGCCCGACGGCGCGTTCGCGGTCTGCGAGGACAACAAGCTCAAGGCGGACGCGCTGCTGGTCGACGAGGTCAGCATGCTCGACGCCAAGCTGTGCGCCCACATGCTGCGGGCCCTGCCGTTCACGGCCCGGTTGATCCTGGTCGGCGACGCGGACCAGCTGCCGTCCGTGGGAGCGGGCAACGTCCTGGCGGACATCCTCGGCAGCGAGGCCGTGGGCAGCGCCCGGCTGACCCGTATTTTTCGCCAGGCGCAGCAGAGCATGATCGTGGTCAACGCCCACCGGGTGAACCAGGGGCAGGTCCCCCTGGCCGCGACCAGGCCGCCGCCGGAGGCGGATTTTTTCTGGGTGGAGCAGGACGATCCGGCCACGGTCCGGGACATGATCGCCGGCCTTGTCAGCGAACGGATTCCCCGGACCTACGGCCTCGACCCCATGCGCGACGTCCAGGTCCTGTCCCCCATGCACAAGGGCGAGGCCGGCACCCAGTCCTTAAACGAGGTCCTGCGGGAACGGCTCAATCCCAAGGGACCGGAACTCCTGCGGGGGCTCGTCCGGTTCCGGCGCGGCGACCGGGTGCTCCAGACCAAAAACGATTATGAAAAAGACGTGTTCAACGGCGACCTGGGCCATATCGTCGAGGTCGACCCCGGAGAAGGGGAGGTGCTGGTCTCCTTTGACGGCCGCACCGTCGCCTACGACCGCACCGAACTCGACGAACTGGCCCCGGCCTACGCCATCAGCATCCACAAGTCCCAGGGCAGCGAATACCCGGCCGTGGTCGTGCCGATCCTGACCCAGCACTATGTCATGTTGCGCCGCAACCTGATCTATACCGCCCTGACCCGGGCCAGGCGGCTGGCCGTGCTGATCGGCAGCCGGCGGGCCATGATGCTTGGCCTTCGCAACGCGGGCGGCGACAGCCGCTACACCCACCTCAACTACCGGCTTCGGGAGCTTTTCAATGCAGACTAGATTCGGGAGACACCCGCTCCCGGCAAGACGTGGGAGCGGCGCGCGATGCTCATGAAAAAAGCCGCGGGTTTCATCCTGCGCCTGGCCCTCGTGGCCGGCTGCCTGGTCTATGCCTTCTGGGGCATCGACTTCGCCCAGCTGTGGGCAACGCTCGCCCAATACGACGACGTGGCCCTGGCCTGGACCACGGCCTTTTCCTTCATCGGCTACGCGGTCATGGCCTTGCGGCTCAATTTCCTCTCCGGGTTCGTGGCGGGCAACTGGCTGTGCTTCAAGGCTTTCCTCATGTCCATGGCCGTCAACAACATCGTGCCGGCCAAGCTCGGCGAACTGGCCAAGGCCTTTTACCTGCGCCGCGAATGCCGGTTCTCGCTTTCGCGCAGCATCACCATGGTCTTCTGGGAGCGGTTTTTCGACTTGAACGCCATCCTGGCCATGGGCCTGGTGGTGGCCTTCCACTTCAAGCTCAAGATGGCTTTCGTGCCGTTGGCCGGCGCGGTCGGCGGCATCTGGGCCGCCCTGTGGGTGGTGCGGACCTATCCGGATTTCGTCGGCCGGATCATCGACAAGATGCCCTCGAACCGTCTGGCCGAGTTTCTGGCCGAACTGAAGCTGCAGGTCCTGCACGGCGTCACCCCGGCCTTCATGCTGGTTCTCGGGTTGTACACGGTCGTCTGCTGGATTTTTTACGCCGGCTCCACCTTTCTGGTCCTTTTGTGGGTGGCCAAGCTGCCGCTCACCTGGGGGCACGCGGCCGCGGTTTTCGTCATCTCGTCCCTTGGCATGGCCATGCCGTCCTCGCCCGGGGCTCTCGGCGTCTTCGAGGCGGCCGTGGTCTTTTCGCTCGGCCTTTTCGGCGTGGACCAGACCCAGGCCCTGGCCGCCGGACTCATGCTCCACATGGTCCAGTACATCCCGGTGACCGTGGCCGGCCTGCTCGTGCTGGCCAAAAGCGGGCTCAACCTGCGCAAGATCCGCGAAAGCGACGAAGCCCTGGAATAGCGGCCGTCGGCGTGGTCCAGGCGGCCGGGCCGTCTGCGCACTCTGATGTTTCGGGAGGCAGTCATGCAGCCGCCATGCGTATTGACCGTGGCCGGATCGGATTCCGGGGGCGGGGCCGGCATCCAGGCCGACCTCAAGACCTTCATGATGCAGGGCTGCTACGGCCTGTCCGCCATCACCGCCCTGACCGCCCAGAACACGCGCGGCGTGACGGCCATCGAGGCCCCCACGCCCGGATTCGTGGCCGCCCAGCTCAGGGCGGTGCTGGACGATTTTCCCATCCGCGCCGCCAAGACGGGGATGCTTTTTTCAGAGCCCATCATCGAGGCCGTGGCCGGGGAACTGGCGGCCAAGGAATTTCCCCTGGTGGTGGACCCGGTCTGCGTGGCCCAGTCCGGGGCGCGGCTCTTGTTGCCGGAAGCCGTGGCCGCTCTTGTCTCCCGCATCCTGCCCCTGGCCGATCTTCTGACCCCCAATCGCCACGAGGCCGAACTGCTGGCGGGCATGGCCATCGCCGGACCGGAAGACGCCCGGGAGGCGGCCGAACGGCTGCTGACCCTCGGGGCCAAGGCCGTGCTCCTCAAGGGCGGCCATTTCGAAGCGGCCGGGGAGCCTGGAAAGGCCGTGGTGACCGATCTTTTGGTCACGGCCGACGGATTGGCGCGGGAATATGTCCGTCCCCACGTCCCGACCCGCAACACCCATGGCACGGGCTGCACCCTGTCCGCCGCCGTCGCGGCCCACCTGGCCCTGGGCAAAACGCTGCCCGAGGCCGTGGCGGCCGGCCGGGACTTCCTGCAGGAAGCCCTGCGCACGGCCTACGACTTGGGCCGTGGCGACGGTCCGGTCAACCATCTGGCCCCGTACCTGCGGCTCCTGGACCGGACCGGCTGATTCGGTTCTTGTGCAACCGACACAGTTCGCGTACAAATTTTCGCCCGCTTGCCGGGCAGTGTGCGAGAGTGGCGGAACCGGGAGACGCACCAGACTTAGGATCTGGCGCCGCAAGGCATGGGGGTTCGAGCCCCCCCTCTCGCACCAAACTGATTTTATAGCGAAAATTCTTCTTCACTCTGTCTTCAATAGTTACGCCCGTCTGAAACTGCCCCAACATAGCCCCAAAAAGTGCGCCACTTTTGGGGCTTTTTTTGTTTGGGGCAGGCCATGGGCAGACTGATTCCCGCCTCTTCTCGCCCCCCGATTGCCAAGGAGGAGAAGCCATGGGTCAACCTTCCCGGCGCGTGCTCAATTCATCCCCGGCCACCCTTGAGGAAGCCCGTCTGTGGAATCTGCCGTCCCTGAAACTGCAAACTGAACAGGCAGTTCCGGAGAATGGTTTTCAGAACATCCTGCTTTCCCGCCTTTCCCTCTCCTGGCCCAGACGATCCTTGCGGGTGTCGCGGGTTCGCGCCCGCCGTCCGTTTTGGCGTCACCCTGCAAAACGGTTGTCGGCCCGTCTCTTCCTTGACCCGTGAGCGCGTTCTCGGCTATTTCTTATAACATGGGGTTCTTCCCTGATCAGGGCACTCTTTGTGAGGGTGTCCCAACAATATTTTGAAAGCAAGGAGACGCGTTATGAACACAACACGCATCAACCGCAGAGCCATGCTCTCTATGACCGCCTGCGCCGGGGCGGGTCTCGCGCTCCTGGGGCAGCCATCCTTCTTGGCTGCCGCCTCCAGCACGGCAGAGAAAAAAGGGGAAGACACGGCAACACCCGTGGAACACTTTTCCAAGGACCATGGCGACGCCATACGCTTCTTGCTCATCTGGGAAGAGGCGTGCCGGCGGTTGGACAAGGGGGAGAAGGAGGCCGTCAAAGCCCTGCACGAATCCGCCCAGGCGGTGCAGATGGCTGTCGGTGAAGCCCATGAGCGCCTGGAGGAGATGCATGTTTTCCCGAAATTCCAGGGCAGCGGGGAAATGGCCGAGTTGGTCAAGGTCCTCAATCGGCAGCACGATGCCGGCCGCGCCGCCACGAAGCGGATCATCGAACTGACCAAGGGCGATCTGGATGAGGCAAAGCGCGGGGAAGTGAAAAACCTCGTGGCCTCGTTTGGCCGGATGTACCGGCCGCACATTGCCTTCGAGCAGGACAAGCTCTTTCCGGCTTTTCGCGGCATCCTGTCCAAGGACGAGTACGAGGGGCTCGGAAAGCAGTTTTCGGAGCAGGAAAATGAAATCCTCGGCCAGGACGGGGCGAAGAAGATCAAGTCCACCATGGAGGACCTGGAGAAGACGCTTGGTCTCCACGATCTCGATAGGTTCACGATGCGGGCGTAACCGGGCCGGCGGCCGGGTCGAGACCGGCCAGGGACGCATCTTCCGGCGTGATGTGTCCCTGGCCAGCTTTCGGGGGGGCGGCGGAGCCGATGGGCTTCCAAGAGGCTTGGTTGTTTCCGATGAAAAAGGTAGGAGGAAAGTCTGCAACAACGGAGGCCGTATGTCCGAGCATGCCAAGGCCATGGTCCTGGCTTCCCTAATCGGCGACGCCCTGGCCCTGGGGCCGCACTGGGAATACGATCCCGACGCCCTGGCCAGGCGCTACGGCCGTGTCACAGGCTATCTCGATCCGCCTCCGGGCGGCTACCACGGCCGTAGGAAGGCCGGAGAACAGACCCACTACGGCGATCAGACCCTGGTCCTGCTCCATTCCCTGGCCGAGCGGGGCGGCTTTGACCTCGAGGACTTTGCCGCAAAATGGCGGCAGCGGATGGAGGGGTACGACGGCTACAGCGACGGCGCGACCCGCATGACGCTCAAGATCTTCGCCTTTGGCGAGGATGCCCGCAACTCGGGCTCCAACTCCACGGATCTGGCCGGAGCCAGCCGGGTGGCCCCGCTGGTATACGCCTTGCGCAACAATCTGGAAGCCCTGGTCGAAGCGGTCCGGTCCCAGACCAAGATGACCCACAACCATGCCCAGGTCATCGAGGCGGCCGAGTTTTTCGCCCGCACGGCCTGGGGAATCCTGGCCGGCAAGCCGCCCAGGGCCGCCTTCGAGGCGGCCGGCGAGGCCGGATACGCCAGCGCTCCCATCGGCCGTTGGCTGGCCCAGGGGCTTGGATCCGCAGGCGAGGACACGATCGCGGCCATCGGCCGGTTCGGCCGGTCGTGCCACATCGACGAGGCCATGCCCGGCGTGATCCACCTCGTGGCCCGGCATGGACGCGACCTGGCCGCGTGTCTGACGGAAAACGTCATGGCCGGCGGCGACAGCGCGGCCCGGGGAATGCTGGCCGGCATGCTCCTCGGCGCGGCCCTGGGACGTAGGGCCATTCCCGACGCCTGGATCAGCGGCCTGGCCGCCCGGGAGGCCGTTGAACACGATCTGACCGCCCTTGAGACGCAGGCGTGACAGCGGAAAGTGCCTCCAGGTTTTACAGGGCCTCGCTTCTGGGGTATAGCCATGCCATGGTGCCAAATTCGTTCGGCCTCGGCTGGACGAAGCGGCCGGTTTTGAACCAATCGGCCCAGAGAGGTGGGACATGGAGAGGATCAAAGCGTGTCTGCCGGACATGATCCGGACCAGGATCGAGGATCTGGTCAATGCCCAGACTGTGGACGAGGAGGTGGCCGCCCACATGGACGAGCTGCGATCAAGGCTCGCCGACCTCCGGGCGCTGGTCTGCGGCAATGAGGACGAGCGCCTCTTGCAACTGGTCGAGGATGTCCAAAGCCTGTGCGACCGCATCCGCCGGGATTATGTGGCCATGGCCTACCGGCAGGGGCTGGTCGACGGCGTGAGCCTGAAGCAGGCCGTGGCTGTGGATGTAGAATAGAACCCGTCCTCCCCGGTCCGGCCGCCCATGCCGCCGGCCCGTTGTCTTGCAGCCAAAGAAGAACCATGCCGCAAAAGGATCTCCAGGATGTGGCGCACTGCGTTTATATGATCGACCTGGTGCTCAGGGAAATCATGAACACGCAAAGCATCGCCAACAAGGACTTCGCCATCCAGTCCGTCATCGAGTGTTTCGTCCGCATCCTCCGGGAAGAAGGGTACGGCATCACGGAAAGCCGCCTCAAAAAGATGCTGGCCTACGCCCATTGATTCGCCGCCCAAGGCGTGGCACATCCCACGGGGCCATGCGGCCGGACCGCGTCAGCCGACGAAGCGGCCGCGCGGCGGGCGGTTTGACCACAGGGCGCTGCCCGACCTGACCACACGTTTTCTGCAAGGACATCTCCCCCCGGCGGATCCCCGTATCCGGGCGCGCCAGCCCCTTGGCCACGGTTCCGGGAATTGCCGCGCGGCGTCCTTGCGCCCAGGAGTTTCGCCCGTGAACATACCCGACAAGCCGTCCTGGATGCTCGCTCCTGTCCGGGAACCCATTGACGCCGACACCTCCAAGCGCATCGACGTGCTGCGCATCGTCCTCATCGGCCTGATCGTCCTGGCCCACGGCGCCCGGGGCATCACCGTCCGCATCGCGGATACCGGAGGAACCGGGCCGGCGGCCACCTTCATGATCAACGTCCTCAACGGCCACGTGGATTTCGTGGCCGTGCCCCTTTTCTTCACCATCTCCGGATTCCTGTTCCTGCGCAAATTCGAGCTGTCCCTGCCGGCTTACCGCGAGATGCTGCGCAGCAAATTCGTTTCCCTGCTGGTGCCCTATGTCCTGTTCAACGTGCTGCTGGCCGCCTGGTTCTACTTCGCGGGCAGCATCGAAATGATGGGGTCCTGGGGCTATCTCCGGTCCGAGGGCCTGTTCGTCAAGGTCTTTGGCATCGGCACCACGCCCATCAACTATCCCCTCTGGTTTCTGCGCGACCTGCTCGTGGTCTTCCTGCTCTCGCCCGTGCTCCTCCTGTTGTTCAAGGAGGCCCCGAGTGTGGGATTGGTGTCCCTGTTCGTGCTCTGGATCGGCCTCAGTCCCATGCCGTATTCGTATTACGGCGACTTCTTTGCCTTCTACCTCGGCGGGTATCTGGCCCGCACGAGGCTGCCCCTGGCCGGGGTGTCCTGGTGGCAGCGGGCCGGAACCTGGCTCTTTCTCGGACTGACCGCCATCCTGGTGTTTTACCAATCCCTCGGCTTCACCGAGGAGGGCGTCCGCCAGTTCCTTTTCAAGTGCAACCTGGTTCTGGGGCTGGCCTTTTTCTGGCGCTGCTCCGCCTTTCCGGCCATCCGCGACAGCGCCGTCCTGCATCGCATGGCCCGGCACAGCTTTTTCGTCTACCTGGCCCACGAGCCGACCATGTCCATCCTCCAGACCCGGCTCCTGTCGGTCTGGAAACCGGCCGGAGACGTCCAGCAGATCGCCTTTTACTGGCTTTCGGGTCTGGCGACCATCTTCTTCCTCTGGGGGATGGGCGAACTCCTTTCCCGGTTGCTGCCGACTGTCTACGCCGTGGCCACCGGCGCGCGGCGGCCTGTCAGGAGCGCAAATCCGGCCCCGGCCGTTGCGGGCGGCAAGTAATTCAGTTTCCTGTTTTCCGATAAAACAAGACTTTTTGTTTGCGGCGCCACCCCGTGGACATCCCGCAACCCTGTAGGAGTACTGACGAAGGCGCACGAACCTGTTTCGGGCACGGATCCTGCTGTGGCTTTGGCGGGAGGTAGCGCCGCTCATGTTGCGTATTTTGCTCGCCGAGGACGATCCCAATCACGCCACGCTGGCCAGGCAGGCCCTGGAAGAAGAAGGGCATGTCATTACGGCCGTGGCGGACGGGAGGAGGGCGCTTGAGGCCATGGACCAGGCCTCCTTCGACCTGGTCCTCCTGGACATGCGCCTGCCCGAGGTGGACGGCCGCGAGTTCATCGGCCGGGTGCGCCAGGGCAGCGCCGGCTACGCCGCCATTCCCATCGTGGTGCTGACCGGTTTCGGCCTGCGCCAGCACCTGGACTTCTTCATGCGTTTCGGCGTGCGCGACTACCTCTCCAAACCCTACGACTGCGACGAACTGGCCACCATCATCCGGGCCTACGACACCCATTAGGCCGACTCGGCCGCCGCACACGGACCCCGTCCCCCCTTGTCCCCCTTGGTGGACTTCGTTCGGTTTTTTCCGTAGACCCCTGGCGGAGAAACGCGCCCCATAGCGCGAAAAAGCGAGGGAATCATGCTTCGCATCGAAAATTTGCATGTCAAAATCGGCGAGCGCGAGGTGCTTTCGGGCATCAACCTGCACATCGCCGAAAACGAGACGTTCATCCTCTTTGGCCCCAACGGCTCGGGCAAAACGACCCTGCTCATGACTCTCATGGGCTTTGGCAACTACGAGATCACCAAGGGCCGCATCCTGTTCCGCGGCGCCGACATCACCCATGCCCCGATCTACGAGCGGGCGCGGCTCGGCATCGGCATGTCGTTCCAGCGGCCGCCCACCATCCATGGCCTCAAGACCCGCCACCTGGTCGGCATGTGCGGCCGGGAGGAGGCCGTGGACGTGGAGAAGCTGGCCAAGAAAGTCAACATGGACCAGTTCCTGGAACGCGACATCAACGCCGGATTCTCCGGCGGCGAGATCAAGCGCTCGGAATTGCTCCAGCTCATGGCCCAAAAGCCCTACCTGCTTCTTTTCGACGAGCCCGAGTCGGGCGTGGACCTGGAAAACATGAAGCTCATCGGCTCCACCGTGCGCGAGGTGCTGACCGGCGGCATCGATCCCAAGGCCGGGGCCAGCATGAAGGAGCAGCGGGTACGCAAGCGTCCGGTGTCGGGGCTCATCATCACCCACACCGGCTACATCCTCGAATACGTCAACGCCGACCGGGGCCAGGTGCTTTTTAACGGCCATCTGTGCTGCGAGGCCAATCCCCGCGACATCCTGGACCACATCAGCCACTACGGCTACCAGGAATGCGTCCGGTGTCTGCAATAGCGAGAGGGAGCGCGGCATGGAAAAGATCAATCTCAAGGACTTTCGGTTCAGCGGCTCCCAGCTTGGCGAACTCGCCGACCTGCGTCAGCTCGACCCGGCGGACAAGGCCGAAATGCTCATGTCCGGCGTGGACGTGGAAGAGCGCGAGCGGGCCGGGACCTATCTCCAGGTGGACCACGGCCGGGTCCACTGCAAGAGCCTGCAAAAGGGCGTCGAGATCCTCGACATCAAGGACGCCCTGGCCAAGTACGACGGCCTGCCCGGCTATTTCTGGACCCAGGTGGACAAGGACAAGGACGAGTTCACCCGGGCGGCGGCCGAAAACCTCCACGGCGGCTATTTCGTGCGCACCGAGAAAGGGGCCAAGATCACGGAGCCGGTCCAGTCGTGCCTGTTTCTCAAGGGCGACATGGTCGGCCAGAACGTCCACAACGTGGTCATTGTGGAGGACGATTCCGAGCTCCACATCATCACCGGCTGTTCCGTGGCCCACGGCTCCAAGGGCGCGGCCCACCTCGGCATCTCGGAATTTTTCGTGGGCAAAAACGCCAAGCTGACCTTCACCATGATCCACAACTGGGCCGAGTCCACGGTGGTGCGGCCCCGGACCGGCGGCGTGGTGGACGAAGGCGGCGTGTTCATCAACAACTACGTGCTGTTGAAGCCCGTCAAAGACCTGCAGTCCTACCCGGCCATCCGCCTCAACGGCAAGGGAGCGGTGGCGCGGTTCAATTCCGTCATCGTCGCCCCCAAGGGGTCCCACGTGGACTCCGGCAGCCGCATCGAACTCAACGCCCCGGACACCAAGGGCGAGATCATTTCCCGCACCATCGCCTCGGGCGGCACCATCGTGGCCCGGGGCTACATCGGCGGCAATGCCGTGCCGGCCAAGGGGCATCTGGAGTGCAAGGGCCTGATCCTCGGCGGCGGCGTCATCCACGCCATTCCCGAACTCCTCGGCTCGGTGGACGGCGTGGAGCTGTCCCACGAGGCCGCTGTCGGCAAGATCGCCCAGGAAGAGATCGAATACCTGATGGCCCGGGGCCTGGACGAGGACGAAGCCACCTCCACCATCGTCCGGGGATTTCTCAACGTGGACATCATGGGGCTGCCCAAGGAACTCCAGGACGTCATCGAGAAGACCATCTCCGAGAGCGAGAAGGATATGTTCTAAATGTCGGGGAGGGAGACGCCTCCGGCGGCCGGGGG
>CAZIJE010000101.1:0-13438 GCA_964539435.1 uncultured Desulfovibrio sp.
GCCTTGATGATGCGCGCCGCCACGCGCGCGGCCTGCCCCGAGTGGGCCACCACGCGGACGACGACGCCCTGGCCCGCCAGGTCCCGGGCCTAGGCCTCGGCCCGGGCCGGCGTGCGCGAGGCGAGGGAAATCTCCCGCACCCCGAGCCCCTGCCAAAAAGCCTCCGCATGGGCCCTGGCCTGGACCCCGGCCCCGATAATAAGGAGCGGTCCGGTTTTGACAGGCGCCAGGAGCCGCGCCGCCAGGAGGCTCACCGCCGCCGTGCGCCGGGCCGTCACGGTCGGGCCGTCCAGCACGCCGAGCCGCTTCCCGGTGGCGGCCTCCATGACCGCAACCTCACCCTGAATGACCGGCCGGTCCCGGTTGCCGGGATGGACGGTGATGGTCTTGACCACCGCGAGCTCGCCGTCCGTGGCCGGCATGCACAACAGCACGCCGCCAGGCACCGGCACGGCCAGCCGCTCCGGGGCCGTGGCCCGCCCGGCCCGTCTGGCCCGCAGCACGTCGGCCACGGCGTCGGCCAGGGCGTCGTAGGGAAAAAGTCCTTCGCCCCTCCCCGCTCCCGCACTTCCCATCGCGCCCGTCCCCTTACCCCGCCCAGGGGGTCCGGGGGGATGATCCCCCCGGCCGCCGGAGCATCCTCGCCTTCGGCCGTTACATCTTGTTCAGAATATTGTCGTCGATCCAGTGCTGGTCCCACCACTCGATGGGCGAGGTCTCGTGGCCGAAGACCAGGACGCCGAAGTGGAGGTGGTCGCCGCCGGCCAGTCCGCTGACCCCGGTCTTGCCGAGGATCTCGCCCTTCTTGATGTCCTGGCCCTCCTTGGCGTCGATCTGGCGCAGGTGGGAATAGAGGGTCTGGAGGCCCATGCCGTGGTCGATGATGACGGTCTCGCCGTAGATGCCGAGAAAGCCGGTGAAGACCACCTTGCCGGAATTGGCCGCGGGCACGGGCGCGCCTTCGAGGGAGGCAAGGTCCACGCCCATATGGGTCTGCTGGTCGATTTCCCGGTTCTGGTAATAGTAGGTCCGGTGGTCGCCGAAGCCGGCCCTGGGGGCGGCGTTGGGCAGGCGCAGGAAGGCCTTCTTGTCCCAGAGCATCGCCGGCGCGGTCTTCTTGGCCAGGTCGTGCAGAAAGACGCTGTTTTGGCGGCGGATGTCGTTGTTGACCCGCAGGTAGATCTGGAGGTTGTCCCGGGTGTCGGTGATGATGTTGTAGTACTGGGGCATCTTGGACTCAAGGAAGTTGTCCGAGATGTTGAGCTTGTCCTGGCGGAACTTGCGCGGAATGGCCTGGTAGCGGAACGAGGTCAGGGACACGTTGCCGGCCTTGTCCACGGCCTTGACCTTGGGCACGAAGTTTTTCGGGTCCATGTCGAAGGGAAAGACGTAGAGGCCGAAGTACTTGCCGTTTTCCTGCCTGAAGGCCGGGAACAACTCCTCGCCGACCAGGACGCCGGCGATTTCGCAGTCTTCGCTGAGGCCGAAGGAGACCGCGCCGACGCCCCCCTGGCGGACGTTGTGGGCCAGGCTCGTCACTTCGATGCGCGGGGGAATGGTGTCGATGGTCAGGCTCTTTTCGAGCCGGGCCGTGTTGCCGGCCCCGAAATTGGCCATGGAACGGTCCGTGGCGGTGACGGCCAGGGAGAAGGGGCCGTCGCGAAGTCCCGCCGGCTCCAGGGAAAACTTCTCCACGGCCTCCTTGACCGGCGAACCGTAGGTCTGGTCCAGCAGGGTGATCTGCTTGTCGCCCTGGGTGACCGTCACCTTGACGTTTTTCAGCCCCGCCCCGGCGTCGCCCAGGGTCAGGGTGAATTCGCGCTTGGGAGCGGCCACGTCGTTGTCCGGCGAAAGCGCGATCACCGGCCGCACGTTGTCGGTCAGGAAAAAGTAGCCGGCCGCGCCGCCGACCAGCGCCAGGATCAGGAAAACGATGAACACGAGTTTCTTCATAATGCATTCCTCATGGGTCAGGGCGCTTCATACCGGCGGCTCCCGGACAGCGCAAGCCCGGCCCCGCGCCCCGGCCCACACTTGCCCAAGTGGGTCGGGGCGGGCTACTTCTGGCCTGCCGTGCAAAAGGCCGATCAAGGAGACGCCATGCCCTGGCCACCCGTTTGCCGCGTCCTTTCCCTTGTCCTGTGCTGTCTGGCCGTCTGGTGCTGCCCGTTGCCGGCCCAGGGCCAGGGGGAAGACCCGGCCCTGTGGCGCTCCATCGCGGACGGGCTCCGTGAAAGCATAAGCATCAAGCGCCAGGAACTCGACCGCATCCACCGGCTCCTGCCCGGGGAAAAAGCGACCCTGGCCGACGCCCTTTCCCGCGTCAGCAGCCGTCTCGACCAACTCCTGCTCCTTCGGGGCGTGGCCGGGGAAACGCCCTGGGCCTCCCGGACCCTGCTCCTCGAACTGGACCAGCTGTCCCAGGCCGTGGTCCGGGCCTGCGGGCCCCTTTCCGACATGCAGGACGCCTTTGCCCGCACCAAGCAGGAATACGCCACCCTGCGCCAGATCCGGGCCCAGAACGCCAGCCGGCAATACGCCGATCTGGTGAGCGAGGAACTGGCCGGGCCGGGGCATGACTTCAAGGAACTCAAGCGCGACGTGGACGCGGTCAAGGCGGACGTGGACGCCGCCCTGGCCCAGGGCGCGGCCCTGGAGGCCGACATCGCCGCCGCCCGGGCCGACGAGATCCGCCGGTTCATCGAGGTCTTCGGAACCACCTATTTCGCCTCGTCCGGCTCCCTGCTCCATCCCGCCGGCCTGGCCGGGGCCGTGGACGATTTCCAGGCCTGGGCCGACGGCGCGCCCCGCTTCTGGGGACCGGTCTTGGCCTGGACGGCCTGGACGCCGTTCCTGCTGGTCACGTTTTTGGCCTTTGCCTGCGCCGCGGCCCTGCTCGCGGCCCTTGGCAGACGCTGGCCGGCCCTCGGCGGGACGGCCAAGCCCGGCCTTTTCTGCCTGGCGGCCGGACTGGCCCTGGTCGTCGGCCGGTACACCGTCCTTTTCAGCGCCAACCAGTTCACGTCCCTGCTGTGGTTCCTGGTTGTCTGCCTGGGGCTCACCCTCCTCTTGCGGCGCGGCCCGCTGCTGCCCCTGCTGTATGCCTGCTTTGCGGCCGGAGCCGTCATGGACGGCCTCAACCTGCCGTCTTCGGTCGTCGGCGCGCTGTGGCCCCTGGTCGCGGCTGCCGGCGTCTGGCGGCTGCGGGCCGCGGGACTTCACCGCGCGCCCTCGGTCTGGCTGCTCGGGGCCTCGGCCGTGGCCGCTGTCGTGGGCTTCGGTCCCCAGGCCGTCATGGCCGTGCAGGCCGTGTTCATGCTCCACCTGGCCGCCGGCCTGTCCGGCGCGGTCCAGCGCGGCCTGAACCTGCACGCCGCGCGCCACCCACGGTCCCTGGCCGGCCTTGCCGCCCCCCTGGCCGTCACGGGCATCGCCACCCTCTACATGGCCTGGGTCCTGGTCTTCATGGGCGGTCCCGGGCTGGTGGATCACGTCTTCTCCCAGACCGTGCGGATCGGCCAGGCCGTCCTCTCCCTCGATGCCGTGGCCGGGCTCGTCCTGGCCTTTTTCCTCCTGCGCCTGCTCCAGGCCTGGTTCCAGCGCCTGCTGGAACTGGTCAACCTGCGCGGCCGGCCCATGGAGCCGGGACTCGTCCACACCGTGGGCGCGGCCTTTTCCTACGTCACCTGGATCCTTTTCATCCTCTTTGCCCTGCACCTTTTTGAAGTGCCGCTGGGGACCCTGACCTGGATCGCCAGCGGCCTGTCGGTCGGCATCGGCTTCGGCCTGAAAGACATCGTCAACAACTTCATCAGCGGCCTGATCATCATGTTCGGCGGGGCGGTCAAAAAGGGCGACATCATCCAGCAGGGCAAGAACCTGGGCGAGGTGGTGGACCTGTCGGTCCGCAACACCATCATGCGCACCCTGGACAACACCACGGTCATCATCCCCAATTCCAGCTTCCTGCGCGGGGAGATCGTCAACCTGTCCTACCAGGACGCCACCATGCGCCTGACCATCCCCGTGACCGTGGCGCCGGGGACCAAGATCAAGAAGGTGCGCAAGATCCTTGCCGCCGTGGCCAAGGAGCACCCCGACGTCCTCAAAAAGCCCGCCCCGGAGGTCCTCTTGCGCGGCATCGGCCGGGCCGGCCTCGATTTCGACCTCTATGTCTGGATCGACAACTTCATGAAGAAGTTCCAGGTCCAGTCCGAACTGGCCATGGCCATCGACCAGCAGTTCCAGGACAACAAGATCCTCGTCGCCTTCCAGGGGGTGAAGATGAAGTACAAGCCCAAGGGCTCGGAAGCCATGCAGCTTGAGGCCATGCGCGAGGAACTGCGCCAGAAGCGGGCGGAAGTGTTCGGCAGGGTGCGGCTGTTGCGCCGGGTCCATGCCAGACGCCGTTGGCCCGCGCCGCCGCCCGTGGCGGCCCCGGAGGAGTGATGCGGCCAGGCAGGTTCCTGATTCTGGCCTGGGCGGCCCTGGCCTTGGGAACGGCCGCGCCGTGGTCTCGGGTCGCCATGGCCGCCGAGGCCGACCCCCCTGCGGTCCAGGCCAAGCGCAAGGCCATTGTGGGGGTCCTGGTGGCCCCGCCCTTTGTGGCCAAGGACGCCGGCGGCGACTTCCACGGCGTGTCCATAACCCTGTGGCGCGACGTGGCCCGGGACATGGGCCTGGCCTGGCAGGCCGTGGAATACGATCTCGACGGTCTGCTCGCCGCTGTCGAGAGCGGCGCCGTGGACGTGGGCGTGTCCGCCCTGTCCATCACCCCGGAACGCGAAGCGGTCATGGATTTCTCCCAGCCCTTCTACTACACCGGACTCGGCATCGCCGTTGCGGCCGATCACGGCCAGAACCTGTTCGGCAAGGCCCTCGGCCGGATCTTCTCCCTGCGGGTCCTGGTCTACGTCGTCTCCCTCCTCGGGCTCCTCCTCCTGGTCGGCACGGTGGTCTGGGCCATCGAGCGCCGCCGCAACCCCGGCCACTTCCGGCCGGGCCACAAGGGCATCGGCGACGGACTGTGGTGGTCGGCGGTCACCATGACCTCGGTCGGCTATGGCGACGCCACGCCAAGGACCCTGGCCGGCCGGGCCGTGGCCATGGTCTGGATGTTCGCCTCGGTGGCCCTGCTCGCGGCGTTCACGGCCGGCATCACCTCCTCCATGACCGTGGAGACCATGGGCGGGCTGGTGCGCGGCCCCGAGGACCTGCACAAGGTCCGCACCGGCGTGGTCCGGGACTCCGCCGCCCAGGAGGAACTGGTCGCCACCCACGTCGGGGTCAGGGCCTTCGAGTCCGCCGCAGCCGGCTTGCGCGCCCTGGTCGGCGGCGAAATCGACGCCTTTGTCCACGACCAGCCGCTCCTCCACTATCTGGCGCACCATGCCTTCACCGGCGAGGTCAAGATCCTGCCGGGCTTTTTCGATCCCCAACTCTACGGCTTCGCCTTTCCCCGTGGCTCGGACCTGCGCAAGGCCGTCAACGTGGCCATGTTGCGCCGGATGGAGGATCACGAATACCGGCTGCGGCTTTTGGGTCCGTACCTCGGCAAGGCCGCCGTCCACTGACCGCGCTTCTCCATGATGCAACCGTCCGACTCGGCCGCGCGTCCTTGTGGTGCGACAACACGGCGACGAAACAAGTTAACATCTTGACTTAATGATCCGAATGGGGAAGAGAGGCAGCATTTCCCCAGCCGTGTCATCACTGGCGTGCAGCCGGCTCGACATCCCGGGCACGCTTCCAAGAGGAGACCGCACCCATGCCCGCTTCCCTTCCGCGCCGTCCCCTGGGGCGTATCCCCGGCCGTGTTCTCTGCGGTCTGCCGGTCCTGGCCCTGCTGGTCCTGCTTGCCGGTTGCGACAAGAAAAAACCCGAAGCCCAGGCCCCGGCCCCGGTGGACGTGACGGTCATCGAGGCCAAACCCACCACCGCGCCCATGGCCGTGGACGGCATCGGCCACGTCTATGCCGTGCGCACCGTGAGCGTCCGGTCCCAGGTCACGGGGGTGATCAAAAAGACCCTGGTCGCCGAGGGCGACGTGGTCAAGGAAGGCCAATCGCTTATCGTCATCGACCCGGCTCCCTACAAGGCCAAGCTGGAAGAGGCCAAAAGCACCCTCGGTCGGGACAAGGCCACGGCCGCCCAGGCCAAGCGCGACTGGCTGCGGTACAAGGACCTCGTGGCCCAGGGCGTGGTCAGCCAGGACGACTACGAACAGAAGCGGACGGCCCTGCAGCAGGCCGAGGAACAGGTCCGCGTGGACGAAGCGGCCGTGGACAACGCCCGGATCAACCTGGACTACTGCTACATCGCCTCGCCCACCTCCGGCGTGGTCAGCCTCCAGTCCTTCAAGACCGGCAACCTGGTCGAGGCCAACAAGGACATCATCTTCACGGTCAACCAGATCCAGCCCATCAACGTCCAGTTCGCCGTGGCCGAGAAATACCTGCCCGACATCCGGGACTACGCGGCCAAGGGCAAGACCCTGGCCGTGGAGGCAAGCTCCCCGAGCCACCCGGAAAAGGCGGCCAAAGGCAAGCTCACGGTCATCAACAATACCGTGGACGTCAATTCCGGCACCGTCACCCTGCAGGGCGAATTCCCCAACGCCGACCTCCTGCTCTGGCCCGGCCAGTTCGTGAACGCCTCGGTCATCCTCGCCGACACGGCCGACACCATTCTTGTGCCCTCGAGCGCCCTGGCCACCACCCAGGACGGGGCCTCGGTGTTCATCGCCAAGGCCGACAACACCGTTGAGATCCGCCCCGTTACCGTGGGCCGCAAGATCGGCCCCAACACGGTGGTTGAAAAGGGCGTCGCGGCCGGCGACAAGGTCATCACCTCCGGTCAGATCAGGCTCTTCCCGGGCGTGCCCATCAGGATCGTCACGCCCGAGGCCTATAAGGAAGGCCCGGTCCCGCCCGCCGCCGTGGCGGACAGGGACAAGAAACCGGCCGACGCGTCCAAGGAAGGCCAGGGGAACTAGACATGACCGACCTTTTCATCAAGCGGCCGGTCGCAACCACGTTGCTGATGGCCGCCCTGGTCTTTTTCGGCATTGTCTCCTATTTCTCGCTGCCCATCAGCGAAATGCCGAGCATCGATTTCCCCACCATTCAGGTGACGGCATCCCTGCCCGGCGCGGATCCCGAAACCATGGCCTCGGCCGTGGCCACGCCGCTGGAGCGGCAGTTCACGTCCATCTCGGGTCTGCAGTCCATGAGTTCGACCAACTCCCTCGGCACCACCACCATCACCCTGCAGTTCGACCTGTCGCGCAACATCGACGGCGCGGGCACCGACGTCCTGACCTACATCAACGCCGCCCAGGGCAGCCTGCCGAACAACATGCCGAGCCCGCCGACCTTCCAAAAGGTCAACCCGGCCGACATGCCCATCATCTACATCCGCGTGGCCAGCGACACCATGCCGCTGTACCGGGTGACCAACTACGCCAAGGTCTACATCGCCCAGCGGATCTCCATGATCAACGGCGTGGCCCAGGTGGCGGTCTACGGCGACCAGACCTATTCGCCGCGCGTCCAGGTCGACCCGGACAAGCTGGCGTCGCTCGGCATCGGCGTGGACGAGGTGGCCAGCGCCTTCAACAGCGAGACCGTGCTCCAGCCGACCGGCTCCCTCTACGGCATCGACAAGCTTTTCACCATCAAGGCCCAAGGCCAGCTGACCAGCGCCACGGCCTACAACCGGCAGATCATCGCCTACCGCAACGGCAAGCCCGTGCGCCTCCAGGATGTGGGCCGGGCCATCGACTCCACCATCAACGACAAGAACGCCGCCTACTTCGACCAGCAGCAGGGCCTGGTCATCGCGGTCAAACGCGCCGCCGGCACCAACACCATCCAGCTCGTGCAGGCCATCCGGGCCATGATGCCGAGCATCGAGGCCACCCTGCCGCCGTCCGTGCACCTGGAATTCCTCTACGACCGCTCGGTTTCCATCAAGGAGGCCATCGACGACGTCCAGTTCACCCTGCTCCTGTCCATCGTCCTGGTCGTCATCGTGGTCTACCTCTTCCTCAACAACCTGCCGGCCACGATCATCGCCGGCCTGGCCCTGCCCACGGCGCTGATCGGCACGCTCTCGCTCATGGTCTTTTTCCACTTCTCCATCGACAACCTGTCGGCCATGGCCATCATCCTGGCCGTCGGGTTCGTGGTGGACGACGCCATCGTCATGATCGAGAACATCGTGCGCCACACCGAGATGGGCAAGAAGATCATGCAGGCCTCCCTGGACGGGGCCCGGCAGATCGGCTTCACCATCATCTCCATGACCCTGTCCCTGGTGGCGGTCTTCATTCCGATCATGTTCATGGCCGGCATCCTCGGCCGGGTGCTCAATGAAATGGCCGTGACCATCACCCTGTGCATCCTGGTCTCGGGTTTCGTCACCCTGTCGCTCACGCCCATGATGTGCAGCCGCTTCCTGTCGGGCAAGATCTCCGAGTCCGGCAAGTTCTTCAAATGGATCGAACGGGGTTACGAGCGGTCCCTCCACTTCGCCCTGCGCTGGCGCGGCTTCGTCATGATCCTGTCCATGGCCATCCTGGGCCTGACCCTGTGGCTTTTCACCGTGGTGCCCATGGGATTCATTCCGCCCACGGACTCCGGCATCTTCTACGGCTTCGGCATGGCCGAACAGAGCGCCTCGTTCGAGACCATGAAGGACCGGGTCCTCAAGGTCGGCCGCATCTTCATGGCCGACCCGGACGTCTTCAAGTTCATCGGCGTGGTCGGCGTCGGCGGCCCCAACACCTCCATGAACAACGTGGCCATGTTCCCGCTTTTAAAGCCCATGCACGAACGAAAGCGCAGCGCCCAGCAGATCATCGACGACCTGCGCCCGAAAATGGCCCAGGTGCCGGACCTGTTCGTGTTCATGTACAACCCGCCCTCCATCCAGATCGGCGGCAAGCAGACCAAGGCCCTCTACCAGTTCACCCTGCTCTCCCCGGACCCGGGCGAGCTCTACCCGGTTGCCCGCAAGATGACCCAGGCCATGGGCAAGCTGCCCCAGCTGGCCGACGTCAATACCGACATGCAGGTCAATGGCCCCCAGGTCCGCATCGACATCGACCGGGACAAGGCCAAATCCCTGGGCATCAGCACCTCGGCCATCGAGACCGCGCTCATGACCGCCTACGCCGCACGGCAGGTGACCAACCTCTACGGCGCCACAGACACCTACAAGGTGATCGTGGAGGTCCAGCCCGAGTTCCAGCGCCGGCCCGACCTCTTGAACAAGCTCTACGTCAAGTCCGGGCAGGTCGATTCCAACGGCAATCCCATCATGGTGCCCTTAAACGGGCTGGTCAAAATGACCGAGGACGTGGGACCGCTGGTCGTCAACCACACCGGCCAGCTGACCTCGGTCACCATCTCGTTCAATACCGCGGGCAAATACTCCCTGGGCGAGGCGGTCACCGCCCTGCAGGATCTGGCCAAAAAAGAGCTGCCGGACAACATCAGCTACATCTTCGAAGGCCAGGCCACGGCTTTCCAGGAATCGCTCAACAGCGTGCCGTTCCTGCTGTTTCTGGCCATCATGATCATCTACCTGATCCTCGGCATCCTCTACGAGAGCTTCATTCACCCGATCACCATCCTGTCGGGCCTGCCGTCCGCCGCCCTCGGCGGCCTGATCACCCTGCTCGTCTTCGGCCGGCAGCTCGACCTCTACGGGTTCATCGGCATCATCATGCTGATCGGCATCGTCAAGAAGAACTCCATCATGGTCATCGACTTCGCCATCGAGGCGGAACGGGAAGGAAAGACCTCGTTCGACGCCGTGTTCGAGGGCTGCATCGTCCGGTTCCGGCCGATCATGATGACCACCGTGGCCGCCATCGCCGGCATCCTGCCCATCGCCGTGGGCTACGGCGCGGGCGGCGACGCGAGGCAGCCCCTGGGCCTGGTGGTGGCCGGCGGGCTTATCATCTCCCAGGTGGTCACCCTCTACCTGACGCCGGTTTTTTACACCTACATGGACCAGCTCCAGTCCTGGCTGACGGGGCACAGGGCCGAGAAGGAAGAACCGCTCAAGGGAGCCTAGGGAAAAGAAAGGACGCCTCCGGCGGCCGGGGGGATCATCCCCCCGGCCCCCGAGGCCAATCCAGCGCAGCCGCCCGGCTTTCGAGTCGGACGGCTTTTTTCATGCAAAACAAACGCGGCCATCTGGGCGAATGCCGGACGGCCGCGACTGTAGACGGGTGGGTCCGGGAGGGGATGACCCCCTCCCGGCCGCCGGAGGCGTTTCCTCTCCTACCACTTCTTGACGCGCTGTGCGGCCAGGGCCTCGGCCTGCTCCTTGTAGGAATCGAAACCGGCCTGGCGCAGGGCGTCGAAGACGGTGCTCGGCCAGTCCCAGGTCGCATAGAGCACGGGCTTGTGGAAGAGCTTGCGGAAGGTCTCCATCTCCTGACGGTAGAAGTTGGCCTTGGGACTTTCCAGGTTTTCCCGAAGCTGCTCGGCCAGGCGGGTCAGCTCGCCGTCGTACCAGTCCTTGATGTCCGCGGCCGTGTCGTACTTCTTGGCGATGTGCTCGTACTTGTTATCCTGAAGGACCGTTTTGAGGCACTCCAGGTGCTGGGCCGAGAGCCATTCGCCGAGTCGGCTGACCGGGATGTCCTCGGCCTCGACATGGGCCATGTCGAACTTGGTCCGGTAGTAGGTGTCGGGCACCACCGAGGCGCACACGATGCCGGCGATGGCGACCAGGCCGCGCAGGATCACGCTGTTGGACACGCCCTGGCCGCAGAACCCGACCTTCTTGCCGTACTTCTGGCCGGCGAAGATGGTGACGAGGAGCGCCCAGACCACGGCCGGGTCCTCTTCGTCGTAGATGTGCCGCAGGGCCGGGTTGTCGCGGTCCGTGCCGAGCACCATCTGGGTCATGTCGTTGGAGCCGATGGAGAAGCCGTCGAACTCCTGGATGAACTGCTTGGCCAGGATGGCGTTGCTCGGGATCTCGGACATGATGAACATCTTGAGCCCCTCGTCGCCGGAGTGCAGCTTGTGCACCCGCTCGAGGTAGCGCTTCATGGACGTGGCCTCTTCGACGGTGCGCACGAACGGCAGCATGATGTGCAGGTTCTTGCCGCCGAAGATGCCGCGCGCCAGCTTGAAGGACTCGATCTCCCAGTCGTGGATGTTGCGCGACACGCCCCGGTAGCCGAGCATGGGGTTGTCCTCCAGGGCCTCGAACAGGCTGCCGCCGAGCAGGTTCCGGTACTCGTTGGACTTGAAGTCCGTGGTCCGGTACAGGATCGGCCGGCCGTGGAAGGCCATGGCGAAAAGCCCCAGGCCCTGGGACAGGGTCTGGACGTAGAGTTCCTTGCCGCTGCGGAAGCCGCGCGAGAAGAGCTGCTTGCGGATCTTGTCCAGCAGCCCGTTGAGGTCGTCGATCTGGCCCTTGATGCCGACCTGCCGGGCCACTTCCTGGCGCATGGCCCCGATCTTGGCCAGGGTGTCGGTGATGATCGGCTCCTCGGCCACGGCCGCCGCCCGCTCCTCGATGCGGGCCTTGATCTCGTAGCGGCGCTTGACCGCGTCGGGGTCCACGGCCTTTTCCTGAAGCTCGTCCCAGTAGCCGAGGATGATGGCCACGTGGGTCTTGAGGTCGGCCGAGGTCTTGAGCAGGTCGAGCCGGCGGGTGACCTCCTCCAGGTGGTGGTCGAGCCGTTTCTCCAGGTCCCGGATCTGGCGGTGCACGGCCATGACCTCGTCCGTGCCGCGCGCGCCGGCGTGGTCGGCCAGAGCGTCGAGCTCGCCGGCCAGGCCGGTGATCAGGCCGACATAGCTTCTGAGCTTGATCTGGACGTTGATGTAGCCGGCGGCCAGCTGCTCGCGCACGACCTTGGTCAGCTTGGCGTCGAGCTCCCTGACCTTGCTTTCGATGAGCTTGGGCAGGGTGCCGTTGTCATAGGCCTCCAGGGCCTGGGGATGGACGCCGATGTTGCCGAGCATGAACTCGGCCCGCAGCAGGCCCACCTCGAAGTCCGGCACGTTGCGAAGCCGCGACAGAAACAGCGCCTGTCCCACGTCGGCCAGGATCAGGCCGACCTTGGTCTTGGTGGCCGGCAGCTTGGACAGGTCCATTTCGCCGCCAACCTCTTGCAGGGGCAAAAGCCCCCGGTAGACGCAGCCGCGCGAGCCGTCCACGGTCACGTACTGGCCGTCCAGGGAGCGCAGGGTCTCGGCCCGCTGGATGCCGATGACCGCCGGAATGCCGAGCTCGCGGGAGGTGATGGCCGCGTGGCTGGTGTCGCCGCCGGCGTCGGCCAGGATGGCCGAGGCCACGCGCATGCCCGGCACCATGTCCGGGTCGGTCCGTTCGGCGGCCAGGATGTCGCCCTTCTGGATCTTGTTGAGTTCCAGGGCCGAGCGCAGGAACCGGACCATGCCCTGGCCGGCGCCGCGCGAGGCGCCGTTGCCCTCGAGAATGACCTCGGCCGAGGCCAGGGCCGTCTTGTCCACTTCCATGCGGCGCATGAAGATGGTGTGGGGGTGGCGTTCGAGCTCCTCGTTCCACCGGGTCTCGGGCCGGGCCTGGACGAACCAGAGGCGGTCGGACTGGTCGATGCAGAATTCCGTGTCCATGATGCAGCCGCCGTAGGCCACGCTGATGGCCCGCACGCCCCGGGCCACTTCCTCGGCCTGGGCCAGGGACAGGGCCCAGCGATAGGCCTCCTCGTCCGAGACCTTGACGAGCTTGGTGCCGCCTTCCTTGTCGTCGTAGACGATCTTCTTGTCCTTGTAGCCCATGTTGCGGATGACGACCTCGGCGCCGTCGTCGCGCTGGAAGACGTAGAGCTTGTCGGGCGTGACCATGCCGCCGACCACGGCCTCGCCCAGGCCGTAGCTGGCGTCGATGGAGACCAGGTCGTTTCTGGAGGTGCCCCGGCAGCCCGTGGCGGTGTCCGCGGCAAAGGCGGTGCCGGAAATGACCGGGTTGATCATGCGCATGATGCACACGGAAAGCGAGGTGTTCTCGATGGCCCATTCCTGCTTGGCCGTCTCGGCGATGGCATCGTCGCCGGTCTTCTCGGCCAGGACCACGGCGTCGAGAATGGCCTCCCGGCGGTAGGTCATGGACCGCAGGTTGTAGGCCGAGGCGCAGTCCCACTGGTAGGCCTTGACCGCCTGGGCCGCGCCCACGATGTTGAGATAGGTGTCCTGCAGGCCGGCGAAGGCCTTCTTGCGGCTGTCCTCGCCCGCGGCCGAGGAGCGCACGGCCACGGGCACGTCCTCGAGGCCGGCCTCGCGGCAGATGTCGTTGTAGGCGTTGGACACGGCCTCGCGGACCTCGGCCGGCATGTCCACGGACAGGATGGCCACCTGGACGAGGACGGAACGCTTGCGCAACTGGTCGATGCCTTCGGGGGAGGTGGCGAAGCCCTCGACCACGT
>CAZIJE010000102.1:0-11833 GCA_964539435.1 uncultured Desulfovibrio sp.
CCCACAGGACGGGAGGGTCCGGGAGGGGGTGACCCCCTCCCGGCCGCCGGAGGCACTCTTCACTACTGCTGCGCCGGCTGGGCCGGCTTCACGCAGCCGGGGCGTTGACCCAGGGTCTCGCCGGCGATGCGGATGTCGACCATGTCGCCGACGGCTCCCATTTTGAAGTATTTGCCGGTGCCGACGTGGTATTCGAGGCGGTTGAGGGAGAGGGAGGTTTCGTAGCCGGCCACGTCGACGCAGGGCATCATGGGGTGGGGTTTGACGCCCAGGGCGCGGACCGGGATGGTGACGGTCTTGGTGACGTCCTTGATGGTGAGCTTGCCGGTGACGTTGAAGACGTTGCCCTGGGCCGGCGCGACCTTGTCGCTGACAAAGGTCATTTCCGGAAAGGCGGCGGTGTCGAGGAACTCGTTGGTGCGCAGGTGGTCGTCGCGTTGGCCCACGCCGGTGTCCACGCTGTTGGTCTTGACGGTCAGGCGGACGCGGCCTTTTTCCGGGGCCTTGGCCGGCAGGTCGATGGAGCCGGCGGATTCGTTGAAGCGGCCGGCCACCGGGGCGACGATGTGTCGGATCCAGAAGGTGGTGGAGAGGTGGGGCGCGTCGAGGGTGACGCCGTCCACGACCGGGGCCGGGGGCTCGGTGGTGGGGTTTTTGTTGAGCAGCAGGGAATTGGCCACCTGGGAGGCGGCCGGAAGCGGGGCGAGGCACAGGGCCGCCAGGGCCAGGATGCGCAGCAAGGATTTCATGCGATCTCTCCTTGGGTTGCGGGGGGCAGGGTATAAAGGATGTCGTCCACGCCGAAGCGCCACTTGGGCGGCAGGACGGCGACGCCGGGCTTCAAGTGGCCCACGGCCATGAGGAGCGGAATCCAGAACCGGTCCGGAATGCCGAAGGCCGCGCGCACGCCGTCGTGGTCGAAGCCGTCCATGGGATGGGTGGCGTAGCCGGCGTCGGCGGCGGCGTACATGAAGGTCATGGCGAAAAAGGCGGTGTTTTTCGCGGCAAAGGCCAGGGACTTCTCCGGCGTGCCGTAGAGGCTGGCGACGGCGTCGCCGAAGGCGTCGCGCTGGTCGGGTTTGTAGCGGCCGATTTCCACGAGATAGGAAAACTGGCGCTCGAACGACGGGGAGTACATGGTCCAGGCCTGGGTGTCGGCCAGGAACAGGAGGACGACCGGGGCCTCGGTGACCTTGGGCTGGTCCCAGGCCAGGACGCGCAGCTTGGACTTCTGGGCCGGCTCGCGCAGCACGGCCACTTTCCAGGGTTGGAGGTTGAAGCTGGAGGGAGAGCGGGTGGCGGTGGCGAGCAGCTTCTCCAGGTCCTCCTGGGGCACGTCGCGGTTGGGGTCGAAGAAATTGACGGCCCGTCGGGCCAGCATGACGTCATGAAAGTCCATGGCAGGCTCCTTTTCCACCCTATCTCTGTTGGCCCGTCCCGGTCGTTCTGTCAACAACCGGCCGGGTGCGGCCGGGCGTGACGGACCGGCCGGAAGGCGCGGAAAACGGCCGGCCCCTTGACTTCGGCGGCCGGGGGAGGCATGCAGGCCGGACCTTTTTCCCTTTCCCGTCATACCTTAAAGGAACCTTTCATGGCGCTCAATCTTACGCAGAAAATCATCAAGGACCATCTTGTTTCCGGTGAAATGACCCCCGGCGCCGAGATCGCCCTGCGCATCGACCAGACGCTGACCCAGGACGCCACCGGCACCATGGCGTATCTGCAGTTCGAGGCCATCGGCCTGCCGCGCGTGCGCACCGAGTTGTCCGTCAGCTACGTGGACCACAACACCCTGCAGATGGGGTTCCGCAATCCCGACGACCACGCCTATCTGCGCACCGTGGCCGCCAAGTACGGCATCACCTTCTCGCCGGCCGGCACGGGCATCTGCCACCAGCTGCACCTGGAAAATTTCGCCAAACCCGGCAAGACCCTGGTCGGTTCCGACTCCCACACCCCGACCGCCGGCGGCGTGGGCTCCATGGCCATGGGCGCGGGCGGCCTGTCCGTGGCCCTGGCCATGGCCGGAGAGGCCTACGTCATCGCCATGCCCAAGGTGGTGAAGGTCAACCTGACGGGCAGGCTCACGGGCTGGGCCACGGCCAAGGACGTGATCCTGAAGCTTCTTGGCCTCATGACGGTCAAGGGCGGCGTGGGCAAGGTCATCGAATACGCCGGTCCGGGCGTGGCCACCCTGTCCGTGCCCGAGCGGGCGGTCATCACCAACATGGGGGCCGAGCTCGGGGCCACCACCTCGATTTTTCCGAGCGACGCCGCGACCAAGGCCTTCCTGACCTCCATGGGCCGGCCCGGGGACTGGGTGGAGCTTGCGGCCGACCCTGACGCCGCCTACGACGAGGTGATCGAGATCGACCTGTCGACCCTTGAGCCCATGGCCGCCGCGCCGCACATGCCGGATCGGGCCGTCACCATCAAGGAACTGGCCGGCATGAAGGTGGACCAGGCCTGCATCGGCTCCTGCACCAACTCGTCCTATGCCGACCTCATGGCCGTGGCCGACATCCTGGAAGGCAAGCGCATCGATCCGGCCACGGATCTCCTCATCGCCCCGGGCTCCAAACAGGTCCTCAAGATGCTGGCCGAGAAGGGCCGCATCGACCCGCTGCTCGACGCCGGGGCCCGCATCCTCGAGTGCGCCTGCGGTCCGTGCATCGGCATGGGCGGCTCGCCGGTCTCGGGCGGGGTCAGCGCCCGGACGTTCAACCGCAATTTCGAAGGCCGCTCCGGCACCCAGGACGCCAAGGTCTACCTGGTCAGCCCCCAGACCGCGGCCATGGCCGCGCTGCGCGGCGAGTTCTCGGACCCGGCCGGCTGGGGCGAGGCCCCGGCCCGGGCCGAACTGCCCGAGACCGCCCCGAGCATCCGCAAGCTCTTCCTGACGCCCCCGGCCGACGGCAAGGACGTGGAGATCGCGCGCGGCCCGAACATCGCGCCCCTGCCGCCGTTTGCGCCCCTGCCGGCCACGGTCGCGGCCCAGGTGGCCCTCAAGGTCGGCGACGACATCACCACCGACCACATCCTGCCGGCCGGCGCCCAGATCACGGCCCTGCGCTCCAACATCCCGGCCATCAGCGAATACATCTTCAGCCGGGTGGACGCGGATTTCGTGCCGCGCATCAAGGGCCTGGGCAAGGGCGTGATCCTCGGCGGGGAGAACTACGGCCAGGGTTCGAGCCGGGAGCACGCCGCGCTTGGACCGCGCTACCTCGGCGTCATGGCCGTAATCGCCAAATCCATGGCCCGCATCCACCGGGCCAACCTGGTCAACTTCGGCATCCTGCCGCTGCTTCTGGCCGACAAGGCCGATTACGACCGCATTCCGGCCGGAGCGGAGATCACGCTCCAGACCGGGGACATCACCCCGGGCGGGACGTGCGCCATGACGGTCGCGGGCGTGGGCCCGGTGGCCGTGACCAACGACCTGACGGCCAAGGAGCTGGAAATGATCCGGGCCGGCGGCCAGCTGAACCAGGTCCGGCAGGCCCGGGCCTAGGGCGCGCCCGGCGGCAGGGGCAACGGCCGCGCCGCCAGGACGCGGCGTTGTCTTTTCGCCAAAACAGGCTACGTTCCCGGTCGTCCTTTTCGGGAGCCGTCGGCACGGAGCCGCCGGACGCGACACGTGAAGCGGCGCAGCGAGCGCCGAGGAGAAAACATGCTCGATCCCATGCGGAAATACGCCCAATCCTGGGGCATCAAAATCGTCTTCGGCCTGATCATCCTGGTCTTCGTCTTCTGGGGCGTGGGCAACTTCCAGGGCGACAAGGCCACGGTCCTGGCCACCATCGACGGCCAGCCCGTGCTGATCAAGGACTATGAAAAGGCCTACCAGGAGAACCTGCGGCTGGTGAAAAGCCGCAATCCCAACGTCACGGACAAGGACCTGCAGGACGGAGGCTTCCGCTGGCAGGTCTTCAGCAATCTGGTGACCACCCGGCTCCTGGAGGAGCAGGCCAAGACCCTCGGCATCGGCGTCTCGCCCGAGGAGATGCGGGCCGAAATCGCCAAGATTCCGGCCTTTCAGAACGAGTCCAAGCAGTTCGACGCCAAGCGCTACGAGAACCTGCTTCGGGCCAACGACGTGACCCCGGGCGAGTTCGAGGCCGATTTCCGCCAGAACCTGCTGCTCGAAAAGCTGGCCGCCTACGTCAGCCTGCCGGCGTCCGTGACCGAGGCCGAGGCCCGGTCCATCTTCGATTTCATGCGCGAGCAGGCGACCATCCGTTACATTCCCTTCAAGTCCGAGGACTTCGCCAAGGGCATCGTGCCGACCGACGAACAGATCAAGGCCTACTACGAGGCCCGCAAGGACCAGTTCGCCACGCCGGCCCAGGTCAAGATCGATTTCGTGGAGTTCACGCCCAAGGCCCTGGCCAAGCCGGCCGAAGTGTCCGACGCGGACATCGAGGCCGCCTACAAGGCCAACCAGAAGAAGTACGCCAAGCCCGAACAGGTCCGGGTGCGCCACTTCCTGATCATGCTCCCGGCCGACGCCCCCCAGGACGCCGTGGACGCGGCCACGGCCAAGCTCAAGGACATGGCCGCCAAGCTCAAGGCCGGCGCGGACTTCGCCTCGCTCTTGCCGAAAAACCCCAACAACCCCGAGGGGCTGATCGGCGAGGACTGGGCCTGGCTGCCCAAGGGCAGCCTGCCCAAGGAATTCGGGCCGTTCGAGGACAAGGCCTTTTCCCTGAAAAAAGACGAGATCAGCGAGCCCGTGCGCACGGCCCTGGGCCTGCACCTGATCCAGGCCGGCGAGCGCCAGGCCGCGGGCGAGCGGCCCCTGGCCGAAGTGAAGGAAGAGGTCCGGGGCGAGCTGGCCGAGCAGAAGGCCTCCGACCGGCTGGCCAAGGCCCTGGACGCGGTCCAGGAAAAGGTCGCCGCCGGCGAGGACCTGGCCAAGGCCGCCGCCGGGGAGAACCTGGCGGTCAAGACGTCGGACTTTTTCGCCAAGGACGCGCCGCCGGCCGACCTGGGCCTCACCGACCAGGCCCTGGCCGCGCTGTTCGCCCTGAAAAAGGGCGACGCGTCCGACCAGCCCCTTTCGACCCAGGACGGCTTCCTCATGGTCCGGGTGGCCGACGTGAAACCGGCCGGCTTCGAGCCCGTGGAGACGGTCACGGACGTGATCAAGGACCGGCTCATCGCGGACGAGGCCCAGAAGCGGGCCCGGGCCCAGGCCGAGACCGTGGCCAAGTCCATGGAGACCGAAGAGGGCCAGAAAAAGGTCCTGGCCGAGTACAAGGACAAGATCGCGGTCTCCCAGCCGTTTACCCGCCAGGGTTTCATCCCGGGCCTCGGCATGGCTCCGGTCCTGGCCCAGACGGCCTTCGAGGCCACCGGGCCGGGCTGGTTCAAGACGGCCTACGCCGTGACCGACGGCTACGTGCTGGCCGGCCTGGAAAAGCGCCTGCCGGCCGAGGCCGCCCTATGGGACAAGGAGAAGGACCGCTGGGTGACCACCCTGGCCCAGTCCAAGCAGTCGGAGATGTTCAAGGCCTACCTCCAGACCGTGCAGCAGTCGGCCAAGGTCGAGATCGTCAACGATGCCATTCTCGGCCCCAAGCCGGCCGGCGCTCCGGGTGCGGCTCCCGGGCAATAGCGGCGACGCTTTTTGAAGAACGTCGGACAAGGGCGCGGCCTCGGCCGCGCCCTTTTGCGTTGTTGGGGCGGGACGGCTGCTGCGTGCATGGTGTGATTTGACAAAAATGGCGGTCTTTTATAGGGACTCCCCCTCGGCCCGGCGGGTTCTCCGGACGGCGGGCGTCTCCGGGGAAGGGCGCAGCCCCCTTGCCTGTCCCGCATCCCTCGGGCCGCTTGGAAACGACTTGCGCTCATCCTCGGCCAAACGTCGCCGGCGCGTCACAAGCGCATGGACTTTGCAGCAGTACAAGAGAGCAGGGCGACATGCCTGACGAAAATGTCTGGACTGTTGCCCGCCGCCAGACGCCTGGCCGGCGGCGCGGCCGGCGTTGTCGCGCCGCGCCCGGTTGCGGCGGCATCCTGCAGGAGTGTCCCCGGGAGGACGGACGATGCACAAGGCACTGATCAAGCAATTCGAGCAGCCGCTTCTGGCGGCCATGCCCGGGGTGGAGGCCTGTCGCGGCGTCCTGGCCCGCCTGGACCGGCAGTGGACCCGGGCGACCCTGACCGGCAAGATCAACTGCAGCCGCATCGCCCAGACCCTGATCGACTTCATCGTCGCCACCCAGGAAAACTTCGCGGCCCTGCAGCAAGACCTCGTGGACACCCTGGTCCTGGAAAACACCCAGAAGGTGGTCCTGGAGATCACGGCCGTGGCCCAGGTGGCCATCGACATCCTCAAGCGCAACCTCTTCGAGCGCACGGCCGACGTCGGCTTCCTGGCCACGGACGACGACATCGTCCGGTTCCTACGGGAGGGCGAGGGCGGGCCCGAGGCCGTGGCCGGCATCGTGGAGCGGCTGCGCGAGTACCGCGACAAGTACACGGTCTACGACGAGATCCTCGTCCTCGACACGGCCGGCCGGGTCCGCGCCCACCTGGACCAGGGCAACCCGGCAACGCAAAGCGCCGACCCCCTCCTGGCCGAGGCCCTGGCCTCGCGCACCTATGTGGAGACCTACCGGGAGAGCGACCTGCTGCCGGGCCGGGGGGACGCGCTCCTCTATTCCCAGGCCATCCGCGATCCGGCCTCGGGCGCGGCCCTGGGCGTCCTGGTCCTGTCCTTCGATTTCGCCGGCGAGATGGCCGGCATCTTCGCCAACCTCGGCGCGTCCATGGAGGACGGCGTCATCGTGATCCTGGACGCGGCCGGCCGGGCCATCGCCTCGAGCGACCCGGCCCGGGTCCCCCTGGGCCGGACCTGCCCCATGGCCCTGGGCGACGACTTCACCCTGGCCGTTCTGGACGGCGAACCCTGGCTGGCCAAGACCCAGGCCACCAAGGGCTACCAGGGGTTTGTGGGCCTGCCCTGGTACGGCCATGTCCTCAAGCGCCTGGCCACGGCCTTTCAGGGCGCAACGAACGGCCACGGCCTGGACGGGGCCGACATCCGCCGCAAGGCCGTCTTTTCGGATCGCCTGGTCAAGGTGGAGGAGGCGTCGGAGAACGTGCTCTCCGACCTGGAGCTCGTGGTCCATAACGGCGAGATCATGGCGGCCAAGAAGTCGGTCCAGGCCGAACCCTCGGAGCGGGTCGAGGCCCAGGCCCTGCCCCATGTCCTGGGCGAGGTCAAAAAGATCGGGGACCAGGTGCAGCATGTCTTCCAGACATCGACGGACGGGCTCCTGAAGCTCGTCACCGCGGCCAGGCTCCACGACGTGCGGTTCCTGGCCGGTCTGGCCATCGACATCATGGACCGCAATCTCTACGAGCGGGCCAACGACTGCCGGTGGTGGGCGCTCACCTCGGAGTTCCGGCGCATGCTGGAGCAGCCCCGGATCGGCGAGGCCGACCGGGGCCGGATGCGCGAGATCCTGGCCTACATCAACGGCCTCTACACCGTGTACGCCAACCTCTTTGTCTACGACCGGGAAGGCACGATCCTGGCCTGCTCCAATCCGGACGAGCACCGGCGGGAAGGCCGGCGGCTGGCCGACCGGTACGTGGCCGAGACCCTGGCCCTGCGCGACTCCCAGGCCTACCGGGTGTCGGCGTTCGAGGCCACGGACCTCTATGAGGAGCAAGGCGTGCCCCGGCCCACCTACATCTACAACGCCGCCATCGCCTCTCTCGAACAGGCGGGCACGGTCCTCGGCGGCATCGGCATCGTCTTCGACGCCGCGCCCCAGTTCGCGGCTATGCTCCACGACGCCCTGCCCCGCGACGGCGGCGGCGAGGTCCTGGACGGCTCGGAAGGGCTGTTCGTGGACGCCCGGGGCATGGTCATCGCCGCCACCAACCCGGACATCCGGCCCGGGGACGTTGTGGACCTGGCCGAGGACTTCCGCCGGCTCGGCAGCGGCCAGGCCACGTCCCGCCTGGCGGCCGAGGGCGACCGGCTCTACGCCGTGGGCTGCGCCCATTCGTCCGGCTACCGGGAGTACAAGCGCGACGGCGGCTACGCCAACGATCTGCTCGGCATCGTCAAGGTCCGTATCTGACGCCGGGTCCGCTCCGGACAGGGCGGCTCTGGCCCTGAAACGCGACGGACCGCCGCCGGCGGGCCGGCGGCGGTCCGAAAGAAGACGGGGACGGGCCCGGGTCAGCGGGGGAGGCTTCGCCGGCCGGCGGGCAGGGCCGCCGGGCCGTCGCCGGTCTCGGACTCCAGGGCCCGGATCAGCTCCTGCAGGACCTCGGCCTGCTGGGCCAGCTCGGCCACGGCCCGGGAGGCCTCGCGCATGGCCGTGGCCGTCTCCGAGGAGATGCCGTTGACCTCCTCGATGTGCCGGCTGATCTCCTCGGTGGCGGCGGACTGCTCCTCGGCCGCCGTGGCGATGCCGCGCACCTGGTCCGAGGCCTCGACCACCAGGGACAGGATGGCCCCGAGCCCCGAGGCCGCCTGGTCGGTCCGTTCCAGGGACTGCTCGATGATCCGCCTGGTCCGGTCCATGCCCTCGAGCGTGCCCCCGACCCCGCGCTGGATGCCGCCCACGGCCTCGCCGACCTCCGAGGTCGCGGTCATGGTCTTCTCGGCCAGCTTCCTGACCTCGTCGGCCACCACGGCGAAGCCGCGCCCGGCCTCGCCGGCCCGGGCCGCCTCGATGGCGGCATTGAGGGCCAGCAGGTTGGTCTGGTCCGCGATGTCCTGGATGGTCTGGGCGATGGAGCCGATGCCGTCGGCCTTTTGGCTGAGCGCCGACACCGACTGGTAGACCTCCTGGAACCCTTCGTGGATGCCGTTGACGTCCCGCCGGACCCCCTCCATCTGGCCCTGGCCGTCCGTGGCCGAAGTCCGGGTCCGCTCGGACAGGTTCGCGGCCTGGCCGGCGTTTTTGGCGATCTCCAGGACCGAGGCCGACATCTCCTCCACGGCCGTGGCCGTTTCGTTGATCCGGCCGGACTGGTGCTCGGCCCCCCGGCTCGACTCCTCGATCTGGGCCGACAGCTCGGTGGAGGCCGCGGACACGATGCCGACCACGTCCCGGAGACGGGCGGCCGCCTGGGACATGCCCTCGATCCGGGCCGCCTCGGCCCGGCGGGTGGCCTCCTCGGCCTGGCCCCTGGCTTCCTCGGCCTGCCGGGCCTTGTCCTCGGCCTCGCCGCTTTTGGCCAGGATCTCCCGGAGGTTGGCCTCCAGGGTGGCCGATGTCTGGTTGAGGGCCTCGTAGACCTGGCCGATCTCGTCGCGGCGGCTAACGTCCAGGCGGGCGTCGTAGCGGCCCTGGCCGATGGCGCGCAGGTGGTCGACCATCCGGCCGAGGGGGCGGAAGACCTCGCGGGTGAGAAACAGCGAAATGACCAGGCAGATCAGGACCAGGATGCCGGCGATGGCGGCGGTCGATTGCCACATCAGGGTCCGGATCGGCCCCACGACCTCGTCGTATTCCACAAAGGTCAGGAACTTCCAGCCGAGCTTGGGCGCGGTGTGGCACAGGGCCAGGAACCGCTTGCCGCCCATTTCCACCACCGTGTTCCCGGCGTCGAGGCGAAAGACGGTTTCCAGGGCCGGCTGGCCGAGTTCCGCGAGCTTCTTGAAGTTCTGCTCCGGATTGCGGGGGTTGGAGATCACCACGCCGTCGCCCTGGACAAAGACCACGTAGCCGGACTGGCCGATCTTGATGTCCTTGACGATGTCGGTGAGGACCTTGAGCGAAATGTCCACCCCGACCACGCCGATCCGTCTGCCCCGGTCGGCCACCACCCTGAGCACGCTGACCACGGCCTCGCCCGTGGTGGAGACGTAGGCCTTGGAAATGACGGCCTGATCCGGCTTGGCCATGGCGTCCTTGTACCAGGGGCGCTGGCGCGGGTCGTAGCCGGCCGGCATGGTGTCCCCGAGGCTGGACAGGAAGCCGCCGTCCTCGGAGCCGAAAAAGACCTCCACATAGGCGGGATGGGTGTCCTGCTCCCGGCGGAACAGGGCGGTGAGGGACCGGCCCAGGGCGTCGTCGTCCCGGGGCACGGCCTTGGTCTTTTCCGTGGTGGCGAGGTAGGAGGTCAGGTTCTTGTCGACCTCGTGCAGGGATGGGGTCACGCCGAGCATGGCCACGTTGGACTTGGCCTCGTCCATGAAGATGGACATGGCGTTGTCGAGCTGGCGGATCTCCCGGTCCGCGGCGTCGACCTGCCTGGAGAGGGTTTCCCGGTAGACGGCCCCGAAAAGGACCGCGAAGACCACGGCCACGGGAATGGAAATGACCAGGACCAGCCCCAGCATGATGCGGAATCTGACGGATTTCATGCACGCCCCTTGCGGGAAGAAGATGGGATGCCGGACAGGGCACAGGGACTTTCCGGCGGCCCCTGTTGCTGTCCCTGGACGCCCGGGCCGTTGCGACGCGGTCCGGACATCGCCGTCACAAAATGCTCACAGCGTTCCGAGGGGCGCGGCCGATGCGAGGCCGTGCCTTGCAGACGGAAACCGTGGACAAAAGTCCACTACGATGCTTCCGGAGCTTCCGCAAGCCGGCCGGCGCTGTGGTTTTCGCTGTGAAAATCCAGAAGGGACGGCCTGTCGTTACAGGCGCACGAAGCGGACGTCGCGGATGCCGGACGCGTCGTCGCAGTCGACCAGGGCCAGGCTGCCGCCGGGCTCGCAGGCGCCGGGGTTGATCAGGCGGGTCGGGCCGTGGGTCGTGTCCTCGGCGGCGTGGGAGTGGCCGAAGAAGATGACGTCGAAGCGGCCGGCCAGGGCCGTGGCGATCCGCTGGGACAGGCCGGGCCGGGGGCCCCAGCCGTGGGTCGCGGCCAGGCGCAGGCCGCAGGCCTGGCGCTCCAGGAGCGGCGGCAGCTCCGAGGCCAGTTCATGGGGATCGCAGTTGCCGGCCACGCCGGCGTAGTCGCGGTGCTGGAGCAGATAGGCCCAGAGGCTGTGGCCGGTGTGGTCGCCGCAGTGCAGGAGCAGGTCGGCCTGGGCCAGGTGGCGCTCGTAGACCGCCTCGAACCAGGGGGTGGCGGCGCGCAGGTGGGTGTCGGAAATGACGGCCAGAAGCATGGTCAGCTCTTGGAAGCGCGGCCGTTCTTGCGGTTCCACCACTCCCTGTCCGGGCCGTTGAACCACCACTCGGTATGGTCGGTGGCGGCCACGGCCGCGGCCAGGCGGCGGCCCTCGTCGGTGCGCAGCCGGGCCAGGGCGGCGTCGATCCAGGCGGCGGCGTAGCGGTTGCCGCGGTCGAGCTCCTCTTTGAGGTTGGCGATCAGGTCGATCTGGTCCGCGTCCTGGGCCAGCCTGGCCTCCAGGGACGCGGCCGCCTCCAGTTCGTCGTGGAGCGGCAGGACCGTGGCCGTGAGTCCGGTGCCGGCCAGGGCGTCGGCCAGGGCGCGGCGGGGATCGGCCGTGTTGTAGAGCTTGTTGACGTAGTTGAAGTCGCCGGTGCGGGCCTCGGGCAGGTCGTGGAACAGGCACAGGGCCATGGTCCGGTAGGCGTCGGCCCCGGCGGCCTGGGCCAGGACGAAGCCGATCAGCGCGGCCCGGAAGCTGTGCTCGGCCACGTTCTCCGCGCCCGTGCCCAGGAACTGGTAGCCCGTGCGCGGGGTCTTGCGCAGCATGCCGGCCTCGAAGACGAAATCCGCCAACCGGGTCAGCCGGTCCCGGTCGCTCATGTCCACCTTGCCGATGTCGTCGGTTGTCATGGAAAATGCCCGTATGCGCGCGGCGGGCGGCGGCCCCGCCCCCCCCGGGGGGCCCGGGCCCCCCCCCCGCCCCGCGGGGGGGGGGGGGGGGGGGGTGATG
>CAZIJE010000102.1:11843-13414 GCA_964539435.1 uncultured Desulfovibrio sp.
CCTCCAAGGGGGGACCGGTCCGCCGCCACGGCCGCTAGGTGCGGTAGTCGGCGTTGATCTTGATGTAGTCGTAGGTCAGGTCCGAGGCCAACAGCAGGTAGCGGCCCGGGCCGCCGCCGAGCTCCACGTCCACCGCGATCTCGCCCCGGCGCATGTGCGGGGCGAGCAGGGCGTCCAGGTCCTCGGCCACGGGCATGCCGTTTTCAAAGACCGCCACGCCGCCGATGCGGACCGACACCTCCTCGGGCGCGAACGTGGCCCCGGACCGGCCGAGGGCGGCCACGATCCGGCCCCAGTTGGCGTCGCGGCCGAAAAAGGCCGTCTTGACCAGGGGCGAGTTGCCGACAGCCCGGGCGGCCAGTTCGGCCTCGGCATGGGAGGCCGCGCCCCGGACCTTGACCCGCAGGATCTTGGTGCCGCCCTCGGCGTCCTGGATCAGCATGTAGGCCAGGGCCTGGCAGACCTCGACCATGACCCCGAGCAGGGCCTGCCGGCCCTCGGCCGAGTCGATGGCCACTTCCGACGCGCCGTTGGCCAGGGCCAGGACGCAGTCGTTGGTGGAGGTGTCGCCGTCCACGGTGATGCTGTTGAAGCTGCGGTCCGCGGCCGCGGCCACGGCCTCCTGCCACCACAGCGACCCGACCTTGGCGTCGCACAACAGGACGCCGATCATGGTGGCCATGTTCGGGGCGATCATGCCGGCCCCCTTGGCCATGCCCATGACCCGGACCTCGCCGGCGTCGGTGGACAGGGTGCCCCAGGCGATTTTGGGAAACGAGTCCGTGGTCATGATGGCCTTGGCCACGGCCACGGGCGAGGTCTGGCCGAGGCTGGCGGCCAGCTCCGGCACGGCGGCCTTCCACTTGTCGAGCTTGAGCCGCGCGCCGATCACCCCGGTGGAGGCCGGCAGGATCTCGTCGGCCGACAGGTCGGTGGCCTTGGCCACCAGGGAGAGGGTCTCGCGGCAGTCGTCCAGGCCGTCCTGGCCGGTGCAGGCGTTGGCCTGGCCGGAGTTGATCAGGATGGCCCGGGCGTGGCCGCCGGACGCGGACAGGCGCTTTTTCGCCACCAGCACGGGCGCGGCCTGGAACAGGTTCTTGGTGAACACGCCGGCGGCCGCGGCCGGGCCGTCGCTGACCACCAGGGCCAGGTCGTCCCGGTCGGGCCGCTTGAAACCCGCGGCGGCCGTGGCAAAGGAAAAGCCCTTGGGCAGGGGGATCACGGGCGAGGTCATGGATGCTCCTTCACGGTCTGGGTCAGCAGGAACGGGGTCTTCAGGGGGAACGGGGAAAGGGCGCGCCCGGCCTCAGGGAGTCGGCCGGGGGCCGGGACCGCCGGGCCCGCCGCGCAGGGGCGGCGGCGGAGCGGCCATCTCCTCGCGGGTCAGCACGCCGTCGCCGTTTTGGTCCATGCGGCGGAAGGCCTTCTCCTGGAAGCTGCGCCACTCCTCCAGGGTCACGCGGCCGTTTTTGTCCGCGTCCATGAGCTCGAACAGCATGCCGGGGCGGGGCGGACCGGCCGGCCGCTGGGACACGCCGGCCATGGGCGCGGCCGGCGGGGTCCCGGCCTGG
>CAZIJE010000103.1:0-13322 GCA_964539435.1 uncultured Desulfovibrio sp.
CCCCCCCCCCCCCCCCCCCCCCCCCCCCCCCCCCCGCCGGAGGCATCTTCCCTCTTACTTCTTCGCCCAATCTCCGGCCAGCCGCTCCAGCTCATCGGTCGGCAGGCACGGCGCATCGTAGCGGCCGGCGGCGTGGCGCTGGCGGAAGCCTTCGTAGAGGATGACGGCGGCGGCGACCGAGACGTTGAGGCTTTGCACCATGCCCTGCATGGGGATATAGAGCGCTCCGTCGATGTGCGGCGCCAGGTCCTCGTCCACGCCCCGGTGCTCGTTGCCGAGGATGATGGCGATCTTGCCCGTCAGGTCCCAGTCCTGGAGGGGCCGGGCCGTTTCGCTGCACAGGGTGGCAACAAGAGCGTACCCCTGGCTCTTGAGGTTTGCGGCCAGGGAGGCGGCGTCGGGATGGCGAACGGTCTCGACCCATTTTTTGGCCGAGCCCGAGGATTTCTTGCCCAGGGCCGGAAAGGCCGTGTCGGTGTAGAGCAGGTGGACGCGGTGGATGCCGAACGCGTCGCAGCTGCGTAAGATGGCCGACACGTTGTGCGGATCGTGGATGTTGTTTATGACCAGGGTCAGGTCGGTCTGCCGTCTCGACAGGACGTCGCGGATCCGCTCGACCCGGCGTTCGGTGATGCAGGTGCGCATGGCCGAGGCACATAGGCCAAAGACCGTGCCGGCGCAAGTTCCAAGGAGGCAGTAAAATGGGCAGGATGACCGCCCCGGCGGTGGCCGCGGCCAAGGGTGAACGCAAGCTGACGGTGCTGACGGCCTATGACTACGCCGCCGCCCGTCTGGCCGAGGCGGCGGGCATCGACGTGCTCCTGGTCGGCGACTCCCTGGCCATGGTGGTCCTCGGACACGAGGACACCTTGTCCGTGACCATGGAGGAGATGCTCCACCACACGCGGGCCGTGTCCCGGGGAGCGGAAAAGGCGCTGGTGGTGGCCGACATGCCGTTTCTGTCCTACCAGGTTTCCGTGTCCGAGGCCGTGGCCAATGCCGGACGGTTTCTCAAGGAGGGCCGGGCCGGCGCGGTCAAGCTCGAGGGCGGCCGCGAGGTCGCGCCCCAGGTCCGGGCCATGGTGGCGGCCGGCATTCCGGTGCTCGGCCATGTGGGGCTGACCCCGCAGCATGTGGCCGCCCTGGGCGGCTTCCGGGTCCAGTCCAAAACGGCCGAAGCCGCGGCCAAGCTCCTGGCCGACGCCCTGGCCCTGGCCGAGGCCGGGTGTTTCGGAGTGGTGCTGGAGTGCATCCCGGCCGAGGTCGCGGCGGTGGTGACCAGACTCCTGCCCGTGCCGACCATCGGCATCGGGGCCGGTCCGGACTGCGACGGCCAGGTGCTGGTCTTTCACGACGTCCTGGGGCTCTATGACCGGCTGCGGCCGAAGTTCGTCAAGCAATACGCCAACCTGGGCGACCTGGCGGTGGAGGCGTTGACGCAGTACGCCGATGCGGTTAGAAATTCGGCTTTTCCGGGACCGGAACATGTTTTTTCCATGCCCCCCGACGCCCTGGCCGCCTTTGAATCCCTGGCCGCGACCGTGACAGCCGCAACGGCTCTCCCGGAAGAACCCAACTCCTGAGCCCGCCGTTTCACGCGCCTCACGGCCTTTTTTTATGAGCTGTGCATGAAAAACAAGCAATACGACGACGATGTCAGGGAATACGTCGCCCTGCAAAACGGCGTTTTCCTGGTCGTCAGCAACGATGCCGTTTTCAACAAGAACCTTCGGGGCACCTTGCTGCGGCATCTGACGGTCAAAGACGATTGCGTCACCTCCGACCTGACCATTGAAACCCTGCACAAGGAAATCAAGCTCCAACGTTCCAAGGGCCGCAAGCTCCTGGTCTTCATCGAGCGGGAACTCAACGGCCGCAACACCTCCGACCTCATCCGCTACCTCAAGTCCGACTTTAACAACGAACTGTTCGTGGTGGTCCTGACCACCGAGGTGGAGCGGGACAAGCTGGTGCTGTTGCACGAGCTCGGCGCGGACAACATCATCACCAAGCCCATCTCCCCGGACACGCTGATCGAAAAGATCGCCTTCACGGTCAAGCCGCGCGGCCAGATCGGCGAGCTCATGGACAAGGGCCGCCAGTTCCTGGACATGGGCAATCCCCTGGAGGCGGCCAAGACCGCCAAGCAGGTCCTGGAAATGAAGCCCAACAGTCCGTCCGGGCTGCTGCTCATGGGCGACGCCCTGCGGGGCATGGGCAAGCGGGAGGAGGCGCTGCGGGCCTACACCCAGGCCGAGAAAGGGGCCAAGCTGTTCCTGGAGCCGCTCAAAAAGATCGCCGACCTGCACCACGAGGCCGGCAACACCGTCGAGGAACTCAAGTTCCTGGAGCGCCTGGACAAGCTGTCGCCGCTCAACGTGGACCGCAAGGTGGACATCGGCACCGGATACATCAAGCTCGGCGACGTGACCAAGGCCAAGACCGCCTTCGACCAGGCCGTGCGCATCGCCACCAAGGAGGCCCTGGACGCCGTCAGCCGGGTCACCGAGTCCATCGCCGCCAAGTGCATGGATGCCGCGCCCGAGATGTCCGAGCAGTACCTGCGCCAGGCCCTCAACACCCGCAAGAACATGCTCGACCGTTCCGACATCGAGACGTTCAACCGCCTGGGCCTGATGCTGCGCCGCCAGGGCAAATGGCAGGAGGCCATTGCCGAGTACCGCAAGGCCCTCAAGATTTCCCCGGACGACGGCGGGCTGTATTACAACATCGCCATGGCCTTCACCGAAGGCCGCCAGTACATCGAGGCCTACCAGTACCTGGACCGGGCCCTGACGCTGAGTCCCGAACTGTGGCGCAACGGCGAGGCGGTCTGCTACAACATGGCCACGGTCTTCCGGCGCTACGGCAAGAAGGAACAGGCCGTGGAATACCTGAAAAAGGCCCTGGATCTCAATCCCGACTACGCCAAGGCAAAAACGTTGCTGGAAGAGATCGGCTCGGCCCGCTGACGTCCGCCGCCCCGGCGGCGTCGCCCGGACGGACAGCCGTCCGGTTCCGGCCGGCAACCCCCGCTATCGGACCCAACAGGCCACGCGCCAAGGCACCCCCTCCATGCTCACCTACCCCCGGTTCGATCCCGTGGCCCTGCGCCTCGGCCCCCTGCACGTGCGCTGGTATGGCCTCATGTACCTGATCGGCTTTTGCGCCGCCTGGATCCTGGGACGGTTTCGCGCCGCCCGGCCCGGCTCGGGCTGGACGGGCCTGCAGGTCGACGACCTGGTCACCTACTCGGTCCTCGGCGTGGTGGTCGGCGGGCGGGTGGGCTATGTCCTGTTCTACGACCTGCCGGGCTTTCTGGCCGATCCGCTGTCGCTGTTCATGGTCTGGCAGGGCGGGATGTCGTTTCACGGCGGCTTTCTGGGCATGCTCGTGGTCTTCTGGTGGCTGGGAAGAAAGACCGGCAAGGGCTTCTGGGGCGTGGCCGACTTCACCGCGCCCTTGATCGCGCCGGGCATCCTGGCCGGACGGATCGGCAATTTCATCAACGGCGAACTGTGGGGCAAGGCCACGGACCTGCCCTGGGGCATGGTCTTCCCCGATCCCCGGGCCGGAGACGCGCCGCGCCACCCTTCCCAGCTCTACGAAGCCGGACTGGAGGGGCTGGCCCTTTTCCTGATCGTCTGGTTTTTTTCCGCACGGCCGCGACGGACCGGAGCGGTCTCGGGCATGTTCTGCCTGTTCTACGGCATCTTCCGGTTCGGCCTGGAGTTCGTGCGCCTGCCCGATCCGCAGCTCGGCTACCTGGCCTTCGGCTGGCTGACCATGGGCCAAGTCCTCAGCCTGCCGGTCATGGCCCTCGGCGCCTGGCTGCTGTGGCCGCGGCCGACGCCGGCCGGGGCCGGACGGCCTATTCCCGGTGGAGCGGAATGAGGACGAACTCGCCGCACAGGTCCTCGGCCTGGGTCTCGGGCCACACGGCCACGTAGGTCTTGCCCCGGGCCTGCTCCACCGGAGCCGTGGCCGGCGAGGGCGCGTGGCGCTTGCAATAGCCCCAGACCCCGGAGAGCATCTCCTCGGGCGGACAGTACCGGTGCTCGGCCGGAATCGGGCCTTTCCAGTACCGGCACATCCTGCACTTCTGCTTCATGACCTGCGCCTGATCCCGTTACCGGGCCTTCCCCACGGGGAGTCCCGGCACCTTGATTTGATGGACATGGGGCCAGCGTTTGCCCGTCACCCAGATCCGGCCCGTGGCCGGATCGAAGGCGATGCCATTGAGGACGTTGTCCAGGTCGGCCGTGGTGACGCCCGGCATGAGCGCGGCGCAGTCCACCCAGGCCAGGACCCGGCCCGAGGCCGGATCGATGACCGCGATGCGCGCGTCCCCCCAGACATTGGCCCAGATCGTTTCGCCGATCGTCTCGAGTTCGTTCAGCAGCCCGACCGGCGCGCCGTCGTCGGTCACGGCCACGGCGCCGCGCCGGGCCATGTCCTTGGGGTCGTAAAAGACCAGGCGGTCCGAACCGTCGCTGACCACGAGCGCCCCGTCCAGGCCGCAGGCTCCCCAGCCCTCGGTCGGCAGCGGCAGTTCCCCGGCCGGCCGCAGGTCCGACGGGTTTGCGACAAACACCCGCCCTTCCCGCCAGCTGAGTTGGTACAGCCGGCCGCCGACCAGGGCCAGTCCCTCGCCGAAAACCTGCGGCGGCAGGGCCCGGCTGGCCAGGACGCGGCCCGTGGCCGGGTCGACCCGGCGCAGGGTCGACTGGCCGTAGAGCCCGGTGCTCTCGTAAAACACGCCCTTGTGAAAGAGCAGCCCCTGGGTGAAGGCGTCCGGATCGTGGGGCAAGACGGCCACGCTGCGGGCGGCCAGGACCGGCGCACCGGCCCGGGCCGCGACCGGCAGGCAAAGGACGCCGAGCACGGCCCAGACAACCCAAAAAATTTTCCTGCCGCGTCCCATGGCCCTCTCCAGGCAAACCCGCCAATATCCTGTCATCTCAAACCGTTAACATGGCCAGACTGCGGCCGCAAGCGACGTTTCGCCAGGGAAAGCGACGCCGCGTCTTTACCGGGCCCGGCCTTCGTGGCAGATTTGCGCCCATGAACGACATCCTGCTGTTGTGCGGCATCGTCATCGCTTGGTTCGTGATCGTCCGGTTCGTCTTTCCCAGGCTCGGCATCCGGGGCTGAGGCGTGGACTCGGGGTGCGGTCCGCGCCCCCGCGATCCTGACCGGCCGTCCGATCTTCCCGATCTCCGGGACAAGGACCAGGGCCCGCCTAAAAACTGATCTTGAGCCCCAGGTTGCCGCCCAGGCCTCCGAGCCCCTTGTCGGCGACGGAGCCGAGGTTTTCGTAGCGGCCGGCCGCCTTGAAGCTCACGCGCCCGCCAAGGGGAATCGATCCGGCCAGTTCGTGCTGGACCAGGCCGCGCGGCTTGAGCTTGTCCTTGGGCAGGCCCTTGTCGTCGAACATTCCGTCCCCGGCTCCAAGCGAAGGGCTGTCCGAGGACGGTCGGCCGGAATGCCAGTGGGCCATGCTGTCGCTGACGTACGGATTGGCCTTGCCGCCAGGGCGTGCCGGCGCGTTGCCGTTTTGGCCGGCGGTCCCGTGGAGGGCACCCCTGGGTGCGCCGGCAGGCGTCTCCTGCCCCTTTTCCTGGGCCGAGGCCGCGTTGACCTGGACGATCAGGGCTCCGACGGCGGCGATACAGGCGAGCGTGCGTTTCATGGCGCCCCTCCTTGGGGGTCGGTCCGGCCCCGGGGCGGCCGGAGTTCAGTGCATCAGGGACTTGGCCGAGACCGACTTGCGCTGGGCCTGGGCCGGCTGCTCCCGCTCCAGGATGACGGCCGTGCCGTAACAGGAGAAATAGCGCGATCCGTCGGGGTGGAAGGCCACGTTCTCCTGGTAGCCGATGATGGCGTCGGCGCCGATGTCAAGGGCGCTGGCCGTCAGGCCGTAGAAGGCGCACTCGGAATCGAAGCCGCGTCCGCTGACCAGGCCGAGCACCTTGCGGATCTTCCGGCCTTCCAGGGCCGGCGTGGTCACCACCGGGAACTTGCCGGAGAAAAAGAGCTCCTTGGCGTTTTTGAGCCGCGCCCCCTTCTTGAGCTCCTCATGGCGTCCCCGGGCCTTCTTGTCGCTGCCGGTGAAAAACGAAAGCATGCCTTCCTCCTTTGTGTGCGCCGTCGGACGTTTCCGCCGCCGGCGTCCCCCGTTTCAGGCTGCTGGACACCTAGCAAGGAGCTTGCCAAGGAATTTCACCAAGTATTCAAAGAGGTTTTTCCAGATGTGCGGCGTCTCGTCAAAATCACGACAGCCGGCTCCGGCCGGACCTGACGACGGCGCGCCCGTGGGCTGTCCCGGCCCGGTCGGGAGGCAAAAAAAAAGCCGGACCCGAAGGCCCGGCAAAAAGCGCCAGAGGGGGCGCGGCTCAACCGGCCTTGTCCAGGTAGCGGCGCACGGCGGGATTGGGACGCACGCTCGTGCGGTAGCCGGACAGGCGCTGGTTCTCCTGCTTGGCCCGCTGCAGATCGGTCTGGAGGTCGGCGTGGAGCCGCCGGGCCTCGGCCGTCAACTGGCCTTGCAGGTTTTTTAGCTTGAGCAGCTTGTCCCGAAGCTGGCCGATGCTCTCCGGGTCGGCCGAACGCCACGCCATTTCCAGCAGCCGGCCACGATCCTTGGCCAGGGTTTCGGCCTCCTCGATTTCGCCGGCGAGAAGGCAGTGGAGTTCGCGTTCACCAGCAACAAGGGCCGCTTCGAGATATTCAAGCTTGTCGGACATAGCTATTCCTTGCCGGTTCCCCGGAAGCTCTCCTGCAGTTCGGCAATGACGGTCTTCCAGCGGCTCATGGCCGGAATGAATTCGTACTCGAGCAGGTCGGCGAGCAGGATCCAGTCCTCGTTTTCGAGCACTTCGACCATTTCCGAGAACAGGTTGGAAATTTCTTCGGCCGAGGCGTCGAAGGCCGCCGAGCCCTGGGCCGCGGCTTCGCCGCGCAACACCCCGATCATGTTCAGGAAGTCGCGGGTGACGTCCATCAGGTCCTGGTAGACCTCCAGGGCCTCGGCGTCGTCGGCCTGGCGGAACAGTTCGGCCACGCGGCGCGCGCCCTGGTCCATGAGCTGCACCACCTTGTGGAGCTCCACGGCGATGTCCAGGGCCATGGCGGCCAAGGGCACGCTTTTGACCTCCACGGAGGTGATCTCGTCGACCTCGATGTCCTCGGCCTGGTGGGGGTAGATCTCGGAAAAGCTCTCGTTGTTGACGAACACGTCGGTCACGACGCGGCCCTCGAGTTCGCCCCCGCCCATGATCTGGACCAGGATTTCCTCGAGGTTCTGAAACTGGTTGATGTCCATGCCGGTTTCCCGGCCGTCCACGCTTATCATGTCGCGCCTCCCTCTGGAGTTGTTGTCGGGGGGAAAGGATTTCCATTCCCACCCCCGTCATACAACAACCATGCCAAGGCTCAGACGCGGTCCAGGCGGCCCCGCAAGGCCTCCACGCAGGCGCCGTAGCGGCGGATGCGGGCGACAAGGCTCGGCAGGTCCGGCGAGGCCTGCTGGGCCTCGTGCATCCAGAGCCGGCCCAGGACGCCGCAGTGGGCCGAGCCGGTCCACAGGCCGCGAAGCCGCTCCCAGGTGGCCAGAAACCGGGCCTTCATGGCCTGGTTGCGGGCGGCGAGCCCGGCCTGTCCTTCCAGGAGGCGCAGGAGCTCGGCGGATTGGCCGAGCAGCGCGGCCAGGGGCGCGCGGGCCGCTTCCGGCAGGGCCGGCAGGTCGGATTCGGGCGGGTCGAAGGGATTTTCGTCAAGGAATTGACGAAGAACCCGGCGCAGGATCCGCAACCAGACGGCCCGGGCCTCGGCGTCGTGGCCGGACAGGGAAACAAGGTCCATGAAGCCCCAGGCGTCAAAGGCCGACAACCAGGCCCTGGCGCCGGGATAGGCCGCGGCCGGGAACCGGCCCGTGTCGCGGAAGGCGGCTATGGCCGCAAACACCGTGTCCGGGCCGATGGCCGTCAGGCAGGCGTTGCCGTGGGGACAGGCCGCGCCAAAGGCGCAGGGGTGGCAGGCCATGTCCGGCTCCAGGCACAGGCAGCCTTCCCGGTACGGGCCGGTGTCAAAAGGCTGGGCCGTGGCCAGGAAGATCGAGACCGACGGCACGTCGAGGCCGGCGGCCAGGTGCAGGGTGCCGGTATCGTTGGTCAGAAGGAGAAACATCTCGCAAAGGACCGCCGCCAGCCCGGGCAGGTCCGTGGCCCCGATCAGGTCCACGGCCGGCGCCCGGCAGGCCTGCCGGTAGGCGTCGGCCAGGGCTTTTTCTCCCGGCCCGCCCAAAAGAACCGGCACGGCCCGGTACCGCTCCCAGAGCCCCTCCCCGACCCGGGCGAAGGCGGCCACGGGCCACTGCCGGACCGCGGCGCTGGCCCCGAGCTGGAAACCCACGAAAAAGGCGGCGTCAGGCGGCGCGGCAACGGTCAGCCTCTCTCGGGCCGCGCCGGCGGCGGCCGCGTGCCGCCGGCGCAGGGCGAACCGGCCCCGACCCTGGCCGACGCCGGCGGCCGTGCGGAACAGGTCCACCACGTTAAACGGACTGAGTCCCCGGTTGGCTGACGAAGCTTCCAGAAACGTGGCCCAGGGCGACGACTCGTGGCGAAACCCGAACGGGTCCAGGCTGAAGCCGCGCACGCGCTCCCCGCAAAGGCGTCTGGCCAGCAGCCGCGCGGCCAGGGCCGGCGTCAGGTTGACCACCGCGTCCGGCGCGAACTCCCGGCCCACCCGACCGACGAACCCGTCCACCGCGGCCAGGGCGTCGGGCCAGCTCCCGTCCAGGCCGGCCAGCATCCGGGCGCCGGGCAGGGGCAGGATCTGCGCGGCCTCGGGCAACAGGGCCGCGGCCCCGGCAAAATTTTCCAGACAGGCCACCGCGATCTCGTGCCCCTGTCCGGCCAGTTCGGCCATGGCGGGCTGCGATTGCAGCAGGTCCCCGAACCGCGTCAGGTTTTCAACCAGTATCCTCATGGCCGCTCCATGGCGAAAAGGCTGTTTCGGCTGCCAATTTTTTCAAACATCCGCATGACTTGTTGCCCTGCCACGAACGTGGTACCAGGGCTGCGGAGCGCAAGGGCGGCCCCCGCTGCCCGACACCCCCATGAGCATCCCCCTTGACGACACGGAGCTCAAGGCCAAGGCCCTGGAGCTGGAGCGCTTCCTGCCCGCCGGCCGGCAGCCGGATTTCCGCCAGTTCGTGGCCGATCTGCTCGACGCCCGGGCCCTATGCGACCGGGAAAAGGAAGACCTGGCCGCCGCAGCCCGGCTCCATGCCGCGGAAACGGACCGGCTGCGGGACCGCCTGCGCCGCCTGGGCGGCCAGATGGAGCGCCTGCAGGACATCTTCCGGGTCAATGACCAGGCGTTCGGCACGTTTCGCGCGGCCCTGACCCTGTCGCGGCAGTTGCGCCATCTGGCCGAGCTGCCGGAAGTCCTGGACCGCCTGGCCCAAACCATGGGCGTGCGCGCCCTGTCCTGTCTGTTGTCCCGGGAGGACTTCGAGGCCCATGTGCCGCCCGGCCATCCCTGCCCTCCCCAGGCGGCCCTTGCAAACGCCGTGCGCGCCCTGCCCAAGGTCCGCGCCGACGGCCGGCCGGTCTATGTCGGCCCGGTGGCCGCCCTGGCCGATCCCGGCTTTTTCTTTCCCCAGGTCCGCATCGAGGACCGTCCGGGCCTCAGGGACGGTTCGTGCTTCATCGCCGTGTTGCACGACAAGTACCGGACGGACCGGCGCATCGGCGTCCTGGCCCTGGCCGATCCGGATCCCGGCCGTTACACGCCGGAAAAAGGGACCGATTTTCTGGAACATTTCTGCGAGGTTTTGGCCGGGGACCTGCTCCACGTCAAGATCCACGAGGAGCTGTCCCGCCAGCGCGACTCCGACGAGTTGACCGGCATCCCCAACCGGGCCTTCCTGCGCCGCAGCGGGCCGGCCCTGCTCGCCCTGTCCGAGCGCAAGGGGAGGCCGGCGGCCCTGCTTTTCTGCGACCTCGACCGGTTCAAGGCCGTCAACGACCTGTACGGCCACGAGACCGGCGATGCGGTCCTGTGCGACGTGGCCCGGGCCATGGCCGGCCGGGTCCGGGCCTACGACGTCCTGGCCCGGCTCGGCGGCGACGAATTCGTGGTCCTCATGCCCGACGCCGGCGACCACGAGGCCGCGATCATGGCCAAGCGGCTGCGGGCCTGCGTGGCCCAGGTGGCCAGGGACCGGGAGCTCTCCGGCACGCCCGGCCTGTCCATTTCCATTGGCGTGGCCGTGCACGCGCCGGGCCAGACCATCGAGGATCTGGTCCGCCGGGCCGACGCCGCCATGTACGCCGACAAACGCGCCGAGGCCGGCGCGTAACCCCCTTCCCGGAGCATCCATGCGCCACGCCCGCCGCCTCGTCGCCTTCACGGCCTTTGCCGTGGCTTTTCTGACAGCCCTGGCCGGTCCCGCGACCGCCGCCTCCCGTGTGCCCGCCCTCGTCGCCTCCATGAGCCTTGCGGAAAAGGTCGGCCAGGTCTTCATGGTCTGGTTCGAAGGAGCGCAAGTCTCGCCGGACACCGAGGCCCTGATCCGCGACCGGCATCTCGGCGGCGTCATCCTCTACGCCAGCGCGGGCAACATCGAAACGCCGGACCAGGTGGCCCGGCTCACGGCCGGCCTCCAGGCCGCGGCCGCGGCCACGGAAAAGGGCCTGGGGCTCCTGATCGGCGTGGACCAGGAAGGAGGTCCCGTGGCCCGGCTCCGCCGGGGCTTCACGGTCTTCCCCAGCCAGATGGCCCAGGCCGCCACCGGCCGGGCCGACCTGGTCCGGCAGGCGGCGGCGGCCACGGGCCGGGAACTCTTGGCCGTCGGCGTCAACACCGATTTCGCGCCCGTGGCCGACGTCAATGTCAACCCGGCCAACCCGGTCATCGGCATCCGCTCCTTCGGGGCCAACCCGGCCGATGCGGCCCGGTTCGCGGCCGCGGCCACGGCCGGCTACGCCAGCGTCGGCGTCGTGTGCACGCCCAAGCACTTCCCGGGCCACGGGGACACGGCCGTGGACTCCCACGTGGGCCTCCCCCGGGTGGACCACGACGCGGCCACCCTGTCCCGGGTGGATTTTCCGCCTTTCCGGGCGGCCTTCGCGGCCGGGGCCCCGGCGGTCATGACCGCCCATGTGCTGACCCCGTCCCTGGAACCGGACGACCTGCCGGCCACCCTGTCCCGGCGGATTCTCCTGGGCGTCCTGCGCGGCCGGCTCGGGTTCGACGGCGTCATTTTCACCGATTCCCTGGGCATGGGGGCCGTGGCCGCCACCTACGGCACGGCCGAGGCCGCGGTTCTGGCCCTGGCCGCCGGGGCCGACGTGCTGCTCGTGGGCGCGGACGCCGGACGTCCGGCCGCGGAGCGCCTGGAGGCCATGGACCGGGTGATGCTGGCCGTTTCCAGCGGACGGGTGCCGCTTTCCCGTCTGGACGCGGCCGTCACCCGGGTGCTGCGCCTCAAGGAGCGGTTCGGTCTCTTACACGCCGCCGCCCTGGCCACGCCGGCCCCGGACCTGGCCTCGCGCCTGGCCACGCCGGCCCATGCCGCCCTGGCCCGACGCATCGCCGATCGCTCCCTGACCGCCTTCGGGCCGACCGCGCCGGCCCTGCCGGCCACGGCCGACGCCGCGACCCTCGTCGTACGCCCGAGACTCGGCCGGGACGCGACCGATGCCGAGGCCGAAGCGGGAGTTGCCGCCTGGGCCGGCGTGCAGCATCATTTCCTGCCGGCCGACCCGGACGGCGAAGCCATAGCCCAGACGGTCGGCAAGGCCCGGACCGCCCACCGCGTGATCCTGCTCGTGACCGACGCCCGCCGCAACCCAGGCCAGCGCCGTCTGGCCGAGGAGCTCGCGCATCTTGTTTCCGACCGCCTGATCCTGGTCGCGGCCGAGTCGCCCTACGACCTGCCCCTCCTGCCCCAGGCCGGCGCCAGCCTCGCCACCTACGGCGAAACCCCGGCCGGGCTCGAAGCCCTGGGCAAGGCCCTTTTCGCGCCCTACCGCTTCAGCGGCCGCTCCCCGTCGGGACAGACCACCGGCCCAGGCCTTGCTCCCTGACGGACCGAACAAAAAAATGATTTTCGATCAAGGCCTTGCGAGGGTCGTCGTCTCGTTGACCTTCCGCTCCTCTTAGTATTGAATACAGAAAAACGGATTGGAGCGTCGCCATGAACGACCACACTGCTTCGCCCTCGCCCGGCGTCCTCTGTCTTGTCCTGGGCATCATCCTCAGCCTCTGCACAATCGGCTCCACCCTGCTTGGAAATGTCTACGTCGCCGCCGCCTTGGCCGTTGCCGGCTCTGTTGCGGCCTGGCTGGCCGCCGCGCGCATCAATGGTCCCATCCAGCGTTTGTTTTCCGGACTGCGCGACATCAACACCCATCCACGGACTTTTTTCTTTGACCAAGTCCGTTCCTGGAAGGAACTCGGACCATTGGGCCAAGAGGCCAGCCAGGCCCTGGAATTCAACATGCAGCGCCGGGAATACTACCGGTGCGCCGTCATGAGCGTGGGCACCCCGTTTCTCATCTGCAACAAGGACGGGATCATCACCCACGCCAGCGCTTCCCTTGCCCAGATGCTCCAAAAGACCGACGCCGCCATTGTCGGCAAGACCGTAAGCCAGGCCTTTTACAACAAGGACGGCGTCTCCCACACGGAACGGGTCCTGCGCGAGGGAAGCTCCGTGCGGACCGAAAGCGACCTGACCCTCTGGAACGGAAACGTCCTTGCCTGCCACTTTTCCGTGGACAGCTTCCGCGACTCCCAAGGCCACATCCTGGGCGCGGTGACCTGCCTCACGGACCTGTCCACGGTGCGCGAACAGCAGCGGCAGATCGAAAGCGGCCAGGCGGCCCTGCGCAGCCTCGGCGGCGAGATCAACGAACTGGCCCAGCGCGTGGCCTCGGCCTCGGAAGAGCTTTCGGCCTCGTCCGACGAGCAGGCCCGGGGGGCCGAGCAGCAAAAGCAGCAGGCCGACGCCGTGGCCACGGCCATGGAAGAGATGACCGCCACGGTCATGGAAGTGGCGCGAAACGCCGCCCGGACCTCCGAGGCGGCGGGCAGCGCCAACCAGGCCGCCGAGGCCGGTTCCACCGAGATCCGGGAGGCCGTGGCCGGCATCGCGTCCGTGGCCGAATCCACGGGCAAGCTCGGCCAGGTGCTGACGGCCCTGGACGGACAGGCGGCCGAGATCGGCCGCATCATCGGCGTCATCAACGACATCGCCGACCAGACCAACCTGCTGGCCTTAAATGCCGCCATCGAGGCGGCCCGGGCCGGCG
>CAZIJE010000104.1:0-13147 GCA_964539435.1 uncultured Desulfovibrio sp.
GCTGGCCCGGCGCGGCCCGGCCGCCGTGGCCCTGCCCGGGCCGGTGGCCCCGGAGGCCCTGCCGCCCCCGCCGGACCAGCCGCCGCCCGGCCCCATGTCCCTGATCGAGTCCGACCCCAAGCTGACGTCCCTGCCGGACGTGTTCGTGCGCATCAACGAAGTCCTGAACGACCCGCGCAGTACGGCCAAGGAGGCGGCCGACGCCATCGGCAAGGACGCCGGCCTCTCGGCCAAGCTCCTGACCGTGGTCAACAGCGCGTTCTACGGATTTCCGGTCAAGGTGGACACCCTGTCCCGGGCCGTGACCATTGTCGGCAGCCGCCAACTCACCACCCTGGCGCTCGGCATCTCGGTCATCTCGATTTTCCGGGGTCTGCCCGACGGTCTGGTGGACATGCGCTCGTTCTGGAAACACAGCATCGGCTGCGGGGTCGTGGCCTCGGCCCTGGCCGGCCCGGAAACCGACGTGGACGTGGAGCGGCTGTTCGTGGCCGGACTGCTCCACGACGTGGGCCGGCTGGTGCTCTACCGCAGCCTGCCGCGCCACGCCGCCCACGCCCTGGCCCTGGCCCGGTCCGAAGGCATCCTGCTGCGCGAGGCCGAGCGCCGGGTGCTGGGCTTCGACCACGCCACCCTGGGCGGCATGCTGCTGCGGCGGTGGCGGTTTCCGGAGAACCTGGAACGTGGCGTGCGCCACCACCACGGCAACCTGAGCCACATGGGCATGGCCATGCCGGCCATTGTGCACACGGCCGACGCCGTGGCCGGGGCCCTGGGCCTGGGGTCGAGCGGCGAGGTCTACGCCCCGCCCCTGTCCCCGGCCGCCTGGACCACGCTCGGCCTGGCGCCGGACCGGATTTCCCACGTGGTGGCCGCGGCCGACGCCCAGATCGAGGACATCATCAAGGCCTTCCTGCCGGACGAGGACTGAGCCGCCGACCGCTGGCCGGCCGCTTCCGTCCTTCGCGCCCGTTCACCGGAAAGACCCGCGCCGTCCCGCGCCCCGGTTCAGGCCCGGCCCAGGCGGGGGAAGATGCCGCCCACCCGCCGGCGGTAGCATTCGTAGGCCTCGCCGTGGACCCGGCGCAGGACCGACTCCTCGTGGGGGATGCACAGGCGGTAGAAGACGGCCGCCACCACCGGCGCGGCCAGGGTCAGGGGCGTGCCCTGGAGCAGGGCCAGGCCGGGCACGATCAGCCAGACCCAGGCGGCGTAGAGGGGGTGGCGGACCACGGCGTAGACGCCGCGCGTGGCCAGCTGGCCGGCGTCCACGGCCTTGTACACGGAAAACGTGCCCAGGGCGTAGACAATGACGCCGAGAAAAAGGAGCGTGCCGCCAACGGCCAGGGCCAGCCGCCACGGCACCAGCCGGTCGCAGAAGGAAGCCAGGAGAATCGAGTCGTACAGGATCGCCAACAGCGCGTAGAGAATGGTCGCGCGATACAGCATGGTTCCCATGCCCCACCGGTTCATGGCCGCACCTCCGACGGTCTTCTTCCGCATCCAGCCGAAAACCCGCCCCCTGTCAAGTCCCCCCTGCCTCCTCCGCCCAGGCTTGCCCCGGGCCGGATTTCGTGTTTCCTCTGCAAGGAAGGCGATCGGCCAGCCGGCCGGTCCCGGCCGCTTCGAATATGTTGCGCGAGGTGCCGCCATGCCTGAGAGTCCCGACGCCTTTTTCGCCGCCCTGGGCCTGTCCGAGGAGCCCTTCGGCATCTTTTACACCGACACGGAGCCGAGCGAGGGGTTTTCCCCGGACTGCGGGCCGCCGCTGTCCCTGGACCTGGAGCGCCAGGGCAAGGTGGACTGGCAGGAGGTCTTCGGCAGCTTCTCCTGCGTCATGGGCAAGCTGTGGCTGGCCCGCAAAAAACGGACCGCCGCCTGGTTCGAGGCGTCCCGCTACGGCTGCCCGGGCGGCTCGTTCTACCTGGGCTTCCACGCACCCCAGCTGGATTTCATCACCTGCTACATCTCCACCGGCATCCCGGGCACGCCCGTGGCCGGCGAACGCTACCAGCCCTCGCCCGAGGCGGCCCGGAAGTTTTTCACCGACGTCCCGCCGCGTCCGGCCCCGGCCAAGTTCTGCGTCATGAAGCCCCTGTCCCTGTTTCAGGACGGAGAGACCCCGGAGCTGGTGGCCTTTTTCGCCCGGGGCGAGGTCCTGACGGGTCTGGCCAATCTGGCCGCCTTCGTCACCGGCGACCTGGAGGCCGTGGCCGCGCCGTTCGGGGCCGGGTGCGGCTTCCTGGTCACCTGGCCGCTGTTCTACCTGGCCGCCGGCCGGACCCGGGCCGTGCTCGGCTGCGGCGACCCCTCGGCCCGCAAGCACATGAAACCGGACGAGATGACCTTCACCGTGCCGTTCGCCCTGTACCGGAAGTTCCTGGCCCGCTGGGAGGAGTCGTTCCTCACCACCCCGACCTGGGGGGTGGTCCGGAAAAAGATCGCCCGCAGCAAGGCGGCCTGGGGGGAGGCGGAGTGACGCTTCAGGATTTGGACCGGGACGGATTCGTCGCCGTCCCGGGCGGCCGGGTCTGGCGCCGGATCTGCGGCGGCGACGCCCCCGGAACTGCGCTCCTGGTCCTGCACGGCGGGCCGGGCGTGCCCCACGACTACCTGGAGGTCGTGGCCGCGTTCCTGCGCCAAGCCGAAAAACAACCGACAACCGCGCCGTAAGAAAAAATCACCGGGGCGCTGCCCCGGGCCCCGCCAGGGCGCTGCCCTGGACCCGCCGGGTGGGATCATCCCCCCCGGACCCCCTGGACGGGAAACGGCGACAGGCTTTGCTGGACGCTCTCGTTTTGAGAGCCGCGTCTGCCGGGCTGGCTTTGCAGCCGGGCAGACGCGGCCCGCAGGACGGGTGGGTCCGGGAGGGGGTGACCCCCTCCCGGCCGCCGGAGGCATCCTCCCGCTATTTCGCCGTCTTGACCCAGCACCGCAGGGCCTCGGCCACGCTCCAGGCCTGGGCGATGCAGCCGCGCGGCAGATACGGCGCGTCCGCGTCGAAGACCTCGCTGATGGACCCGATGCAGGCGTCGTCCAGGTGGGCGAGCAGGCCGGCCAGAAACCCCCGGGCCTCGTAGCGCCTGTCCGGATGGAGCTTGATCCAGGCGTCGATGTAGGGGCCGATGAGCCAGGCCCAGACCGTGCCCTGGTGGTAGGCGGCGTCCCGGGAACGCAGGTCGCCGTAGTATTTCGCCTTGTAGTCCGGGTGGTCCGGGGCCAGGGACCGCAGGCCGAGCGGGGTCAGGAGCTTTTCCGTCACCACGTCCATGACCGGCCGCCACCGGCTTGCGTCGAGCACGGGATTGTCCAGGGAGATGGCCAGGACCTGGTTGGGCCGGCAGGCGTCGTCCGGCCCGCCGGTCTCGCCGTCGATCACGTCGTAGAGATACCCTCCGGCCTCGTACCAGAACCGCCGGTTGAACGACTCCCGGGCCTGGTCGGCCATGGCGGCGACCGGGGCCGCCGCTTCGGCGTCGCCGGACTCGCGCAGCCAACGCTCCAGCAGCCGCAGGGCGTTGTACCACAGGGCGTTGATCTCCACGGCCTTGCCCCGACGCGGGGTCACCACCCAGTCGTCCACCTTGGCGTCCATCCAGGTCAGCTGGTAGCCCTCGGCCCCCTGGCGCAGCAGCCCGTCGGCCGGATCCATGCCGATGCCGAAGTCCGTGCCCTGGCGGTGCCGCCAGACGATGTCCGAGAGTTTGGGCAAAAGCTGGCGCAGGGTGACCCGGTCGCCGGTCGCCTCCACGTAGCGGTTGACGGCGTGGAAAAACCAGAGCGTGGCGTCGGCGGTGTGGTAGAGGCCTTCCTTCTGACCTTCGGGGAACATGTTGGGAATGAGGCCACCCCGGATGTATTCGGCGAACGTCCGCAGGATCCAGCCGGCCTCGTTGGTGCGGCCGGTGGCGAGGGTCAGGCCTTCGAGGCTGATCATGGTGTCGCGGCCCCAGTCCGTGAACCAGTGGTAGCCGGCGATGACCGTGCGGATCTCGTCGCCGGCGGCCTTGGCCCGGACCGCGTCCTGGGTGCGGCCGACCGGGGTGATGAGGAACTGGTCCGCGGCCAGGACGAGCTGGGCCACGGGGTTTGACTGCACCTCGGGATGGGCGGCGCTGATCAGGAACTCGCACCGATCGGTTTCGGCCCGGTAGGCCGCCTCCGGGGTCAGGGCCCGCACGATCTCCCAATCCTCGGTGGAGGCCACAAGGGTGGTCTCCTGGCCTTCCTCCAGGTCGGTCCGGAAATAGCCCGGGCTCCAGAGCGAGCCCTCGCAGGGATACCCCCGGTTGCGCTCGGTGGTGTAGGGGATGGTCGAGGTCTCCTTGCGGTCCACGGTGAAGGCCGTGGACGGGCCGTGCAGGAGCAGGCGCAGGGTCGGGTACTCGGCGTCGCCCGCGATCTCGAACTGGTCCTCGTAGACGGTGAGGCGGTAGCGCATGGCGTGGATCAGGCAGACCGAGTCGTCGTGGGGCCGGAACTGGATGGCCGGCCGGAGGTTCAGGCGCACCACGCCCTTGCCCCGAAGCAGGCGGTAGGTCACATGGACCGTGTTCTGGCGGTAGGGCATGACCAGGCGCTTTTCCAGGATGAACTTGCCCATGTCGTAGCGCCAGATCGGAACCGCGTTTTCCAGCCGGAAACTCGACAAGGGGTGGACCGCCTCGGGCGCCAGGCCGACCAGCTCCTCGGCCCCGGTGTAGACCACGCTCCTGTCCGGCAGCCGCAGCCGCTCGGACAGGCCGTTTAACATCATCATCCGGCCCAGAGGATTGGGCAGGGCCGCGATGAGCAGGCCGTGGTAGCGCCTGGTGATGGTCCCGGTCACGGTGCCCGAGGCGTAGCCGCCCAGGCCGTTGGTGACCAGCCATTCCTTGTACCGGTGCGGGTCCTCGTCGTGTCCGTGGGGCGTGAGCCTGGGCGACAGGCTGATTCGTTCACGCATCGCTTTCCACCTCCCGGGGAACCGGGCGCAGGGCCACCGCCGCGTGCCCCAGAATACGCCAATTTTCTTCCGTGTCCGGGTGCGGGGTCCCGGTGCCGCCGTATTTCGGATCCTCGCTCGACCACAGGATGGCCCAGAGCATGCCTTCGGGCGGGGCCAGGAGCGGTTCCGGAGCCGGGTCCAGGTGCAGGTCGGGCCCGAAGTTGACCAGGAGCAGCCGGTCGTCCGCGTCCTCGCCGAAGTACCGGACCAGCAGGCACTCCTCGGCCAGGACCGCGCCGTCCAGACCACGCGATTTCTGGGCGGCAAAGACCGGGTCCTCCCGGCGCAGGCGCAGCAGGTCCTTGTGCAGGTCGTAGACCGGCCGGTGCCGCTCCCGTTCGCCGAGGTCGAGCTTGCACCGCTCAAAGACGGACGGATTGCCCGGGTCCGGGACAAAGGACCGCATCTCGGGCGTGGCCAGGCTGCGGAACTGCTGGAGGAACTGGGACCGGCCCTCGCCCACCAGCTTGGCCAGTTCCGGATCGTGGTCGGAAAAATAATGAAACGGCGTCGAGGCCCCGAACTCCTGGCCCTGGAACAGCATGGGCGTGCCCGGGGCCAGCAGGAACAGGGCGGTCATGGCCCGCAACCGGCCGGGGCTGGTCAGGAACTGGATCCGTTCACTGCGGCCGGAATTGGCGACCTGGTCGTGGTTTTGGATGTAGAGGACAAAGGCCTGGGGCGGCAGGTCGAGGCCCGGCCTTCCCCGGCGGCTTTTCTGCCACGAGTACCGCTGCCCCTGGTACAGATAGCCGTACTTGAGCATGGACAGGAGCTCCTGCGGTTTGCCTGTATAATCCGTATAATAGGCTTCGCTGCGGCCGGTCAGGGCCACCATGGCGCTGTGGTGGAAGTCGTCGTTCCACAGGCCGTCGAGGCCGTTGCCCCCGGCGGCGACGGGACGGACCAGGTTGGAGTCCTGGGGCTCGTTTTCCGCGACCAGGAGGGTCTTGCGGCCACGCGCCGCCTCCCGGACCCGGCGACCGATGGCCGTGACGATGTGTTCCGGGGAGTCGTCGAAGATCTGCTGGGTGGCGTCCAGGCGCAGGCCGTCGAGGTGGAACTCCTCGATCCAGTAGGCCGCGTTGGCCAGGAAGAATTCCCGCACGGCCTGGGAATTCGGGCCGTCGAAGTTGATGGCCTCGCCCCACTCGTTCTTGTACTTGTCCGTGAAGTAGTCCGTGGCGTAGGCCTTGAGGTAGTTCCCGCTCGGGCCGAAGTGGTTGTAGACCACGTCCAGGATGACGCCGAGCCCGCGCCGGTGGGCCGTGTCCACGAAGCCGCGAAAGTCGTCCGGTTCGCCGTAGAGCCAGACCGGCGCGAACTGGCCGACCCCGTCGTAGCCCCAGCCGAACCGGCCGGGAAAATCGGCCACGGGCATGACCTCGACGACCGTGACGCCGCAGGCCGCCAGTTCGGCCAGCTCCTTGCCGGCCGCGGCAAAGGTCCCCTCGCGGGTGAAGGTGCCGACGTGCATCTCGTAGATGACCTGGCCCCTGAGGGCCACGCCCTTCCAGCCCGCGTCCTGCCAGGCGTAGGCCGTCGGGTCCACGACCTGGGAGGAGCCGTGGGGGCCGTTGGGCTGGAAACGCGAGGCCGGGTCGGGAAAAAGGCCCTTCCCGTCGAGCCGGAACCGGTACCGGGTGCCGTGGCCGGCCTCCGGGACCAGGGCCGTATGATAGCCGTCGAGGTGGGATTTGAGGGGAATGGCCGCCGGCGCTCCGGGACCGGACTCCAAAACGACTTCGACCTTCTCGGGGAGCGGCGCCCATACCCGAAAATGCGTTCCGCCCGCAGGCAGCACTTCCGCTCCGACCGGGTAGCGGCGCTTGACTTTTGCGATCATCGGCAGAGCAACTCCATGGTTTTGGGAACGGAAAAAAACGGACCAGGCAAGCCCTATGGTCCTTATTTCCATTCTTACGTGGAGCGGCTCAAAAGTGTCAATGGATCGAAGCCTCGGGCGAAAGATTGCACCCAATCCCCGTGGCCGGCACCTCCTCCCGGCCCGCCAGGCTCACCCGCCGGCCAGCTTGACGGTGTAGCCGAGCTTGCGCAGCTCCCCGGCCAGGACCTCCCGGTGGTCGCCCTGGATCTCGATGACCCCGTCCTTGACCGTGCCCCCGGCCCCGCACCTGGCCTTGAGCTGCCTGGCCAGGGCTTCCAATTTGTCCGGCGGCAGGGGCAGGCCGGTGACGCAGGACACGCCCTTGCCCTTCCTGCCCTTGGTCTCACGGGTGATCCGGACGATGCCGTCGCCCTTGGCGGCCGGCCTGGCCGCCTTGCAGGCGCACCGGTCCGCCGGCCGGCCGCAGCCCGGACAGAGCTTGCCCTGGTCCGTGGAATAGACGGGAACGGAATTGCTGTTTTTTGGCGCCGCCATACCAGGTCCTTTTCTCTTGCCTTGTACGGCACTGTGCCGTACGTTTTCTCCATGCACCGCACAACCGCCACAGCCCGTTTGGAAGCGCGTCTTCCCAGTGACGTCCACGCCATGCTCAAGCGCGCGGCGGAACTCCAGGGCCGGACCCTGACCGATTTCGTGGTCGCGGCCGCCAGCGAGGCCGCCCGCAAGACCATCGAGGACATGGAGATCATCCGGCTGTCCGCCGAGGACCAGCGCCAGGTGGCCGAGGCCCTGCTCAGTCCGCCCGAGCCCGCGCCGGCGCTTGTCCGGGCCTTTGCGCGCCACCGCCGGCTGGCCGCATCAGACTGATGCTGCGCGTCCGGCCGTTTGCCGCCGCGGACGACCGCAGCGGTTTCCGGTGCGGCGAACCGGCCCTGGAGCGGTACTTCCGGGAACAGGCCGGCCAGGACATCCGGCGGCGCATCGCCAACTGCTTTGTCGCCCGCCTCGGTGAAACCCTCGCCGGCTTCTATACCCTTTCAAGCGCCAGTATCCCGCTGACGGACCTGCCCGAACCCCTCGCCAAGCGCCTGCTCCGCTACCCGGCCCTGCCGGCCATCCGCATCGGTCGGCTGGCCGTGGACACGCGCTTCCAGGGCACGGGCCTTGGAGCGGCGCTCCTGGCCGACGCCCTCCTGCGATGCCTGCGGGCCGAAGCCGCCTGTTTCGTGGTGCTGGTGGAGGCCAAGCACGAAAGGGCGGCCGCCTTTTACCGCCACCACGGGTTCATGGACCTGCCGAGCCGGCCCCTGACCCTGTTTCTGCCCCTGGCCACCGTGAAAAAGGTTTTCGCCAGCCTGGACGCGGACGACGCCGCAAACGAGAACAACCGCCATGTATAGCCGGATGGAATACGCCACCATGCTTTTTGTCGTCGCCATGGTGGCGGTTGCCGAACACTTCCAGGCAAACGACATTATTTTCCCGGAAATCGCGGCCCTGGCCTTTGGGGCCTGGGTCATGGAGGAGCGGCCTTGGCCCGGCCCGGCCTGGACCGTCTGGTTCTCGCCGACCCTTGGGGCGGTGACCGGCGTCGCCATCCTGCGCGTCCTGCCCTTTTCCCTGGTCGCCCTGGTCGGGATCGCCTTTGCCTTCGTCCTTTTGGAACTGAAGTTTTTCCGTTCCGCCATGTCGCCGTCGATCTCGGCGGCCATTTTGCCGATCATCGCCGGCATCCACAGCTGGACCTATCCGGCGGCCGTCTGCGTCATGACCGGAACCATCGCCCTGTACGCCCAGGCGGCCGACCGGCGAAAGCAGGCCCTCTGCCTGTCCTCGCCAACCGCGCCCGCCTGCCGGCCCGGCCATGAAAATGCGGCCCGGGACTGGGTCCATTACGCCAAGCTGCTCTTTTTCGTCCTGCTCGTGGCCTTGCTGACCACCACCTTCGACTGGGTCTACATGATGTCCCCGCCGCTGATCGTGGCCTTTGTGGAACTGACCCACCCGGGAAGCCGGTTGCGGCAGCAGTCCATGCCCCGCCTGCTCCTGCTCCTCGCAACCTGCGCCCTGGCCGGCACGGTGTGGGTGGCCGTGGTGGTCCGTGTCTGTTCCGGCCCGCTGTGGCTGGCGGCCGGACTGTCCGTGGCCACGACCTTCGCCCTGGCCCGGGGCCTGCGGCTCTCCTCGCCCCCGGCCCTGGCCCTGGCCCTTTTGCCGACCATCCTCCCGCAAACCGTGCTCCCTGTGTACCCGCTGCACATCCTGGTCGGCGGTGCGATCTTCATTGTGGTGAGCCTTGTCTGGTTCAAACCAGCCGATACGGCCTAACCCGTCCGCCCCGCCTTCTGCACTCCGAGCCCGGCCAGAATGAGGACCAGTCCCGCCACCGTGGACGGCAGGATGGCCTCGCCGACCAGGAAGTGGATGAGGATGAGCGACAGAAACGGCGAGAGGAAAATGAGATTGGCCACCCGGGCGGCGTTGGCCGCGTATTTGAGGGCTGAAAGCCAGGTGACGAAGGCCAGGCCCATCTCGAAGATCCCGACATAGGCCGCGCCGACAAGGCCCGGCAGCGACGCCGGGAACGGGTCGGAAAAACACAGGACCGCCAACAGCGTCAGCGGCAGGCTGCACAGGAAATTGGCGAGCAGGCCCACCACCGGGTCCCGGTCGTCTTTCGCCCCGAGGATCCAGTAGAAGGCCCAGACCACCGTGGACACGAGGGCCAGGACCACGCCCGAGGGGCTGGCGAAACGCAGGCCCAGGACGTCGCCGTGGGTGGCGATGACCACCACCCCGGCATAGCTGACGCAAAGGGCGAGAAGGTCGCGCGGCCGCAGCTTCTGGCCCAGGAGCGGCACGGCCAGAAGCGACAGGGTGATGGCCCAGGTGTAGTTGAGGGGCTGGGCCTCCTGGGCCGGGAGCAGGTCGTAGGCCGCGAAAAGGATCGTGTAGTAGAGAAACGGATTGAGGGCCCCGAGGAGCATGGACCGCCGCCATTGGGCCCGGGTCAGCCGGGCCAGACGTCCGAGCCGGCCCGTGGCCGCAAGGACCAGGGCCAGGACCAGGCAGGAGGCCAGGCTGGCGTAGAGCAGGAGCTGGAGCGGAGCCAGATGGGCCAGGGACAGCTTGAAGGCCGCGGCCACGGTCGCCCACATGGCCACCGTGGCCAGGCCGTAGCGCGTCGCTTTCTTCTGGTCGGTCATGCAGGCCCTCCGGTCCGGGCCTCTACCCCGGCCGCCTGCAAAAACCAAGGCCAAAGCCGACCGGCCGTGTTGACAACGCCGCAAAAGCCCGTATGTTCCCCTTTGGCACTGTATCGGCCAAGAGGTGATGTCTTTGCGACGCGGCCCCGCTGCAAGCCTGTCGCCCTCCCCACGGACGCTCTCCCCGCCGAAGGCCACTGGCCCCGATCTTCCGATCCTGACTCGGCCCGCAGCTTCCGTTTCTCGATTTTACGATCGCCACCGCGCACGGTTGCGTTGCGCGGCTCACCCCTGCCAAAGGATATTCTTTTGAGCTTCGACTCTTTTTGCCTTCATGCGACCATTGCCGACAACATCAAGCGCCTGGGCTACGAAAACCCGACCCCCATCCAGGCCGAAGCCATCCCCCACGTCGCCCAAGGCCGCGACCTCATGGGCCTGGCCCAGACCGGCACCGGCAAGACGGCCGCCTTTCTTTTGCCCATCATTCACCGGCTCATGACCACCAAGCCGGAAAAGCGCGGCGTCCGCGCCCTGATCCTGGCCCCCACCCGCGAACTGGCCGAGCAGATCTACCGCGCCGGCCTCGACCTCGGCCGGGGCACGCGCCTTCGCGCCGCGGTCATCTACGGCGGCGTGGGCATGTTTCCCCAGACCCGGGCCCTGCGCCAGGGCGTGGACATCATCGTGGCCTGCCCGGGCAGGCTGCTTGACCACATGAACCAGGGCAACGTCCGCTTCGACGCCCTGGAGACCCTGGTCCTCGACGAGGCCGACCACATGTTCGACATGGGCTTTCTGCCGGACATCAAGCGGATCCTGTCGGCCCTGCCGACCGAACGCCAGACGCTCCTGTTCTCGGCCACCATGCCCCCGGCCATCAGCGGCCTGGCCCACGAGACCCTCTCCGATCCGGTCACGGTCCGCATCGGCCACATGGCGCCGCTTGCCACGGTCGAGCACGCCATCTACCCGATCTCCCACACCCAGAAGTCCCCGCTGCTGCTGCACCTGCTCGGCGAGGCCGGCGACGAGTCGGTCATCGTCTTCACCCGGACCAAGCACCGGGCGAAAAACCTGGCCCAGCAGCTGTGCCGCTCCGGACACAAGGCCACCTGCCTGCAGGGCAACCTGTCCCAGCGCCAGCGCCAGATCGCCATGGACGGGTTCCGTCGCGGCTCCTTCCAGGTCCTGGTGGCCACGGACATCGCCGCCCGGGGCATCGACGTGTCCCAGGTGGCCCATGTGGTCAACTTCGACATCCCGGACACGGCCGAGGCCTACACCCACCGCATCGGCCGCACCGGCCGGGCCGAACGCGAAGGCCAGGCCCACACCTTCGTCACCGGCGAGGACATGGGCATGGTCCGGGCCATCGAATCCTACATGAAAAAGCCCCTGCCCCGCCGCGAGGTGGAAGGCTTCGAGCCCGATCCGGCCGAGTTCCGCCGGCCCTCGGCTCCGGCCCGCTACCCCTCCCGGGGCCGGCAGGGCGGCTATGGCGGACGGCCCCAGCAGTCCGGCTACCGCGCCCAGGGCGACCGGCCCCGTTCGGACCGGCCCCAGGGCGAGCGCGCCTTTGCCGACCGGCCGCGCGAAGACCGGGCCCGGCCCGAGCACCGGTCCGACCGGCCCCGCCAGGAGCGTCCCCAGGCCGCCCGTCCCCAGGGCGGCGAGCGCCGCTCCACCTTCGGCCTGTCCCCGGACCAGGGCGACCGCCAGGGCGCGCAGCGCCCCCGCCGTCCCGCGCGCGGCAACGCCTCGGCCGCCTAGGGCCCCCTTGCCACAACGCCAAAAGCCGCCCCGGAACCTGTCCGGGGCGGCTTTTTTTATTGCCGCGGCCGCGCGGCGTTGCCTGGCATGGACATTGTCCCGGGCCTGGGGCAAATCCCCTGGACCCGGCGGCTCCCGCCGGGATAGGAACCCAGGGATGCAGGGACCACGGCCATGAGCAGCCGCAAGCAGTACCGCCTCGACCTCGACGCCATCGAGGCTTCGCTGCGGGAAGTCAAAAACGACTTCGCCTCGCTCAACGAAGAGCTGCTCATGCGCCGCGAGCCGCTCACCGACCAGATCATCGGCAACCTGCTCGAAGGCTACGCCTACGTGGACCAGCTCCTGGAAGACAAGGTGGAGGTCTTCTCGGCCTCGGGCGTCGACCACATCCTGGAGCTCAACCATCTGGTGCTGTGCGGCTCAAGCGCCCGGGTCCGCCTGGAATACGGGCCGCACCTGCTGGAGACGCGCCGCCGCTTCGCCCAGGGCATCGACGAGATCGCCGACTGGTACGAGCGCAAGCGCCACAAGTCCGCCACCCGCCGCGCGGCCGGGGTCTACGTCCTGTCCGTCAGCCAGCCCCAGCTGTTCCTGGAAGGCAACCACCGCACCGGGGCCCTGGTCGCCAGCTACATCCTGGTCCAGGAAGGCCTGCCGCCCTTCGTCCTGACCCGCAAGAACGCGGCCGCCTACTTCAACCCGTCCACGCTCATCAAATACCGGCACAAGGAGAAGTTCCTGGACCGGCAGTACTATCTGAAAAAATACCGCCGGGTCTTCCAGGACTTCCTGGAGGAGACCCTGGACAAACGGTTCCGGCGGACCCTGCGGCTGGACGACGACTGATCCGCGCCGGCCCGGTGGCCGCCGGCTAGGCGGACGGGTCGGCCTTCTCGGCCACGGCCTGGACGGTCGCCTGGGCGGCCGGCTTCTCCGCCACCGCCTCCGGCGTCACGTTGTGGCCGTCCATGGCGGCCTTGAACTCCCGGATCGATTTGCCCAGGTCATGGCCCAGGTTGCCGAGCTTGCCCGGTCCGAACACGATCAGGACGACTCCAAGAATCAACAGCAGGTGCATCGGCTGCAACAGACCTGAAAACATGCGACGTCTCCCTTCCTTTTTTCGGGAACGATAGCACCGTCGCCTCGTCGCAGCCTTTCTCCACCATGACAATGCGGCAAGGTCAAAAGGGAGACGCGGGGAATGCCTCCGGCGGGGGGGGGGGGGGGGGGGGGGGGGGCCCCCCCGCCCGGGCGGGGGGGGGGGGGGGGGGGCCGGCCCCCCCCCCCCCCCCCCCCCCCCCGCCCCCCCCCCCCCCCCCCCCCCCC
>CAZIJE010000105.1:0-12781 GCA_964539435.1 uncultured Desulfovibrio sp.
GGGTCAAGGCCCTGGCCCTGGACGCCGGCATCTGGCGCACGGGCACCACGGACCGCCTGGAGGCCCTGGCCGGCCAGGGCGTGCTGGGCCAGGGGCTGGCCGGCCGGCTGCGCCAGGCCTTCGGCCGGGTCCAGGCCGCGCGCCTGGCCGCCCAGGCCGCGGCCTTCGGCCAGGGGCGGCCCATGGACAACCGCCTGGACCTGGGAGCCTTGCCCCACGAGGCCCTGCACGACCTGCGCGACGCCCTGCGGACCATCGGCGAGCTGCGGGAGATCCTCGAACACCATTTCAGCCTGCGCTACCTGACCTGACGGAGACGCCTATGCAAGCCTGCGATCCGGCCCTGCAACCCGAGGCCGTGGAAGCCTTCCTGGCCTCGGTTCCGCCCTTTGACCGCCTGCCCGCCCGGGATCTGGCCGACCTGGCCGCCGGCAGCCGGGTGGCTTTTTACCTGGCCGGCGAGGCCATCGATCCGCCCGGCGCCGACGGCGGCTGGGTCTGCTGCGTCCAGCGCGGCGGGGTCCGTCTGGACCGGACAGGCCAGGGGGAGGGCAGTTTCGACGTGCGCGGCGAGGGCGAGTGCTTCGGCGTCTTCCCCGGCGCGGACGGCCAGGTCCGGGCCCTGGAGGAGACCTTCCTGGTCCGCCTGCCCAGGGCCGCGTTCGACGCCCTGGCCGGCCGCCACCCGCAGGTGGCCGCCTGGTTCGGCGACAATCGCCCCCCTGCGGGCGAAGACGCGCCCCTCCCGGCCGGTCCGTCCTCCTGTCCGCCCCAGGACGACGGCGATTACCTGTTCACCCGGTCGGCCGGGGAGGTGGCCTCGCGGCGCCTGGTCGCGGTCCCCCGGGGGACGGACCTGCGCCGGACGGCCCGGGTCATGGAGGACGGGCAGGTGGGGTCGGTCCTGGTCCGGGAGGGGTCGGGACAGGTCATCGGCATCGTCACGGACCGGGACCTGCGCCGGGCCGTGGCCCGGGGCCTTTCCCCCGAAGCCTCGGTCGAGACCCTCATGTCCGCGCCCGTGGCCGAGATCGAGGCCGAGACCCCCTGTTTCGAGGCCCTGATCCGCATGACCGGAGCCGGCATCCGGCACCTGCTCGTCACACGCAACGGGGAGCCGGCGGGCATGGTCACCTCGAGCGACCTGCTCCTGGCCCACGGCCGTTCGCCCATGGCGCTTCTGCGCGCCATCCGGCGGGCCGGGGATTTCGAGGACTTGCAGGCCCTGTGCGGCCGGATACGCCCCCTGGCCGCGGCCCTGGCCGCGCGCGGGGCCACGGCCGCCACGGTCGGGGGGCTCGTGACCATGGTGGCCGAGCAGGTTCTGGCCCGGCTGCTCGAACTGCTGGAAAAGACCTGCGGCCGGTCCCCGGTCCCCTGCGCCTGGTGGGTCCTGGGCGCGGCCGGCCGGCGGGAGCTGCTCCCGGGCATGGGCCTGTCCCTGGCCGTGGTCCCCCGGGACGGGTGCGACCCGGTCCTCGGCCGGGCCGCCAGGACCTACCTCGCCGCGCTCCTGCCGCGGCTCGGGGAGGCCCTCGGCCGCCTCGGCCTCCGGGACGGGGCCACGGTCCTGCGCCTCGGCGAGCCGGCCGGGGGATTCGATCCCACAGGGGGCCGGGAGGGGGGCGATGTCCTGGCCCACGAGGCTTCGCTGGAAGGATTCGACGCCAGGCCCGTGGCCGGCTGCGGTCCGGGCGACGGAGAGGGCGGCGTGGCCCTGGATCGGCCCCCCTTGCCGCCGGCTTCGGTCCTTGCCGCCATGCTCCGGTCCCTGGCCGCCCGTCCCGCGCCGCTCGGCTGCTACCAGGGCCGCCTCCTGGAGCGCGACGGAACCGATGCGCCGGTCCTGGACGTGGCCGGCCGGGGCTCGCGGCCCCTGGTGGCCATGGTCCGGCTGGCCGCGCTCCTGGCAGGCGTGGAGGAGACCGGCACGGCCACGCGCCTGGCCCGACTCGGCCGGGACGGCCGCCTGCCCGGGGATCTGGTGCGGGCCGCTGCCGACGCCTTTGCCTTTTTCGAAAACGAGCGCCTGCTGCTGCGCCTGGAGGCGTCCGGACCGGCAGGGGAGGGGGAGCCGCCGCTGCGGCCGGCCGGCCTGTCGCCCCGGCGGCGGCACGGTTTTCGGACCGCCTTCGCCGGCCTCGAGGCCCTGCGCCTGGCCCTGGCCGGAGGGCGGTGGGCCGGGGAGGCCGGGCAGTGACCTGGCGCGAGCGCCTGGCCCGGCGGTTGCCCGGAATCTTCGCCTCCCGGGAAAAGGCCCCGGCCCTGGCCGGCCACCAGGCCGCCCAGGCCGGCCGCGACGCCGCCGCCTGGCTCGACGACCTGGAGTTCGTGGCCGTGGACACCGAACTGACCGGTTTCGATCCCCGCCGCCATGCCCTGGTCTCCATCGGCGCGGTCCGGCTGCGCGGCCTGACCATCCTGCCGGGCGAAACCTTCCATACCCTGGTCCGCCCGCCGGCCGGGGTCCCCAGGGACGCGACCCTCGTCCACCGCCTGACCGAAACCGCCCTGGCCGACGCCCCGCCCGTGGACGCGGCCCTGGCCGCCTTTCTCGATTTTCTCGGTCCGGCCGTGGTCGTCGGCCACCACGTGGACCTGGACATGGGATTTTTGAATGCCGCCGCCAGGCGGCACCTGGGCGGCGATTTGGCCGCGCCCTGCATCGACACCCTGCGCCTGGCCATGGCCCTGGAGGAGAAGCGGCTGGTGGCCACGGGCGGGGGCGGGGACTTCGAGCAGGTGGACTACCGGCTGCCGTCGCTATGCCGCCGCTACGGCCTGCCGGGGTTTGCGGCCCACGACGCCCGGACCGACGCCCTGGCCACGGCCTATCTCTTCCTCTACCTGGCCCGGCATATCGGGGGCGCCAGAGGGCGCACCCTGTCCGGCCTGTGGCGGGCCGGCCGCCTCTGGTGGCGATGAGCCGTAAAAAAGCCCAAAAAAGGTGTTGACGGGCCGGCCCGTCTTCTCTAAATAGGAATCAACAGCAACTAGGAATGAAACGCATGTTGATCGAGACCCTGAAGGAACTCTTCGCCGGGCACGGGCTCAAGTTCACCACCCAGCGCTACCTGGTCTACCGGGCCATGGTCGCGGCCAAGGACCATCCCTCGGCCGAGACGGTCTGGAGGCGGGTGCGCGGCGAGGCCCCGGCCATCTCCCTGGACACGGTCTACCGGACCCTGGCCGCCTTCGAGGCCAGGGGACTGGTGGCCCGGGTGCCCGGAGGCGGGGACGAGGGGCGGTTCGACGGCGACGTGACCGCGCACCACCATCTGGTGTGTCTGGCCTGCGGCGCCATCGAGGATTTTTCCATGCCCGGCGCCGGGCTCGAGGACCTGCCGCCCGAGGTTGCGGCCTGGGGCCGGGTCCGCGACGCCCAGGTGCTGGTGCGCGGCGTGTGCCGACGGTGTCTTGGTCGGGAAAAAAACCATCAACCTGAAGAAGATCAAAGGAGTGCATGTCGATGAGCAAGACCATGGACAATCTCAAGGAAGCGTTTGCCGGCGAATCCCAGGCCAACCGCAAGTACCTCGCCTACGCCGCCCAGGCCGAGAAAGAGGGCCACATCGGCGTGGCCAAGCTTTTCAAGGCCGCCGCCGCCGCCGAGACGGTCCACGCCCACGGGCACCTGCGCAACATGAAGGGCATCGGCGACACAGCCGCCAACCTGCGGGACGCCATTGCCGGCGAAACCCATGAATTCAAAAGCATGTACCCCGGCATGATCGAGGACGCCAAGGCCGAGGGCGACAAGGCGGCCGAACGCGGCTTCACCTTTGCCAACGCCGTGGAGGAGCTCCACGCCAACCTGTACGCCGAGGCGGCCAAGGACGTGGCCGGCTACCCGGATAAGGACTGGTATGTCTGCTCGGTTTGCGGGTATACCGTGGCTGACGGCGCTCCGGACAAGTGCCCGGTGTGCCAGGCCCTGGCCAAGTCCTTCTTCAAGGTCGACTAAGCGGCTTTCCGTCCGCCAGGCGGACCGGGGAGCGAGGAGCGAGCATGTCCGCGCCGGAAAACATGTGGCAGTGCCAGACCGTCAATTGTGGCTACGTCTACGACCCCGACCGCGGGGACCGCAAGGGCAAGATCCCGGCGGGCACGTCGTTCGCCGACCTGCCCGAGGACTGGAAGTGCCCCATCTGCGGGGCCGGCAAGAAGTGCTTCCGCCCCCTGGCCGGTCCGGGCTCGACCAGGGACGCCGACTGTCCCGTCTGACCTCCGGGCGGTCCGCCTGGGCCGCCCGGACCGACCGCCCGGAATGTCCGGCGGCGTCCCCGGCCTCGCCCGCTGTGCGCAGGCGGGGCCGGAGAGGGGGGCGTTGCCGGCAGCAGGGCCGGGAAAAAATCCTTGTGTGTTACGGGGCGACCTTGGGGTCGCCCTTTGTCGTCTGGACGGTTTCGACTTCCGCGGACGAGGGCGGGACGATCACTGTGGGCGGGGCGATGGTCGGGGCGCTGACCGGTGTGACAAGCGGCGTTTCCAGTCCCTGGCCGGGGGTGGTGACGAGATTGCGCTCCTCCAGCACGTGCCGGTAGTCTTCGGCGTAGAGGGTCAGCATGACCATGGCGAACCCCAGGATCAGCGGACCGTAGAGGACACCCAGGGCCCCGAAGAACTTGATGCCGCCGATGATGGCCAGAAAGACCCAGAAGGTCGACATCTTGGACCGGTTCTGCATGACCAGCGGCCGGAGTATGGAGTCGATGTTCGAAACGACGATTACGCCCCAGCCCATCATGAAAAGCCCCCACTTCAGGTCGTCGGTCAGCATGAGATAGACCGACACCGGCAGCCAGATGATGGCCGTGCCGACCACCGGGATCATCGAGGCGAACCCCATCATGAAGCCCCAGAAAAACGGGGTGATGCCGACGATGTACAGCCCGAGGCCGCCGGCGATGCCCTGGGCCAGGGCGATGACGAAGGCGCCGAGGATCACGGACTTGGACACGTCGTCGAGCTGGCGGAAGATCCGGTTCTCCTGGTCCGTGGACAGGGGCAGCAGGTAGCGCAGCTGGGCCAGCATGGCGTCGCCGTCGCGGATCAGGAAAAAAAGCACGAAGATCAGGATCACGAAGTTCATGGTCAGCACGAACACGTTGCCCACGATCTTGGTGCCGCTGTCGAGCAGGAGCTGGCCGGCGTTTTTGGAGATGTCCAGCAGGTCGGCCTGCAGGGCCAGTTTCTTGACGTCCAGGAAGGGGAGGTGCTCCTGGACCCAGCCCACGTAGGGGGCCAGGGCCTCCTGGCTGAGAAGCCGGTTGAAGTCCGTGGTGGCCAGCTGGTGCTGGAGGGCGTTGACCGACTGGACCCCCTGGGCCAGGAGCGCGCCCAGGAAAAAGAAGATGGGGATGATCAGGCAGGTGAAGATCAAAGCCGTGGTCAGGAGGGCCGAAATGGTGGGCCGCCGGCCGCACAGGACGTCGAGGCGGCGCTGCACGGGCTTGAAAAGGGCGGCCAGGACCACGCCGATGATCAGGATGTCCACGAAGGGCCGCAGGACCAGGTAGGCCAGGACCAGGGCCACGGACAGGATGAGCAGCAGGAAGTTGGAGTAGAAATGCCGGCGGATTTGGTTCATGGCGCGCTTCTATCAAAATCGCCGTCCAGGCGGCAAGGGGGAGGGCTCCTCGGTCTGCGTTGCGCCCGCTCCCCGGTCTGTCGTATACCGTTTCCCGTATGACGTTTGCACGCACTGTTTCGACCGGGTCCCAGTCCGCGCCATGACCGGCGGCCTGAAATCCGGCGTTCCCGTCCCGCCGGCCGACGCCGGCGACGCCGGCGTTTTTCGCCGGCCGTCGCTCTGGCCCCGTCCCGGACAGCGCGACCTGACCCCGGACCTCCTGGGCGACGGCCGACGCGCGGCCACGGAGATTCGGGCCAGGGAATGGGCCTATGTGCTGGCCGCGCGCGGCATTCCCCATGTGCTGCGCCGCCAGGGCGCGGGGTGGCGGCTTTACGTGCCGCGCCGCCGGGCCGAGGAGGCCCTGGCCGAGATCGGGGCCTATGTGGCCGAGCGGGCCGACGTCGTGCTGCCCGATCCCGAGGCCGCGCCGGCGCGGCCCCCGGTGGGGCTGGCGGTCGTGGCCTGGATGGGCGTGGTGGCCGGCTTTTGGGGGATCCTCCTCGGCGAGACCGTGGCCTTCGGCCGGCACATCCGGTGGCGGGCCATGGGGGCCGGGGACTCCACGGCCATGCTGGCCGGACAGTGGTGGCGGGCGGCCACGTCCCTTTGCCTGCACGCCGATCCCGCCCACCTGTTCGGCAACGCGGCCTGCGGGGCGCTGTTTCTGGCGCTGTTGTGCCGGGAGACCGGGATCGGGCTGGGCTTTTTCCTGGCCCTGGCCGCCGGGATCGCGGGCAACGTGGCCAAGGCCCTGGTCCAGGGGCCGGGCATGCATTTTCTGGGCGCGTCCACCGCTGTTTTCGGGGCCCTTGGGGTCCTTGGCGGCCTGCGCCTGGCCAGCCGCCACCCGGCCCTGCCTGCCGGCCGGGCGGCCGCGGCCGGGGCGGCGCTCATGCTTTTGGCCATGCTCGGGGCCGGATCGGACGACGGCGGGGCCACCGGGACCGTTGGGGCCGTGGACCTGGCCGGCCACCTGTTCGGCTTCCTGTCCGGCGCGGTCCTCGGGCTTTCGGCCGGAGTCGCGCTGGAGCGGCGGGGCCGGCCGGGCCGGCTGGCCCAGGGCCTCTGGGGCCTTGGCGCCGTCGCCTGCCTGCTGGCCGCCTGGGGTCTGGCCATTGGCAAGGCCGGGGGCTGAAGCGGCAAGGTAGCCTTTGCCTTGAGCGCCGATTTCGGATAAGGCCCCGGATTGTCGCCGACTTGCGCCTTGGCGCGGGATGCGGTCCGTCAACGTCGTCGCAGGGTGGGGGAGCCATGAGCCTAACGGGCCTCGTTTTCGAGGGAGAGGACATCCGGTACAGGACCGGCAAGCACTGGGTGGTGCTGGCCAAGGCCATCATCCTTTTCGCCCTGGCCCTGGCCGTGTGGGCGAGCGAGCCGGCCCTGCTCAAGCTGGCCCAGTTCAAGGCTCCGGAGGAGCTGGAGAAGTTTTTGCCGAAGATCATCGCCGTGGCGGTCTGGGTCTTCCGCTACGTTTTTTTCATCCTGCTGACGCTGTTGGCCCTGGCGCGGCTTTTCTCCTTTTTCACCCTGCGGGTGGGGGTCACGGACAAGCGGCTTCTGTGCGACGACGCCCTGCTTGGCACCTTCTCCCTGGACATCGGCAAGATCGAGTCCGTCAAGTGCGAGCCCGGCGTCTTCGGCGGGCTTCTGGGCTACGGCAAGATGATCCTCACGGCCTCGAGCAGCCAGCGGCTGGTCCTGACCAACATCCGCCGCCCCCACGCCCTGGAACAGGAACTGTTCGCCGCCAAATAGCCGCCAGGCAGCGCGGCGGCCGGCCACGGCGGCCGGCCCTCCGTTTCCGCCCCGGGGCAGCCCGCCATGTATCTGTACCGCAAGCCCATCAAGCACTACGGCATCCTGTTCAAGCTGCTCGTGGTCTACATCGGCATCATGGTGGTGGCCTATTTCACCACCTCCACGCTGCTGTTGTACATCAAGGAATCGGTCAACATCTCCCGGGACATCGTCAAGGTCCGGTTCGAGGTCCTGTCCATCTCCCAGCGCCTGGTGGACAGCCTGCTGGCCATGGAGGAGAACCAGAAGAAGTACGAGATTCTCCACTCCGACGAGTACCGCAAGCACTTCCTGGCTGCGCTCAATGAATACAAAAACGCCATCTGGAGCATCCTCTGGTTCCGCTACGAGGGGTTTTCCGCCTGGGAGGAGCTCCACGCCGAGTTCCGGCAGGCCTTTCCAGACCTGGCCCAGGGCCGGGACCTGACCCGCGAGCCCTGGATCGACCAGGAAAAGCTCAACCAGTGGATGCGCATCGTGGTCAGCGCCCGGCAGGACAACGAACGGGTCCTGGAATCGGGCATGCGGGACCTGTTCCGCATCAGCGAGGTGGCGGTCAGCCGGGGCGTGTCCGGCCTGGCCGTGTCCATCGGCGTCGGGCTTTGCGGCATCCTCTACCTCACCTATTCCCTGAGCCGGCCCCTGCGGGAGCTTCGCCGGGGCATCCGGGCCTACACCCGCGACGGCCGGCTGGAACCGATCCGGGTCCTGTCCAAGGACGAACTCGGCGAGCTCGGCGCGGCCTTTAACGACATGACCGTGCGGCTCAAGGAAGAGGAGCGGATGCGCACGGACTTCATCGACATGGTCAGCCACGAGATCCGCACGCCCCTGACCTCGATCCGCGAATCCGTCAACCTGATGCGCGAACGGGTCCTGGGCGAGGTCAACGAACGCCAGAAACGGTTTCTCGACATCGCCAGCGACGAACTCCAGCGGATTTCGGCCATGCTGACGAGCCTGCTCAAGGTTTCGAGCATGGCCTCCCAGATCGTGGACCTCTCGCCGACCACCTTCAACCCCGAGGAACTGCTGCGGGAGACCCTGGAAAAGGCCGCTCCGGCGGCCGAGGCCAAGGGCCTGCGCTTGACGCCGCGCGTCGGGCGCGACATCGTGTCCGTCATGGGCGACCGGGAGCTCCTGGGCCAGGCCCTGTACAACCTGGTCGGCAACGCCGTGAAGTTTTCCCCGGCCGAGCGGTCGGTGCTGGTGGGCCTGGAAATGGCCGACGGCGGCCAGAAGCTCCTTTTCAGCATCACCGACCAGGGGCCGGGCATTCCCGAGGAAGAGCAGCCCCACGTCTTCAACAAGTACTACCGGGGCGCGCGCACCAAGCGGACCACCGACGGCATCGGCCTTGGGCTGTCCATTGCCAGGACCATTGTCGAGGCCCACGGCGGCAACATCTGGCTGTCGAGCCTTCCCGGCAAGGGCTGCACGTTTTACTTTACCATTCCAGTGGATGGGGCAAGAATCTGACATGGCCCGAAACCTGTTCTCCTCTTCCGGCGGATTGGCGCTCCAAGGCCTGTGCGGCCTGGCCCTTGCCGCCTGTCTCGGCTGCGCCCGGCACGAACCGGCGCCCCCGGTCGCGTCTCCCGAACCCGTGGCCGCCGTGCCCGCGCCCGAACCCGCGCCCGCGCCGGCGACGCCGGCCCCGGTCCGGGCCGCCGACCGGGAAACGGCCTACGAGCGGGGGGTGCGGGCCTACGACGCCGGCGAGCTGAAAAAGGCCACGACCCTGTGGCGCGAGGCCGCGACCACCGAGACCGACCAGGCCGCGCGCCGCCGCGCCCTGTTCGCCCTGGCCGCGGTCAAGTTGGCCCAGGCCGGCGGCGAATCCGAACTGTCCACCGCCCTGGACCTGCTCGACGCCTGGGACAAGGCTTCGCCCCCCGGGGGCAGCGGCGAGGATCCGCGTTTCCTGCTGCCGGCCCTTCGCGCCTTCAAGCCGGCCTTCGCGGTCAAGGAGGCCAAGGCGGCCGGAGAGCGCGAGTGCGCCAAGAAGCTGGCCGAACGCGAGGAACTGGTGCGCAGGACCATCCAGCAGCAGGTCAAGGCCCTGGAGACCATCCACCAGCAGATCCAGGAAAAGAAAAAGGGCCTGAGCAATTATTAGCCGCCCCTTCGGACGTCCATGAAAAGCGCCCCGCAGAACCGAAAGACCATCCTGGCCGTGGACGACGACCCCCACATCCTGGAGGTGCTGGAGGTGCGGCTGGTCTCGGCCGGCTACGACGTGGTCACGGCCGGGGACGGGACCGAAGCCCTGGAGGTGCTGGCCAGGCGGCCGGTGCAGCTGGTCATTTCCGACATCCGCATGCCCGGCATGGACGGCATGCGCCTGCTCGAGGCCATGGAGCGCCGGGGGCTCAAGCTGCCCATCATCTTTCTGACGGCCCACGGCAGCATCCCGGGCGCGGTGGAGGCCATGCGGCACGGGGCCGTGGATTACCTGACCAAGCCCTTCGACGGCCAGGAACTGCTCACCCGGGTGACCGAGGTCTTCGCCCGGGCGGCCGGGGACGACGCCGGCCGGGAGCGCGACCTCGGCGAAAGCGGTCTGGTCGGCCAGAGCCCGGCCATGCGCGACCTGGCCGCCATGATCGAGCGGGTGGCCCCGCGCGACGTCAACGTGCTGGTCCTTGGCGAGTCCGGCACCGGCAAGGAGCTGGTGGCCAACCTGATCCACCGCCGCAGCCCGCGCAAAAACGGCCCCCTGGTCACCGTGGACTGCGGCTCGACCCCGGCCGGACTCCTGGAATCCGAGCTCTTCGGCCACGTCAAGGGCTCGTTCACCCACGCCGTCAAGGACAAGAAGGGCCTGATCGAGCAGGCCAACCAGGGCACGCTCTTTCTCGACGAGATCGGCAACATCTCCACGGAAATGCAGGTCCGGCTCCTGCGGTTCCTGGAAAACCACAAGATCCGGCGCATCGGCGACGTGCGCGAGATCCAGGTGGACTGCCGGGTCATCGCGGCCACCAACGCCGACATCTTCGAGCAGGTGGCCGAAGGGGTCTTCCGCGAGGACCTGCTCTACCGCCTCAAGGTCGTGACCATCAACGTCCCGCCGCTCCGGGAGCGGCGCGAGGACATCCCCGTCCTGGCCGAGCACTTCACCCGCCAATTCTGCGCCGCCCAGGGCATGCCGCCCGTGACCGTGCCGTCCGAGACCATGGCCTACCTCATGGCCTACCCCTGGCCCGGCAACGTCCGACAGCTCCGCAACGCCCTGGAGGCCGGGGTGGTCCTGTGCACGGACGGGGTCCTGGCCCCGGGCGACCTGCAACTGCCCCTGGCCGGCAAGGGGCCGGACCGGGTGAGCGAGTCCCTGTCCCTGGACGAAAGCGAAAAGACCGCCATCGTGCGGGCCCTGGAGCAGGCGGGCTGGGTCCAGAAGGCGGCCGCGCCGCTTCTGGGCGTCAGCCGCCGGGCGCTCAACTACAAGATCCAGAAGTACGGGATCGAGATCCCCAAGCGCCGCCCCAAAAAATAACCGCCGCAACCTCCGGCCCGCGCCTTGCGCCTTGGCAAGGCCGGCGGATTCTGTCAGATACGCAGGAAACTCTTCCCTGTTTCGGGGGAGATGCGATGTACCGGCGCGGAACGGAAACAGGTTGTTGCATGCGGCACGCCGACCAGGCCTTATCCGCCCCTCCGGGGCCGACCCCCTCGGGCAAGGACGCCAGGATCGCCCGGCAGGTGGTGCTGCCGTTTCGCATGTCCCTGGCGATCAGCCTCAAAAGCATTCAGGTCCGCTTTTTCCGGTCCCTGGTCACCGTGGCCAGCCTGGTGCTGGCCGTGGCCTTTTTGAGTTTCATCCTGTCCGGGTCCGAAGTGGCGGCCGGGCTGCTGCGTTCCGGCGACCCGGCCCTGCGCCTGGCCCTGGTCGAGACCGGTTTCGACCTGCCGGCCCTGCCGCCGCCGGACGCCGACCGCGAGGCCGAGGCCGCCCGCCTCGGCGCCAGCCCCAAGGAGCGGTGGATCGTCATCCTGTCGCTTCTGGTCTGCACGGTCGGCATCGTCAACGCCCAGCTCATGGCCGTGACCGAGCGGTTCCGGGAGATCGGCACCATGAAGTGCCTGGGAGCCCTGGACCGGTTCATCCTGCGCCTTTTCCTGCTCGAGGCCGGCATCCAGGGATTGGCCGGCTCCCTGGTCGGGGCCCTGGCCGGCATCGCCGCCGGTCTGGCCGTGGGCCTTGTCCGCTACGGACCGGCCGCGGCCACCCAGGTCTCCCTGGCCGGGCTTGGCCGGGTCATGGCCGTGTCCATGGCCGTTGGCGCGGGGCTGAGCCTCCTTGGCGTGGTCTATCCGGCCGTGGTGGCCGCCCGGATGCGTCCCGTGGAGGCCATGCGGGCCCAGGAGTGACGGCCGCCGGACGGCGCGGCGCGATTGGCGACCAAACGAGGGGGATGGCGCGACATGGCCGAGGCGCACAATATCGTCCGGGTTTCGGGCGTGGCCAAGACCTTCACCATGGGATCCCAGGTGGTCACGGCCCTGCGGGGCGTGGACCTGACCATCAAGGCCGGGGAATACCTGTCCATCATGGGGCCGTCGGGGTCTGGCAAGTCCACGCTTTTCAACATGATCGGCGGCCTGGACAAGCCGAGCTCGGGCAAGGTCTTCATCGACGAGGTGGACATCGCCCAGCTCGACGCCTACGAGCTGGCCTGGCTGCGAAACCGCAAGATCGGCTACATCTTCCAGACCTTCAACCTGATCCAGGTCATGACGGCCCTGGAAAACGTCACCCTGCCCATGACCTTCGCCGGGGTCTCCCAGGACGAGGCCACGGAAAAGGGCCTGGGGCTCCTGGCCCTGGTCGGGCTCCGGGAGCGCCACGCCCACAAGCCCCAGGAACTGTCCGGCGGCCAGCAGCAGCGGGTGGCCATCGCCCGGTCGCTGGCCAACACCCCGGCCATCATCCTGGCCGACGAGCCCACCGGCAACCTGGATCTGACCACGGGCGAGGAGATCATCACGCTGCTCAAAAAACTCAGCAGCGAGCGCGGGGTCACGGTCATCTCCGCCACCCACGACTACAAGATGTTAAACGTCTCGGACCGCGTGGTCTGGATCCGCGACGGCCGCATCGACAAGATCGAGGAGCGCGACCAGCTCCACATTTCCGTCGGAACCATCGGGACCAAAGAGGAATAGGGCCGGATGCCGCACGTCTGTCCATCCTCCCGCCAAACGGCCCGCCCGGCCTGCTCGGCCCGCCCGGCCGCCTGGCTGGTCCTGGTCCTGGCCTGTCTGGCCGCATGCTGGGCCGGGCCGGCCGAGGGGGCCAGGCGCTCCAAGGCCGGAGCGCCCGAGGCGGCCGACCCGGCCGCGGCC
>CAZIJE010000106.1:0-12745 GCA_964539435.1 uncultured Desulfovibrio sp.
GAGGGGATGATCCCCTCCCGGGCCCTCCCCGATGGGGACAAGGGGTGGGGGCCGAGAGCGGCGTGAAAACCGTTGACGTGAAAAGGAGAGGGGACATGCGATTTGCCTGTCTGGCGTTGGCCACGGCGTTTCTTGGGCTTTGCGGGGGATGCGCCGGGAAGGACACGGGGGGAAAGTCCTACATCGGCATCGACGCCTACCATGAGGAGAGCCGGCGGTGGAAGTCCGCCGAGGACAAGGACCTGCGTTTCGGCCGCTATTCCACCCACCGCTACGCGGCCTCGCCCACGGGCGTGTCCTACGCGCCCATGACCACGCCCTACGGCAAGACCTGCGAGTAGGCCGCGCGGTAACACAAAAGAGGCCCGGCCGTCCCAATGAAGGGGCGCCGGGCCTCTTTCTTTGTTCCGGAGCGGCCCTAGTCGGTGACGATCATGACGCTCGAGGCCTTGACCATGGCCTTGACCTTGGCTCCGGCCTTCAGCCCCATGTTCTCGGCCGACTCCTTGGTGATGACCGAAACGATCTCCACGCCGGGCGCGGCTTCGATCACCACTTCCGCGTTGACCATGCCCATGGTGATCTTCTTGACGGTGCCGGGGATCAGGTTGCGGGCGCTGACTTTCATGACGGTTCTCCTTGTGGTTTCTGCGTGCAACGTGTCGAAGTTCTGTTGTAGAAAGCATTTCCGTCTGTTGTGGTGGCAAGGTAGGACTGTTTTTTGTTACACGCAAATTATTTTTTCCGTGTTTCTTATGTTATCTTTAATAAATACGATTTTAGTATCTTGCATGGGTCGAGTCACGGAATGAAATAATCGTGACAGTGCTGTCGTTGCTGGGCGCATTGCTGCTGGACGCGGCGGCGCGTCACGCCATGGGCTGGGCGGAAGACGGTGGGATCGGGGACGGCCGGTCGCCGTGTGTCGCGGGGAGGACGGGGCAAGCCCTGTCGGAGCCGGCAGCCAGGCGTTGTATCGGGAAAGAGGGAGGATGCCTGTTGACCGGCCCGGCCGGAAGAGTTCCGGCCGGGCCGTCAGGCGGCCGCGACGTGATCGCGGCGCGGGGCGATGGGCATGTGGAACCGGCTAGGCCGAGCCGCCGGCCTTGGCGTTCCAGTCGAGCCGGACCACGACCGTGGGGTCGAGGACCTGGAAGGTGAAGGATTCGAGGAAGAAAAGGGCCACCTTTTCCGTGTCGTGGGAGGCGTAGCCGATGGCGATGTCGCCGCCCAAGGTCATTTCCAGGTCGCCGCCCCGGGTGGACAGGAGGTAGGCCTCCTCGATGAACGGGCTGACGATGACCGAACCCGACAGCATGGTCTCCAGGTACTGGGACAGGGGATAGCCCCGGACATGCCCGGACAGGGCCACCCACATCTCCGGGCCGACCACCAGGTTGTAGGGCCCTTCCACGGACGTCTTGCGCAGGGCGGTCAGGCCCTTGGACACCTTTTCCACGATGTCCTCGGGGTTGCCCGTCACTTCCATCCGGGTCTGGCTGGAGACTTCCGACAGGCCCTTGATGCCGGCCGGGGCGAAGCCGTGGTAGATGGCCTCCTCCTCGAACCGGGCCAGCTTCTCGGCGGCCTCGTCCAGGGCCGACAGGTCGATGTCCTTGCCGCCCCGGGCCGCGTTGTCGATCTCCGCGATGTCGAGGGTGAAGGGCACCTTGACCTCGACCAGGGGTTTGACCTGGTGCAGGCCATAGGTGATGCCGGAAACGGACTGGGTCTTGGCGTAGTCGATGCGGCCGAGCGGCACGGCCGCGTATTCCCAGCCCAGCGGGCCGGACACGTCCACCACCTTGCGGGCGGAAAGCATGCTGGTCAGGGTCTGCCGGGCGCGGCTGTCCACGGCCTGCCAGGCGGCGGCCGTGATGGGGGCGAGGTCGCGTTTGAGGATATCCATGACTTCTCCCGTGGGTTAGCGGTTTCCCTTGAGGCTGCCGATGCCGAGCGACGCGCCGCCGGGCGCGTTGGCGGCCCCGGCCGCGCTGCCCGCGGCCGCGGTTTCCGTGACCGTCACGCCGATCTCCCCGCCGGTGGCGGCGTCTTCCAGGGCCGTGATGTCGCCCGTGGTGAAGAGGTAGGTCCGCATGACCGCGTCCCAGCCGGGCATGGTCCGGCGCAGCCACTCCAGGCCCATGATGGCGTGTTCCATCTCCTCGTCGCGGTTGTGGGCCATGATGGCTTTGATCTGGGGATCCGTGGCCGCGGCCACGCGCTGATGGTACCAATTGATGGCTTCGATTTCTTCCTTGAGGCTCGTCAGCGCCCGGACGAAATCCCGGTCCAGGGGCGAGAGCTCGGCCACGGGCTCATGATACTGATCCACCATGGGAACCTCCGAATGACCTGTTGGAAAGGGAATGTTCGATCGTGAAGGCACTATGCCATAGCCGAAAAAGTTTGCAACGGCCGGGCCATGAAAAACCGACGGCTTTTTCCGCGCCGGACGGTCACAGCAGGATCAGGTCCGCCAGGGCGTTGGCGTCCCCCGGCCTGGGCGGATACAGGGGCGCGAGAACGTCGGCCAGGGTCGCCACGGTCGCGGCCAGGGCCACGGCCGGCCTTCCCTTTCGAATGCCCTCGGTCAGGGCCTCTGTTGCGGCGGCAAGGGTTTTGGGGTCAAGCCTGCCGGCCAATCCGGCGTCCGGGAGGATGAAGACCAGCCGCTCGAACACCGACACATAGACCAGGACCGCGTTGCGTCCGGCCGTGCAGGCCAGGCCGTGGGCGTAGAAGGCGGCCTCGGCGGCCTGCCGCGTCTCGTGCCGGGCCCGCTCGGACGAGACGAACGCCCGCTTGAGTCCGGGCAGGCGCTTGGCGGCCTCAAAGGCGGCCAGGGAGAAGATCCCGAAGAACATCAAAAAAAGCCACATGTTGCGCGATCCCATGGCCAGGGTGCCGACCACGCCGGCCACCAGGCCGCAGGTCACGGCGCAGGCCATCTCCGCCTTGGGATAGGTGTCGCTCATGCCGACCACCATGGGCACGATCTCGGCCGATGTCCGGGCCTCGGCCGTCCGGACCGCCGTCACCACCACTTCCCGGTCGGCCGGGGACAGGAACGCGGAAACGAGCGTATGCATCACTCCTCCTACCAGTTTCCCGACGCGCCGCCGCCGCCGAACGAGCCGCCGCCCCCGGAGAATCCTCCGCCCCCGGACGAACCGCCCCCGCCGCCGACGAAAAAGCCGCCCCCGCCGCCCCGTCCGGACCGGAACAGGAACGGTCCCAGGAGCCCGAGCACGACCCCGCCGATGAGCAGGAGCAGGAGAAAGCCGAGGGCCATGCCGAACAGGGCCCCGACCGCAGGCAGGGCCACGCCGAAGATCCCGGCCCGGGCCAGGGCCGGCAGCCCGGACAGCACGGCCGACAGGATCACGGCCAGGATGAACAGGGCGAAAAAGGCGTTGTCGTCATGGCCCTGGCCAGACCGGTTCCCGGCCGGGTCCCCTTGATACTCGCCCCGGGTCGCCTGGATGATGGCGGCCACGCCGTTTTCCACGCCGGCGTCGAAATTGCCTTCCTTGAACGCCGGGGTGATGGCCTGGCTGATGATGCGGCCGGACAGGGCGTCGGTCAGCACCCCCTCCAGGCCGTATCCGACCTCGATGCGGACCTTGCGGTCCCCCTTGGAGACCAGCAGCACCGCGCCGTTGTCCCGGCCCTTGCGTCCGATGCCCCAGGCCTGGGCCACCTTGATGGAATACTCCTCCAGGGACTCGCCCTGCAGCGACGGGATGGTCAACACCACCACCTGGGTCGAATCCGTGCGCTCGAAATCGGCCAAGGTCGCGTCCAGCCGCTGCACGGCCTCGGGAGAGAGCATGTGGGCGTAGTCGTTGACCCGCCCCGTCAGGCGCGGCACGTCCAAGGCCAGGACGGATGCGGCGGCGAGGATGAGGATGAGGAGACAGAAGAGGCCTCCGGCGGCCAGGAGAGGCGCTGCCTTGCCTTTCCCTCTCCGCCGGGGGGGATGATCCCCCCCGGACCCCCTCGACGGGTGGGTGGGGAAAAGGACAGGGGGAAAGGGGGTGGAGCCGTGGATGGTGGAAGGCATTGTCCCTCCAAAGACAAAAAGCTTAAAAAATAAGTCGCCTCATCCGTCGATGCGCTCGGCCTCCCCAATTCCCCCTTTCCAGGGGTCCGGGGGGATGATCCCCCCGGTGGGGTGGTCCAGGAGGGGCAACGCCCCTCCTGGCCGCCGGAGGCACCTCTTCCTCTTGTTAAAATTTCACCTTGGGCGCCTGCTTCGCGGCTTCGTCGGCCTTGAAGTATTCCTTGGGCTTCAGGTGCAGGAGGAGCGAATTGGTGATGAAGTTGGGGAAGGTGCGGATCGAGGCGTTGTAGGTTTCCACGGCCTGGTTGTACCGCTGCCGGGCCACGTTGATGCGGTTTTCCGTGCCTTCGAGCTGGTTTTGCAGGTCGCGGAAGTTCTGGTCGGCCTTGAGCTGGGGGTAGTTCTCCACCACGGCCAAAAGCCGCGACAGGGCGGACTGCATCTGGCCCTGGGCCTGCTGGAAGGCGGCCATGGCCTGGGGGTCGGCCAGGGTGTCGGGGGTGATTTTCACCTGCGTGGCCCTGGCCCGGGCGTCCACCACGGCAGTCAGGGTGTCTTTCTCGTGGCTGGCGTAGCCCTTGACCGTTTCCACGAGGTTCGGGATCAGGTCGAGGCGGCGTTGCAGGGCGGATTCGACATTGCCCCAGGCGGCGTTGACCGCCTCCTCGTTGGTCTGCATCTGGTTGTAGCCGCAGCCGGACAGCATCGAGACGAGCAGGAGGGAAAGCAGGATTCCGGGAATACGCGTCATGGTCGCTCCTTGGGATGGTGCGGATGATAGGCTGTCTATACGCCGTTTTGGCGGCGGGTTGCAAGGCATGGACGCCTGTGCCGGCAAAAGGCGGAAGTGGCGGGACGCGACAAGGACGTGCCCCAAGGGAGAGAAGGGGTTCCGGAGACGGGGGAAGAAACGCCCGCGTTCGGTCTTGGGATTCGGACGCGGGCGGGAATGGCGGCGGCTAGCCGCCTGTAAGACAGGCCGGCTGGGTTAGGATGGTCCACCGGTTGCGAAGCAACAGCCTGTCAGACCGCGAGGCCGGCCCCGGCCTTGACGAGGACGCGCGAGACGATGTCGCGGGAGTTGGCTTCGGCCTGCCGGCATTCCTCCAGGGACAGCCCGGCCCCCAGGGCGATCTTCTGGCGGCGTTCCTGTGAGACGAGGTCTTCCGGCGCGTGGGCGTCGTTGTCGATGACGAGTCTGGCCCCGTAGCGCCGGGCCAGCACGGCCACGTGGCCGTTGGTCAGGCTGTGGCCCTTGCGGGTGGTGATTTCGAGGGCCACGCCCCGTTCGGCGGCGAGACGGGCCTCCTCGGGCGTGAGCAGGCCCGGATGGGCCAGGATGTCCACTCCGGCCTCGATGGCCGCCAGGTTGGTGCCGGTTTCCACGGGTTCGACAATGGTCTCGCCGTGGACCACCACGATCTGGGCGCCGCCTTCCCGGGCCCGCTCCACGAGCCGGGGGATCAGCGGCGGCGGCACGTGGGTGATCTCCACCCCGCAAAGGACGGTCAGGCCGAGGAAGGGGCCGGCCTCGGCCACGAACCGGCCGATGTTGGTCAGGATCAGGTCGAGGTTGGAAAAATCGGCATGGTCGGTCATGGCCATGGCCCGGTAGCCGGCCTTGGCCGCGCGCCGGGCCAGTTCGGCCGGGATGAGCGCGCCGTCGGAGAAGGTGGTGTGGGTGTGCAGGTCGATCATGCGCTACATCTTGTACTTGGTGTCGGTCAGGTCGAACTGTTCGAGCAGTTCGGTCCACTTGTCCGTGTCCTCGCTGGAAAAGGCCACCACGCCCGCGTCCTTGGACTCGCTGGCCACCTGTTCCAGCACCGATTCGGAGACCAGGATCGGGGCCTTGGCCCGCAGGGCCAGGGCGATGGCGTCGGACGGACGGCTGTCGATGCGGCGGATGCCGCCTTCGACCTCCACCTCGATGTCGGCGTAGTAGGTGCCCTCGGTCAGTTCGGTCACGTGGACGGCCACCACGTGGGCGTCGAGCTTGTGGATCATGTTCAGGAGCAGGTCGTGGGTCATGGGCCGGGGCAGGGACACGTCGTTTAGGGCCAGGGAGATGGCCATGGCTTCCATGGCGCCGATCCAGATGGGCAGCACGGCCTTTTCCTGCAGGTCCTTGAGAATCAGCACCGGAACCTGGGATTCCTCGTCCAGGGCCAGCCCGAATACTTTCATTTCAATCATTTCGCGCCTCCGCCTCCCCGATGAGGGAGTGCTTTTTGGCTTGGACGATGCGCGCCGTGACCATGGCGCCAACGGCGTCATCGTGGCCGGGCAGGGGCAGGTTGACGATGCGGCCCCAGGGGTCGCGGCCCCGCCAGGATGGGCCGGCCGCGCCGTTGCGGCGGCTTGGCCCCTCGATCAGGACTTGCGTCTGCGTGCCGACCCGGGCGGCCAGGGAAGCGGTCAGCCCGGCGTCGAGCAGGGATTGCAGCGCGGCCAGGCGCGCGGCCTTGACCTCGGGAGCGATCTTCGGCTCCAAGCGTTCGGACGCCGTTCCTGGCCTGTCACCGTACATGAAGGAGAATCCGCTTTCAAACCGAACCTCGCGCACGAGGTCCAGGGTCTGGCGGAAATCGTCCTCTGTCTCGCCGGGAAAGCCCACGATCAGGTCCGTGGTCAGGGCGATGTCCGGCCGGGCGCGGCGCAGCTTGGCCACCAGGGCCAGGTAGGCGGCCGTGTCGTAGCGCCGGCCCATGCGCGCAAGCACGCTGTCCGAGCCGGACTGGACCGGCAGGTGCAGGGCCGGGCACAGTTCGGGCAGGGCGGCGAACCGGGCGATGACGTCGTCGGAGAGGTCCTTGGGGTGGGAGGTGGTGAACCGGATGCGGCGGATGCCGGGCACCGCGGCCACGGCGTCCAGCAGCCGGGCGAAGGAGGTGCCGTCGCCCGAGGCGTCCAGGCCGTAGCTGTTGACGTTTTGGCCCAGAAGCGTCACCTCCCGCACGCCGCGCGCGGCCAGGCTTTCGCACTCGGCCACCACGGCCGCGGCATTGCGGGATTTCTGGCGGCCCCGGACAAAGGGCACGATGCAGTAGGCGCAGTAGTTGTCGCAGCCCTGCATGATGGACACGAAGGCCCGGGGCGGAAGTCTTTCCTCGGGCCAGGACTGGTCGCGTTCGGGGTAGGTTTCCGTGAAGTCCAGCAGCGACAGGCGCAGGCCCGGCTCCTCGGCCAGCCTGGCCAGGGCCCTGGGCGCGGCGGCCACGCCGTCCGTGCCGAAGACCAGCCGGACCATGGGGAACCGCCGCCACAGGCTCGCGCCGAGCTGCTGGGCCACGCACCCGCCCACGGCCACCATGGCGTTCGGGTTGTCCCGGTGCCGGTCCGCGATGCGGCCGAGCTCGCTGGCCACTTTCTGTTCCGGCTTTTCGCGCACCGAACAGGTGAAGAGGATGAAAAGGTCGGCCTCGTGTTCCGGGGCCTGGGTGAACCCTGCCGCTTTGAGGGAACGGGTCAGCCAGTCGCCGTCGCCGACGTTCATCTGGCAGCCCATGGTGATGACGTGAAATTTCATGACGGAAGTGAGGATAATGCAGGACCGGCCAGGGGTAAAGGGATGGGGGCAGCCGGGCCGGGCAGGGTTGAGGGTTCCCTCTCGAATGTCACCACGGCATTTCAAGGAGGAGCCGGGAACGCGGTTGTCCGTTTTGGCCCTGGTTTTCTCACGCTGCAATGCCCTGCCGGTTGTTTTTTCCCGGCCGGCCTTGCGCATGCTTTCCAACAGGCATTTTCTGCAGGGACTTAACGAGACAAGATATCGCTAACAGTTTGTATTTTATGTTATTGTTTAAAAGATACCCATGGATCGCGGATTGCATGCGACCAGGACTCGCCCCTGCCGGATAAGCTCGGGACGATAGTTGGTGAAAGAGGCATCGCTGGTCAGGAGGTCAGGCTTTTCGGCGGACCTCCTTCGGATTGTCGCAACAAACCATGGATAAAATCTCAGTCCTGGCTGGAGGAGCTGACTCAAAGCCAGGCGTGGCTGCGACGGAAGGAGCGTATCCAATGCGTATAGACGGCATATCTGATGCGGAAGTGATTCAGGGCTCGCTCATTATGACACGTAAAAAAGCTTTGGAGCGAGGAGCGTCGTTCCATGAAGCGATCATTCAGATGACGGGAGAGCGCACGGAAATCCTACAGCGGCCAATCAGTGGCATCAGCTATTCCATAATGCGGAATCCTGCCGCCAACAACGACGAGAGGATGTCGGGAGGCAATTTCATATCGTGTCCGACAGCGGATTCCTTATGGCGCATGGACGCTTTGCGAACCCAAGTGGCCGAGGACGCTCCGTTGGTCGAACAGGCGCTGGCCGATTGCCTCGAACAGGCCGGGATTGATTCCCACCGTGATTTCTCCATGACGGTCGCGTATGACGAGGACGGCGAAAGCTGTATCCATGTCGGCCGCGAACATCCGCAATGGCAGGCCATCGAGAGCCTTTTTCATAACAATGCCGCGTTGCATTCAGACGTTATGGGGCTCTGGAACCAACAATCTGTCTTGGCCGACATGGAGGTGGTTGCAGGCATTCTGCAGGAAAACGCCTCGACCGGGCAGGAGGGGATAACCAAGGCTTGGCTTGCCCATGGCCGGGCGGATCTGCTTTCGAGCCGGCAAAAAGCCTCCGCACTGCGCTATCACGATGGAAAGTTGGGATTTTTGTCTCACCAGCAGCAGTCCTTGTCGATTGCGTGATAGTTAGGGTCAAAGCTGTGGTTGGCGCCCGCATCCCGCCCGGGCGTGTTGGCGCTCTTGCCGCATGGGGTCGGCTTGAGTGGAGAAAGGCCGTTTCGCCTTGTCGCGGCCACTTCGTTGCGGTACCAGAATACGAAGGTTTCCGACGGCTGCCGTATCCGGACTTGGAAAAGACGTCTTTGCCGTGCGGCCGTAATGCCGGTTGCCAAGCGGATTTCGGAGGGAGGGAGGGATTCCTGATGGACTTTCGCATGGAAACGGACAGCCTGGGCGAGGTCAGGGTCCCGGCCGACAGGCTGTGGGGCGCGCAGACCCAGCGGGCCTTGGAATATTTCAATATCGGCGACGATCCCATGCCCTGGGAAATGATCGAAGCCTATGCCGTGCTCAAAAAGGGCGCGGCCCTGGCCAACGCGGCCACCGGCGGCCTGCCCCGGGAACTGGCGGAGCACATCGTGGCCGTGTGCGACGAGATCCGGGGCCGGGTCCACGACGACCAGTTCCCCCTGGGCGTCTGGATCAGCGGCAGCGGCACCCAGCTCAACATGAACGTCAACGAGGTTATCGCCAACCGGGCCAGCCAGCGCGCCGGCGCGGCGCTCGGCTCCAAGACGCCGGTCCATCCCAACGACCACGTCAACATGTCCCAGTCCACCAACGACAATTTTCCCTCGGCCATGCACATCGCCGCCGCCGTGGGCGTGGTTTCGCGCCTGCTGCCGGCGGCCACGGCCCTGCGCGACAACCTCGCGGCCAAGGCCGGCGATTGGAACGACATCGTCAAGATCGGCCGCACCCACCTGCAGGACGCCATCCCCCTGACCCTGGGCCAGGAATTTTCCGGCTACGCCGGGCTTGTCAGCGACGCCATCGACCGCCTGAACGCCGCCCTGGGCGAGGTCTGGAAGCTGCCGCTCGGCGGCACGGCCGTGGGCACGGGCCTTAATGCCGCCCCGGGATTCGCCGAGGCCGCCATCGCGGAGATCGCCCGGCTGACCGGCCTGCCCTTTGCGGCGGCCCCGAACAAGTTCGCCTTCCAGGGCTCCCACGACGCCCTGGTCCACCTGTCCGGCGTGCTGCGGACCCTGGCCGGGGCGCTGGCCAAGATCGCCGGCGACATCCGGCTCCTCGGCTGCGGCCCGCGCGCCGGCTTCTACGAACTCCTGCTGCCGGCCAACGAACCGGGCTCGTCCATCATGCCCGGGAAGATCAATCCCACCCAGTGCGAGGCCCTGACCATGGTGGCGGCCCAGGTCATGGCCTGCGACGTGGCCGTGGGCCTCGGCGGGGCCGGCGGCATCCTGGAGATGAACGTCTACAAGCCGCTCATGATCTTCAACATCCTTAAATCCATCCGCCTCCTGGCCGATGCCATGGACAGCTTTCGGCGGCACCTGCTCGAGGGCCTGGAGCCCAACCGTCGGCGGATCAAGGAGCTCGTCGGCCGCTCGCTCATGCTGGTCACGGCCCTGTCCCCGGTCATCGGCTACGACAAGGCCTCACGAATCGCCCACCATGCCCTGGAAAACGACCTGACCCTCAAGGAGGCGGCCATGGACCTCGGATACGTGCACGCCGCCGACTTCGACCGGCTGGTGGTGCCGGCCAACATGACCGGAACGGTCCGGGCCGATGACGCCTGACCATGGGGCCGCACCGGCCCTGGACCCGGCCATTGAGGCCGACCTGCGGGCGGAGAGGCCCTTGCTGTGGACCAACCCCGGCCGCCGGCCCATCGCGGCCGTGCGGGAGACCCTAGCCGTCACCCGGGCCGACATCGAGGCCGCCCGGGACCGGCTGGCCCGGTTCGCGCCGCTTCTGGCCCTGCTCTTTCCGGAACTGGCCGCTGCCGGCGGGGTGGTCGAATCGGCCCTGCTGCCCGTCCCGGCCTTTGCCGCCCGCCTGGTCCGGGAGGGCCTACCCGCGGGGGACGCGGTCTATCTCAAGGCGGACCACGCCCTGCCCGTGGCCGGATCGGTCAAGGCCCGGGGCGGGTTTCACGCCGTCCTGTGCGTGGCCGAGGGCCTGGCCCTGGAGGCGGCCCTTCTGGAGGGGCAGGACGACTCCCGCCGCCTGGCCGAGGAGCCGGCCCGGGCCTTGTTCGCCGGCCACACTCTGTCGGTCGGCTCCACCGGCAATCTCGGCCTCTCCATCGGCATCCTCGGTCGGGCCCTGGGTTTTCGCGTCACGGTCCACATGTCCTCTGACGCCAAGGCCTGGAAAAAGGAGAAGCTGCGAAGCGTGGGCGCGGACGTGGTCGAGCACCGGGGCGATTACGGCAGGGCCTGCGCCGTGGCCCGGGAAGAGGCCCAGGCATCGCCCCAGGTCCACTTCATTGACGACGAGAATTCCCTGGACCTCTTCCTGGGCTATGCCGTGGCCGGATTGCGGCTGCCGGACCAACTGGCCGCCCTGGGCATCGCGGCCACGGCCGAACGGCCCCTGTGCCTGCACCTGCCGTGCGGCGTCGGCGGCGCGCCCGGCGGCATCGCCCTGGGGACGCGCCTGGCCCTGGGGGACGACGCCCTGGCCTTTTTCGCCGAGCCGACCGCGGCCCCGTCCATACTGCTCGGGTTGGCCAGCCGCCGCCACGAAGCCGTTTCCGTGGCCGACCTGGGCCTCTCCGGCCGCACCATTGCCGACGGCCTAGCCGTGGCCCGGCCGTCGCGGTTCGTGGGCCGGCTCATGGAGCCGGTCGTGGACGGCGTCTACACGGTCCCGGACGCGGCCATGGCCAGGTACGCTGCCGCCCTGTGGCGCGACCAGGGCCTGCGCCTGGAGCCCTCGGCCGCAGCCGCGGCCGCCGGACCCCTTGCCGTCCGGGCCGCCGGCCTCGACCGCCTGGCCGGCCGCGACGCCACCCACATCCTGTGGGCCACGGGCGGCGACATGCTGCCGGAGGCCGATTTCGCCGGTGTCCTGGCCCTGGGCGAGGGGGCCTCGGAGCCGGACGCGTGATCATAAGCGCCAGCCGCCGCACCGACATTCCGGCCTTTTACGCCCCGTGGCTCATGCACCGGCTGCGGGCCGGCTTTTGCGAGGTCAAAAATCCGTTCAACGCCGGACAGGTCTCGCGGGTGTCGCTCATGCCCGAGGATGTGGACGCCATCGTCTTCTGGACCCGCGATCCCAGGCCGCTTCTGCCCCATCTGCCGGCCATCCGGGACATGGGGCATGAGCCGTTTTTCCTCTACACGCTCCTCGACAACCCCCGCGCCCTGGACCCCAAGGGTCCGGACGCGGCAACCTCGCTTGGCGCTTTCGCCGCCCTGGCCGACCTCCTTCCCGGCCGCGTGGCCTGGCGCTACGACCCCATCGTGCTGACCGAGAAGACGCCGCCGGATTGGCACAGGGACACCTTTGCCCGCCTGGCCGGCCGCCTGGCCGGCCGCACAAACCGGGTCATCGTCAGCTTCCTCGAACCCTACCGCAAGATCGCCGGCCGCATGCGCGAGGCAGCCGACCAGGGCCATGGCCTGCTTGCGCCCGACGAGGACGCGGCCGTCCGCCTCCTGCGCGATCTGCAGGCCGTCGCCGCCGGCCACGGCATGGTCCTGGCCACCTGCTGCCAGCCGGCCGTCTTTCAGGACGTCGGCATCCCGGCCTCCCGGTGCATCGACGCGGCCTGGATCGAGGCCCTGACAGGAAAGCCCGTGGCCAAGGCCAAGGACCCGCACCAGCGGCCGCGCTGCGGCTGCGCCCCGAGCAAGGACATCGGCGCCTACGACCGGTGCCTCTTCGGTTGCGTCTACTGCTACGCCACCACCAGCTTCGCCCGCGCCCGGGCCAATTTTGGGCGGCACGATCCGGAAGGGAACTGTTTATGAAGGGTCTCCGACGGCCGGGAAGGGGAGAAGCGCCTCCGGCGGGGGGGGGGGGGGGCCCCCACACCCCCCCCCCCCGCGGCCGGCGGGGCCGGGGGGGGACAGGCCGCGGCACAAGCAGGGGCCGCGGGTTGTT
>CAZIJE010000107.1:0-12347 GCA_964539435.1 uncultured Desulfovibrio sp.
CCCCCCCCCCCCCCCCCCCCCCCCCCCCCCCCCCCCCCCCCCCCCCCCCCACACGCTACCGCCGCTTCCGCTCCGTTTCCAGCCAACCGGCCAGGCGGTCGCAGGCCGTGTCGATTTCGGCGTCGTCGCCGCCGAAGGACAGGCGCAGGCTCTGGGCGCCGCCCGGCCCGAAGCTGTCGCCCGGGATGGTGATGACCTGGGCCTCCCGGATGAGCCGCGTGGCCACGTCCATGGGCGCGGCCGGCAGATCGTAGCGGGCCATGACGTAAAACGCGCCGCCGGGCCGGTTGTAGGCGAGGCACGGGGCCAGGGCGTCCAGGCGGGCGCAGATCCGTTCCCGGCGGCCGGCCAGGGTGTCGACAAATCCGTCATAGACGGCCTGGGGGCCGGTCAGCGAGGCCAGGGCCGCGATCTGGGACGGGGTCGGGGCGCAGATGGCCGTGCAGTCGTGGACCTTGAGCATCTGGGCCATGACCGGTTCCGGGGCATAGGCAAAGCCCACGCGCCAGCCGGTCAGGGCGTAGCGCTTGGAAAAGCTGCCCACGGCCACCAGCCGCTCCCGCAGGCCGGCGATGCTGGCCAGGGAAAAGGCCGGGGCGTCGTAGGACAGGGCGTCGTAGGTGTCGTCGCAGATGACGTAGAGGCCGTGGCGCAGGGCGATTTCGGCCACGGCCCGCAGGTCCTCCTCGGCAAAGACCGCGCCGGTCGGGTTGTGCGGGGAATTGATGATCAGGGCCTTGGTGCGCGGGGTGACGGCGGCGGCCACGGCGTCGGGGTCGAGGCTCCAGTCGTGGCGGCGCAGGGGCGCGAAGACCGGGCGCGCCTCGGCCAGAAGGACCTGCTCCACGTGGGACGGGTAGAACGGTTCCGGCACGATCACTTCGTCGTCGCGTTCGCACAGGCACAGGACGGCGCACAACAGCGCCTCCATGCCGCCGACCGTGACGGCGATCTCGGTCTCGGGATTGGCGGCGATGCCCTTTTCGGCGGACAGGCGTTCGGCCACGGCCCACCGGAGTTCCGGCATGCCGGGCTGGAGGGAATACTTGCCGATGGCCGGAGAGTCCCGCAGGGCCCGGCACACGGCCTCCACCACATGGGGCGGCGTGGCGAAGGAGGGCACGCCCTGGCCCAGGGAGGCGCAGTCGCCCACGCCGCTGGCGATCATGGGCATGAGCTTGGTGGCCGAAATCTTTATATTCTGGGCGCGCTGGCTGAAGACGTGTCGGACGCTTGTCACGGAGAACTCCTTGCAGTAGGCCTTGCGGCGGCCCGCGTCGCGCGGACCGGCATCCGCCCGACCAGGGGCGGAGGTCCGCTGGAGACGGCCGATGGTGCGTGGCGTCCTTTTAGCGATTTGCTCGTCGATATGCTATGGGCTGGCGCCGGTCATCTACAAATTGGGCTTTGGCGCGGGCCTGGCTCCGGCCGACCTGCTCATGGCCCGGTTCGTGGTGGCCACGCCCCTGCTTTTTGGCTACCTTTCCCTGGCCCGCCGGGAGCTCCTGCGTTTCTCCCCGGCCACCGTCGGTCGGGCGGCTTTGGTTGCCTGCCTGTTCTACGCGCCCCAGACGGCCTCGTTCGCCGAAGCCCTGCGCTACATCCCGGCGGCGGCCAATTCCCTGATCCTCTACTTCTACCCCCTGACCGTGACGCTCCTGTCGGCCCTTTTCTGGGGGTTCCGGCTGGACCGGGCCGTGGTTGCGGCCCTGGCGCTGACCGGGGTCGGCATCGCGTGCGTGTCGACGGACGCGTTCGTCCAGGGTCTCGACATCCGGGGGCTGGGCTTTGCCGGGCTGACCATGGTCTGCTACAGCGGCTACCTGCTGGCGGTGCAGCGGATCCTGCGCCACGAGCACCCCCTGACGTTCACCTGCTGGGTGTTCGTGTGCATGACGATCCTCTACGGCCTGCGCCGCAGCCCGGCCGCTCTGCTCGACTACCAGGGCGAACAGCTGCTGTGGGCCGTGCTGGCGGGGCTGTTTCCCACGGCCCTGGCCGTGCCGCTCCTCTACACGGCCATCGGCCGGATCGGCAGCGCCTATGTCTCGATCTTCTCGACCTTCGAGCTGGTCTCCACCACCGCCACGGCGGCCCTTTGCCTGGGCGAGGAAGTGACGCCCCTGCAACTGGCGGGCATGGCCGCCATCATGGCCGGGGTGGCCGTGCCCAACATCGCCCTGGTCCGCAAGGCGAAACAGGCGTCGGGCCGGGGAGGGGTCAGGGGGCGGTGACGACCTTGGGCTTGGCCGGGGCATGGGCCGGGGCCGTCCGGGCGGCCGACAGGGCCTTTTCGTATTCAGCCACGGAATAGCCAGGGATGGCCGTGCCGTTGATGACGACCAGAGGCACGCCGCGCTGGCCGTAGCTCTGGAACCGCTTGGCCGCGGCCATGTCCTTTTCGACATCGTAGGCGGTGTAGGCGATGCCCTTGCCGTCGAAATAGGCCTTGGCCTTGACGCAGTACGGGCACCAGCTGGTGACGAAGATTTCCACGGTCGGGCCGGCGGCGCGCAGGGGGGCGGCGGCCAGGAGCAGGACGGCCGCCAGGGCCAGGGCGGACAGGACGTTTCTGACGGGCATGGTTCTCCCGGGGTTGGGGTTGCGTAGGCCTGGTGGTAGCGGCGGGCGGAAGTCCCGTCAAGGCGGCGCGGCCCCCGCTTGCCAGGGGCGGCGGGGGAGTGCTACCTGCCCTGCCCATGCCGGGTTACAAGACGCACATTGCCGGCGCGGCAACGGTCACGGCGGCGGCGGTGGCCGGGACGTCATGGCTCGGCATTTACCGTCCGGGCTTCGAGTCCATGATCTGCCTCGGGCTTTTCTCCATCCTCGGCGGGCTCTTCCCGGACGTGGACACCGACTCCAAGGGACGCCGTTTCTTTTACGGCGCGGCCCTGGTGGTGGACGGGGTCCTCATCTTCCGGGAGCAGTACCGCTACGCGGCCGTGCTGGGCTTTTGCGCCCTGCTGCCGGCCATCGGCTCCCACCGGGGCTGGACCCACTCCTGGTGGGCGGCCCTGCTCATCCCGGCCTCGGTCCTGGTGGCCCCCATGTTCCTGCTCGGCCTCCCCTGGCAGCCGTTCGTGCCCTATTACCTGGCCACGGTGCTCGGCTACTTTTCCCACCTGATCCTCGACCGCAAGTTCTGACGCACTGCGGGAGGCCGTCCCCTCATTGCGCCGGGGACTGGCCGGCCTTGCCAACCGGGGCGCGCGCCTTCCCGGCGGCGGCGATGGCCGCGTCGATGCGGTCGCGCAGGGCCTGGGGCACGGCCGGGCCGCACATGATGTGCCGGCTGGGTCCGGGCGGGGCGTCGTCCAGGGGGAGCAGGCGGACCTGGGCGGCCAGGACCGGTTCCTGGTCGAGGATCCAGGCGAATTCCTCGGGTTCGATCAGGACCGCGTCCAGGCGTCCCTTGGCGAGCAGGCGCAGCATGTGCGCGGTGTCGGAAAACCGGTGCGCCCGTTGGTCCGGAATGGCGGCCAGGGCCGCGTCCAGGACCGGCCCGTAGGAAAAGCCCAGCCGCAATCCCCAGTTCCACCCTTTTGCCCCCATATCCGCCAGGCGCAGGGACTCCGCCGCTGTCTGGCGCGGCCCGCCCACGGCCACGCCCAGGGGGAGGTTGTGGTACAGGGGAAGGCTGAACCAGGCGAAGGCCTCCCGTTCCGGGATCCTTACCCAGCCCACGGCGCAGGCGTCGGCTTCCGTGGCGCGCAGGGCCGCCAGGATGCGGCTTGGCGGCGTCTCCCGCACCCGAACGCTGATGCCGGCCTGTTGCAGGACCGTCAGGGCCGCTTCGAGGAGAAAACCGCCGGCCGGCCGGCCGTCGCGCACGATATAGTAGGGGGGCCTGTTGAAGACCAGAAGCGGCAGCGTCGCCTGCGTCTCGCCACGGGCGGCATGCGGCGCGAGAAGCGCCGGAAGGAGCATTCCCACAAGGGACGCGATAACGACACGCAGGAGACGTTTGGGCATGGCAGTTTCCCGACTCGATTTCAGGGAGCGTCCATGGTGAAAAGAGTATGCCCGCATTTGCAAAAATGTCCATACATCCATCGAGGATTCCTCGTGGCGGGCGGGGCGCGGCCTTGCCTTTTCCAGGGACACCGGCGTAGACTGCCGCAGCGCCGTTTCCAGAAGATCCCGTGTCACGCAGCCCGCTTCGGAGCCCCCGCGTCATGAGCAATACGAACATCTTGCTTGAGTCCGGCACCAACGAACTTGAGATCGTGGAATTTTTCCTGGAGGAGCCGACGCCGTCGGGCAAGACCTATGTAGGCTACTACGGGGTCAACGTGGCCAAGGTGCTGGAGATCATCCGCCTGCCCAAGGTCACGGAGATGCCCCAGACGCCGCATCCCTGCGTGCTCGGCACCTTCAATCTGCGCGACAAGGTGGTGCCGCTGGTCGATCTGGCCCTGTGGCTCGGCAAGGACAAGGCGCAAGGCGCCTCGGACAAGGTGGTGGTGACGGAATTCAACCGGGTGGTCAGCGCCTTCCGGGTGTCCGGCGTCACCCGCATCCACCGCCTGAGCTGGGAGCAGATCGAGCCGCCGAGCATCCAGGTCCAGACCTATTCCGGCAATTCCGTCACCGGCGTGGTCCAGCTCGAAAAACGGGTCGTCTTCATCCTGGACATGGAGAAGATCGTGGCCGAGCTCAACCCCGGCCTGGCCCTCAAGGAGCTCGACGAGGCGGTCTTCGTCGAGCAGCGCCGCGCCCTGCCCGACAAGGACATGGTCTTCAAGGCGCTCATTGCCGACGACTCCACCACCATTCGCCGCATGATCGGCTCCTCCCTGGAAAAGGCCGGCTTCGAGGTGACCCGGACCATCAACGGCCGCATCGCCTGGGACCAGCTTACGGAGTGGAAGGAGGCGGCCGGGCGCGAGAACCGTCCCATCACGGATTTCGTGCACATCCTGGTCTCGGACATCGAAATGCCGGCCATGGACGGACACAGCCTGACGCGCAAGGTCAAGGAGGACCCGGTTCTGCGCCGGCTGCCGGTCATTCTTTTCTCGTCGCTGATCACCGACAGCCTGCGCCACAAGGGCGAGGCCGTGGGGGCCGACGACCAGATCTCCAAGCCCGAAATGCTGCAACTGGCCGAGCGGGCCCGGGTCCTGGCCTGGGAGCGCCTGGCCGCCGAGGCATAGTCCGTTTCAAGGGTGAAAGAAGGGAAGATGCCTCCGGCGGCCCGGAGGAGGTCACCCCCTCCCGGACCCTCCCGTCCTTACCAAGCAATCGGGCGGTCCTGCCTCGCAGGACCGACCGATTGCTTTGTAAAAGCGAGGGGGACCGGGGGCATCATGCTCCCCGGCCGCCGGAGGCGTCTTCCTCCCCCTCGCGCAGTTCGTCGATCAGCCGGCAAAGGGCCTGGACCTGCTCTTCCAGCTCCCGCAGCGCCTGGGATGATTGCCGCATGGTTTCGGAGGTTTCCGTGCAGATGCGGTTGACGTCGGCCACGGCCTCGTTGATCGATTCGCTGGCCGCGGACTGTTCTTCCGAGGCCGTGGCGATGCCCCGGACCTGGTCCGAGACCTGTTCCACCAGGGAGACGATGTGGCCGAGGGATTCGCCCGACCGCCGGGACAGGTCGGCGGCCGCGCCGATGGCCTCCACGGCCGCGTCCACGTTGTCCACGTTGCGGCGGGTGCCGTGCTGGATGCCGGTGATGGCCTCCCCGACCTCCTTGGTTGCGGTCATGGTCTTTTCGGCCAGCTTCCTGACCTCGTCGGCCACCACGGCGAAGCCCCGGCCGGCCTCGCCGGCCCGGGCCGCCTCGATGGCGGCGTTCAAGGCCAGCAGATTGGTCTGGTCCGCGATGTCGGAAATGACGCCGAGCACATGGCCGATGCTTTCGGCCTGCTGGCCGAGCCGGCCCATGTCCTCCTTGAGGGAGGCGGTCTTCTGGTGCAGACCCACGATTTCCCGTTCCGCCCGCAGGACCACTGCCGCGCCGTCCGTGGCGGTATTGCGGGCCGTATCGGCCGTGCTCGCGGCATGGCTGGCGTTTTTGGCCACCTCCATCACCGTGGCGTTCATCTCCTCCATGGCCGTGGCCGTCTCCCCGACGCGCTGGGACTGGTGTTCGGTGCCCCGGCCGGCCTGGTCGACGTTGTCCGCCAGGCGCGCCGCCAAGGCGTTTACGGCATCCACAACGGCGGACAGCATGTTCGCGGCGTCGAGCTTGCCGTCGCGCAGGGCCTGCTCGGCCTGGCGCTTGAGCCGGTTGGCTTCGGTCACGTCGCTGAAGACCTCGACCTGTCCCGTCCGCAGGCCGCCCCGGTCGTGCAGGGGCGAAACGTTGACGTGGAAATCCCGGTCCAGGCCCGAGAAGCGGCAGTCGGCCTCGGTCCGGCCCCGGTCGAGGGCCAGGACGCCGCACTGGTCCGTGCCGCACAGGGAGACGCCGAGCTCCCGGCACGGCCTGCCGAGCAACTGCTCGCGCCGCAGACCGCGCAGGTCGAGGAGGGCCTTGTTGGCAAAGGTCATGCTCCGGTCGGGATCGGTGACCGAAATGGCCAGGGGAATGCTGTCCAGGAGCGCCTCGTACCAGAAGACCCGGTCCGCCACCTTGTCGAAGGCCAGGTTGATCCGCGCGGCCGTCTGCCCGACCTCGTCCCCGGACAGGACCGCGGCCCGGTGGCGGAAATCGCCGCCGGCAATGACCTCGGCCGCGTCGCGAAGCGCCCGCACGGGCCGGATGATGGAGGCGGCAAAGAGGGCCAGGATGGCGGCGAAGACCGCCAGCATGGCCAGGAAGATGCCCCCGGCGGTCCACTGGCCGGCCCGGACCTGCTTGGCGATGCCGGCCTGGAAGGCCTGGACGTTTTCTTCCACGTTGTCGATGTACACGCCCGTGCCGACGAAGAGGTCCGTCCCGGGGATGAGCTTGGCATAGCTGAGCTTGGGCTGGATCCCCTTGCCTTCCTTTTCGAAGTAGTAGGTGACGAAACCGCCCCCGGCCTTGGCGGCCTTGATGAACTCCTCGATGAAGGCCACGCCCTTCTTGTCCTTGAGGTGGATCAGGTTCTTGCCGTTGTCGCTCTTGTTGATGGGCACGTTCACGCGCACGCCGGTCAGGTCGTAGGCGAAGAAGTAGCCGGACTTGTCGTCGAAGAAACGGATGGGATCGGTCTGGTCCACGATCCGCTGGAGCGTCTCTTGGCGGGAGCCCGCGCCCTTGATCTCCCGGGCCAGCATCTCCACCTCGATGTCCACGAGGTTTTTGAGCGTCTCCTTGCAGGCCTGCAGGGCCGCCGTCTCGTAGGCCGGCAGCACCGTTTCGGAAACCAGCCGGTTGTTTTGGGAGATGTTGAAGGCGGCGATCAAGAGGAAAAAGACGATGAAGACCAGGGAAAGGAGGATGAATTTCGTCCTGATGCTGCACGAGGAAAACGCCTTCATTCCGGACTCCTTTGTGGTTTTCGTCCAGGTACGGCGACGAATGGGGGGCGCAGCGAACCGGCGGGCGCTCCTTTGGGTCCGACCGGAGCATGCACCGGACGCTTGGCGGCCGGAGCGGTATCGTGTTGATCTTGATGGAAACATCCTGCCATGTCCGCTTGTTGTCAAGAGCCATGGTCTTTTGGAGACCACGTTTGACAATTCGTACAAGCAGGTGCGCGCCTTCGGGTGGGGCGGACACTGTTGGAGCATCGTTTCCAGGCCGTTGGACGCAAAACATTCCTGAGGGCATGGCGTCCCGGCCATGAGCGCCCGGTTTGCACAACAGGGGGACCTGGGGATGCGCGTCCGTTTCCCTGTTGTCTTCTTGCGGCAGCGGCCTCCGGCCCTGCGGGCGAGGCCACGGTTCCCTGCGGACGGCGCGGTGGCGTGTCGCCGGCCTGGGCCGGGCATGTGGCCTGCCGTTGTGTTCCGGCGCAAGACAGGCTAGGGACGCAGGCTGCGACACTGTGTCGAAAAGAAGCTCGCCGAGAGAATTGCCGCTCCCATGGAACGCACGCGCCTTTACATTTTCGCCGCCGTCTTTTTCGGCGTGGCCCTGGCCGGCACCCTCGGCTTCATGCGGGTCGAGGGTCTTGGCGCGCTGGACGCCCTGTACTTTTCCGTGGTCACCATCACCACGGTCGGCTACGGCGACATCCACCCGGTCACGCCCTTAGGCAAGATCATGGCCATGGCGCTGATCCTCTCCGGCGGGGGCACCTTTTTCGGCATCCTGGCCGCGGCCGTGGAGATGTTTCTCGGCCGGCGGGAAAAGCGGGTGCGCGGCGAAAAGCTCGACATGATCATCGGGCTTTTTTTCAGCCAGGTCGGTTCGGTCCTGGTCCGCCGGCTCATCCGGGCCGACGCCGGGGTGGCCTTTCTCAAGGAGAACCTCGACGTGTCCATGCGCTGGACCAAGGAGAACTTCCGCAAGGCGGACACGATCCTGCGCGATTACGCCTACGACGTGGACATGGCCTCCCTGGACCTGCCGGCCCTGCGCAAACTGTTGGCCGACAACTCGGAATTCCTGGTCCGGCTCCTGGAAAACCCCAACATCCTGGAGCACGAGTCCTTCACCGCCCTGCTGCAGGCCGTGTTCCACCTCAAGGAGGAGCTCGACCACCGCCGCGACCTGGATAACCTGCCGCAAACAGACATCGACCACCTGCGCGTGGACGTGCGGCGCATCTATTCCAAGCTCCTGCTCCAGTGGCTCCACTACCTGGACCACATCAAGGACAATTTTCCCTACTTCTTTTCCTTCCAGTGCCGGGTGACCCCGTTTCTGGCCGGCGAGGACGCCACGGTGCGGGAGTAGGGGATCGGGCCGGCAAACGGCCGGCCCGCATTTCCCGAAAAAACGCCTGCCCGGGCGGTTGCCACCGGTCCGCCGCCGGTCTATGAGAAAAACCACCCGGCGCGGCGTTTGGCACGCCGCTTTTTTCCGCGAGGTCCCATGCGCCAGGCCGAACCCCGACGACTCGTTTCCCCCCTTGAGGCGGTGCGGCGCTACTGCCTGCTCGCCTGCATGGGCGGCCAGCGCGGCCTGGTCGCCGGGTGCGTCGACCGGGACTGCCCGTTTTTTCCCCTGCGCATGAAGGAGATTCCCGAGGGCTTCGGCTCCCGGGTGGTCCGGGTGGTCCGGCGGTTCTGCCTGCGTTGCACCGTGGGCGACCGGAGCGCCGTCCGCCTGTGCACCGAAAACGAGACCTGCCCGGTCTGGGCCTACCGCGTCGGCGTCTCGCCCAAAAAGCTCAAGCGCCTGATCGCGGAAAAACGCCGCCCCAGGCAGCTCGAACTGCCGCTCTAGCCGTTCGCCGGCCGCCGCTCTCCTGGCCTTCTGCTCGTTGTTCCACTCCTTTTTCTTCTGAGACGCTGCAATGAGGCGCCGGCTGCGGCGTCCGTTCGACCGTGAAGGGCGCGCGCCGCCGCCTGCCCGGCCGCTCGTCCCGGCAAACGGTCCTTTCCCGCCGGCAAACGGCAAAGCCCTCCCTTTCCCCGTGCTTGCGCCCTCCATGGAGCCGATCCCGCCGTCCGCCGAAATTCGCGGGCAACGTTGGCGCGGGCCGCCTAAAACCGCCTCATCCCGCGCCGGCGTCCCCGCCCGGCCGGGAAGGGCGGCGACCCGCTCCCGGATCGCCGTTCCAGACCAACCCCGGCCCGGCTGCACGCCGGCAACAAGGAGTGAACCATGGAAACCGCAACGGCCGCCGATGCCCAGGCCAGGCAGTTTTCCGCCCTCGTGCGCAAGCGCTGGACCGTCTCGCTCTCCCTGACCGCGCTCATGCTCGCCATCTACTACGGCTTCATCAGCATACTGGCCTTCCGGGCCGACCTCTTCGCCCACCGCGTCGGCGAACACCTGACCGTCGGCATTCCCGTCGGCCTCGGCGTCATCATCGTGTCCTGGCTCCTGACCGGCGTCTACGTCCGCTGGGCCAACGCGGACTACGACGCCGCCGTGACCAACCTCAAACACGCCATGCGGGAGAACCAGGGATGAACACCTTCACCACCACCATCGGCCAGCCCAACGCCACCTCGATCCTGTTTTTCTTTTTCTTCATCCTCGGCACCCTGGCCATCACCTGGTTCGCGGCCAGGAAAAGCCGCTCCGCCTCCCAGTTCTACGCCGCCGGCCGCTCGGTCACGGGCTGGCAGAACGGCCTGGCCCTGGCCGGGGACTACATGAGCGCCGCCTCCTTTTTGGGCATCGCCGGCCTGGTTTCGCTCAAGGGCTACGACGGCCTCATCTACTCCATCGGCTTTCTCGTCGGCTGGCCCATCATCATGTTCCTCATCGCCGAGCCCCTGCGCAACCTCGGCAAGTACACCTTCGCCGACGTGGTGGCCTACCGCCTGTCCCAGAAGCCGATCCGCATCGCCGCCTCCATCGGATCGCTGCTCACGGTCTGCTTCTACCTGATCGCCCAGATGGTGGGCTCCGGGGCTCTGGTCAAAATGATGTTCGGCCTGCCCTACGAGACGGCCATCATCGCCGTGGGCGCGGTCATGATCGCCTACGTGCTCTTCGGCGGCATGCTGGCCACCACCTGGGTGCAGATCATCAAGGCCGTGCTCCTTCTGGCCGGGGCCACGGCCATGGTGGTGATGGCCCTGTCCCGCTTCGGCTTCGACGTGTCCGCGCTTTTCAGCGCCGCCGCCGTCACCTACGGCGACAAGGTGCTCAACCCCGGCGGCCTGGTGGCCAACCCCCTCGACGCCCTGTCCCTTGGCATCGCGCTCATGTTCGGCACGGCCGGCCTGCCCCACATCCTCATGCGCTTCTACACCGTGCCCGACGCCAAGACCGCCCGCAAATCCGTGTTCTACGCCACCGGGCTCATCGGCTACTTCTACGTCCTGACGTTCATCATCGGCTTCGCCGCCATGGTCATCGTGGGCCGCGACGTGGTGGCCAAGGTGGACGCCGGCGGCAACATGGCGGCCCTGCTCCTGGCCGAGGTGACGGGCGGCACGGTCTTTTTGGGCTTCATCGCGGCCGTGGCCTTCGCCACCATCCTGGCCGTGGTGGCCGGCCTGACCCTGGCCGGGGCCACGACCCTGTCCCACGACCTCTATGTCAACGTGTTCCGGTCCGGCCGTTCCTCGGAAGAAGACGAAGTGAAGGTGGCCAAGCGGGCGACAGTGGGCCTCGGCGTGGTGGCCGTGCTTCTGGGCCTGGCCTTCAAGGGGCAGAACGTGGCCTTCATGGTGGGCCTCGCCTTCGCCATCGCGGCCAGCGCCAACTTCCCGGCCCTTATCCTCTCCATCCTCTGGAAAGGCACCAGCACCTTTGGCGCGGCCGCCAGCATCGTCACCGGCACGGTCACGGCCGCCGGTCTCATCCTCCTGTCCCCGACCGTGTGGGTGGACGTGTTCGGCAACGCCGCGCCCGTCTTCCCGTGGAAGAACCCGGCGCTTATCTCCATGCCCGCCGCCTTCGCCGCCGGCTGGCTCGGCTCGGTCCTGGTCCCGGACGCCAAGGCCCAGTCCCTCTACGCCGCCCAGCAGATCCGCAACTACCTCGGCGTGGGCGCGGAGTAAGAGCCGGGAGGGGCGTCGCCCCTCCCGGACCCATCCCACCGGGGGGGAGCATCCCCCCGGTCCCCCTGGATGGGGGAAGTGAGGTGACGGCGATGGAAGTGGATCTGGTGACGCGGGATGAGGCGGCGTTGGCCGAAGCCTTGTGGAAGGCCGGAGATGCCGCGACCTTGGGCGGCGTGCTGCACGGCATCCGGCGGCTGGTGGCCGGCCTGGCCGGACAGGGCCGGGACGCCCTGGCGGTGGGGCGGCTGGCGAGCCGGCTCTACGACGGGCTCCTGGTCCGGGCGGCCGCCCTGGCCCGGGACGGACCGGACGGGCTGCCCCCGGGCTGCGCCCTGGCCGTGCTCGGCAGCCAGGGCCGGCGGGAGCAGTTTTTGGCCACGGACCAGGACAACGCCCTCATCCTCAACGACGCGCCGGACATGGCCGATGCGGACGGCGGCTACGAACGGTTCGCCCAGGCCCTGGCCCGGGTCCTGGAGGCGGCCGGGGTGCCGGCCTGCCCCAAGGGCATCATGGCCGCCACGCCCGGGTGGCGCAAATCCGTGGCCGCCTGGGGGGCGGACATCGACACGGCCGCCGCCCGGCCCGACGCGGCGGCCGTGCTCCTCGTTTCGCTCCTGGCCGACCTGCGGCCCGTGGCCGGGGACCCGGAACTGGTGGCGACCGTGACGCGGCGTCTGGGCCAGCGTCTGGCCGAGGCGCCCCTGCTTGTCCGGGGCCTGGCCCGCGAGGCCCTGCGCTTCGGGCCGCCAACGCTTTTTTTCGGCCACCTGCCCGCGGAGTTTCTCCGGTTCGGAGCCACCGTCGTGGACCTCAAGCGGACAGCCGTCTATCCCCTG
>CAZIJE010000108.1:0-237 GCA_964539435.1 uncultured Desulfovibrio sp.
CCGCCCACGACCACTCCCCCACCCGCTTGCCACTTCCCCCCGCCCGGGGGGTCCGGGGGGCGTGACGCCCCCCGGCCGCCGGAGGCATGCATCTCCTCCTGACTCCACCCTGCCCTGCCCTAGTGGCAGCGCAAACCGGCCAGCCGGGCGGCATCGAGTTGCATGACGAGCGGAGCCGCGCCGACGATGGCGCGCACGTCGGCGCGCGCGCCGGCGGCGGCCCGGGCGTCGCCGAAG
>CAZIJE010000108.1:306-11903 GCA_964539435.1 uncultured Desulfovibrio sp.
CGGCATACGAGATCTTCACGGGTGACTGGAGTTCAGACGTGTGCTCTTCCGATCGCGGGCGGGGCTCCCGCTTTTTTCGGCGTCGGAGCCGGGTCGGCGGCGGGCCTTTGCGACGCCACGGACGCGGGCAACATGGCGGCGGGAATCGAATCCGCAGGCGCGGCCGGGACGGCGGAGGGAGAAGCGGGGGACGGCGAACCCGCCCTCGGCAGGGCCGCCTCCGGGACCGGCGCGGCAGCAGGCGTCTCCGTGGGTGCGGCCGGGGAAGCCTGCCCCACGTCCTGGGCCGGCTCCCGGCCGGTTGGAGCCTCCGGAGCCGGCCCAAGGCCGGAGTCCCTGCTCTCCGGGGGCATGGCCGGCACCGGCGCGGCAGGCGGGGCGGAAACGGCCTGGGACGGAGCTTCGGGGCCGGGCGCGGGCGGCCCGGCCGGCGTGGGTGCGGCGGGCATGGCGGCGGACGGGGCCGGGGCCTCGGCGGACACGGAAGCGGACGCCCCCACGGCTCCGGGAACCGTGAAGGCCTGGCCGGCCAGTCGCGCATCGCCGGCAAAGAGTTCCAGGGTCCAGAGGCCGGGCGCGGCCGGGTCGGACGGAGAAAAGGCGTAGGCGGCCACGGCCGGCTCGCCCCGCCTGGCCGGCACGAACCACCGGGAGACGGCCTGGCCGCCCCCGGGCGTGGGCCGGGTCAGGCGGGCCTCGACCAGGACCGGCGCGCCGGCCGGCTTGCCGGCCACGGTGAAGCGGCAGCCCAGGCCCTTGTCCGTGGGCGAAACCGTTGCGCCGGACCGCGCGGCCCGGCCGGCGGGCCACGGTTCGGCCAGGCCCGGCTCCACGGCCAGGGGGCCGCAGGCGTCAAGGACGACGGTTTCGGGACGGCCGGCGGGCCACGCGGCGGAAGGGACGGCCAGGGCGGCAAGGAGCAGGCAGGCCGCGCCGAGGGGCCCGAGAAATGCGTTGGGGCGCATGGACGGCCGGGCTCACTCGCTTAAGTGTTCGAGCATCCGCTTGGCGGCTTCGTAGCCGGGGTCGAGTTCCAGGGCGGCCTGCAGGAACCGGCGCGCCTGGGGCAGGTCGCGGCACCGGTGGTAGGCGGTGGCGATGTTGTAGCCGACCGACGGGGTCTGCCTGACCAGGTTCTGATCGACCTCCAGGGCCTTTTCGAAATGGACCACCGCCCGGTCGTACTGCTTGCCGTCGGCATAGGCCACGCCCAGGTTGTAGAGCAGCCCGGCGTCGTCCGGGGCGATGGACAGGGCCTTGCGGTAGTTCTCCACGGCCTCCTGCCACAGCCCCTGGCGGCGCAGGAGAATGCCCCGGTTGTTGAACATCCACAGGTCGGCCGCGCCCAGGGCGTCGCCCTTGGCCTCGATGGCTTCGGTCACGAAGCGCAGGGCCATGTCCTGGTCCTTGTCCCCGATCTTGCGGGCGATCTCCATGAGCGACTCGCTGACCATGTCCGCGGCCACCCGGGTGACCACCCGTCGCGCCTCCTCGAAAAAGACCTTGGCCTTCTCGTTGTCGCCCTTGGCCAGATAGGCCTCGCCGATGTCCACCTTGCGCTCGAAATTCAGCGGCGAGAGGGTGTCCAGGCGGGTCAGGTAGGCCAGGCGCTTGTCGAGCTCCCCGGACTCCCGGCACAGGTCCACGAGCTTTTTGAGCGGTTCGATGTAGAGCTTTTCGGCCTTGGCCGCGGCCACGTAGTGTTTTTCGGCGGCCGCGTGGTCGCCGCGCTTGAGGGCCACGTCGCCCATGAGCAGGTGACACTTGAGGCTGTCGGGCTTGATCTCGAAGGCCTTGGCCGTCACCCGCTCGGCCTGTTCCAGATCGCCGGCCGCGATCAGCGCCGCCGCCCGGTCCAGGAGCACGCCGAGCTGGTTGTTGGGCTTGATGGCGAAGGCGATCTTTTCGATGACCGCGTTGGCCGAGATGGGCTTGGTGATGAAGCTGTCCGCCCCGATCTCGTGGGTCAGGACGATCTCGTCCCGCGAGACCTCGGTGCTGGCCACGATCAGTCGGACCCGGTCGCCGTAGAAGCCCTTGAGGACCTTGACGGTCTTGAGGCAGGTGGCCTTGTGGATGCGGCGCTCGAGAAACAGCAGCAAGGGGACGCTCAGGCGTTCCACGGCCTTGTTGGCGAAGGCCACCACCTCGTCGTAGTCGGTGGTCTCCCGCAAGGCGGTTTTGACGTCCACGCGCAGGCCGGCCAGGGTGAATTTGATCAGCCGGACAAAGCTTTCGTCGTCGCTGGCGACCAGGGCCATGCCGCCGTCCGCGAAAAAGTCCAGCACGAGCCGTTCGTAGCGCTTGGCGGCCTGGTCGGCCTTGATCCGCATCATATTGGACATGCAGGCCCTTTTGCTCTCCTAGGATTCCGGCGGACTGTTCCGGACGCGGCGCAGCAGGGCCAGCAGTTCCGGATCGGCCATGCCCGGGGAGACGTCTTCGGACGCGGGCGTCAGGACCCGAAGCGGGGTCGCGCGGTCGACATCGCCCTCCCGCAGCCGCTCGAGCAGCCCGAAATCCACCACCTGTCCGGCCACGGCCGCCTTTTCCCCGTTCCCGAGGCGGACATCTTCCTCCAGGACCATGCCCGGGGTCAACGACGAAACCATGGCCACGCCCCGGCTGTAGCCTTCCCGGGCACCGGCCATGGTCCCCAGAAGCTCCAGGACCCTGGGATCGTAGAGGCCCTCGCGGCCGGCCATGGCGGCAAGCGCCTCTTCCCGGTCCGAGCCCGACGTCAGGAGCCGGTCGTAGTCCAGGGCCACCTTGAGCAGGCGGGCTCCGAGGGGGATGTCCTGGCCGGCCGGGCCGCCGGTCCCGTCCCCGGCATAGGGCGTCTCCTGGAGCCGGATGATGTCGGCCACCTCGCCGAGCCTGGGGATGTTGACGAGCAGGTCCGCGCCGATGGCGGGATGGCGGGCGAAAAGCCGCTCCTGGTCCCCGTCCAGGGTCCCCTTGGCCCGCAGGGCGGCGAACATGGATTCCGGCATGACCATGGCCCCGAGCTGGGAGAGGGTGACGGCCAGTTCGATGCGCCAGGCGTCCGGGGCGTCGAGGTAGCGGGCCATGTCGACCACCAGCCGCCTGACCCGGGCGGCCCGGCCCAGGGCCTCGGGATTGAGCAGGGCCAGCAGGTCGCTTAAGACCTTGATGATGCCGCGAAGGGCCCCCTTGAGGAAATCCCGTTCGGCCGTGGCCTGCTGGTAATGGGCCACGGCGGCGGCCAGGGCCGCCTCGAGCTCCTCCTCGTCGCAGGGCTTGGCCAGGAACCGGAAGACATGGCCGGTGTTGACCGCGTCCATGGCCGCGCGCAGGTCGGCGTGGCCGGTCAGCATGAGGCGCACGGTGTCCGGGCAGGCCTTGCGCAGCCGGCTGAAAAACTCGATGCCGTCCAGGCCCGGCATGCGCAGGTCCGACACCACGGCGGCGTAGGGTCCCTGCTCGACCACGGCCTCCAGGGCGCGGATCGGCCCCACGGCGGTGTCGATGCGGTATTTGCGGCGCAGCTTGCGCCGCAGCGCGGCCACGGTTTCGGGATCGTCGTCCACGACGAGAATTTTGTGCTTTACGCCCATGGGTGCAACGCCTTTGCCGACCCAGCCGGCCGTCCGTCCTCGCGGAGCGGCTCCGCGAACCGCCCTGGTGTCGCGTCCCCGACGTTCACGAGACAACGCCTGGGGACAGCGGCCCGGGATGACTTCTTTTTCTTTACCAACACGACGCGACGAGCGTGTCGCGGTTCCGGTTGCGCGGCAGCGGACTGCAAGGCGTGACGCCCAGGCCCCGAAACCAGAAGGGATCCCAACGGACGGCAGCCCCCTGGCCGCCGGCGGCGACCGCCCTGGCCATTGCCGCGAAACCCTCTAGTTTTCTGGGACGCCGCGCGAGGGCCCGCCGCCGGACCTCTCCAGGGGAAACCGGATGCGAAACACGGTCCCTTCGCCGGGACGGGTCGTGAAATCGATGCCGCCGCCGTGCCGGGCCATGATGGCCTGGCAGATGGCCAGCCCCTGGCCCGTGCCCTTGCCCGCCTCCTTGGTGGTGAAAAAGGGATCGAAGACGCGGCCCTGGACCTCGGGATCGATGCCCGTTCCATTGTCCGACACGGACGCCACCACCCCTTGTTCCGTCAGGCTCGTGGCGACGGTGATGCGCCCACGCGTCCACGGCTCCCGGCTGACCCGCTCCTCCACGGCCTGGGCGGCGTTTAAAACCACGTTGAGAAAGACTTGGGAAACTTCATGGGGCAGACCATACACCAAAGGGAGGTCCGGGGCGAGGTCAAATTGCACCTCGGCAACATGCTTCCAGGCGTTCCTGGTGATGGTGACGATGTCCCGCATGGCCGCGTTGCAGTCGAAATACAGCGCCTCCCCGGTTCCGGGATGCGACATCTGGCGCATGGCCGCCACGATCTCGGTCACCTGGCGGATGCCCTTGCGGGTGTTGGCAATGGCGGCCGGGATCTCCTCGCGCACGTAGTCGAGCTCGATGGCCGCCTCGGCCGCCCGGACCTCCCGGACCGCCTCGGCCAGCCGCCCCCCGGGCCCCTCTCCGGCCGCCTCGGCCGCCCGGGCCAGGGCGTCGTACTTGGCCTGCAGCTTCAGGAGGTCGGCGAAGGCCTCGTCCAGGAACCCGGCGTTGTAGCCCACGTACTGGATGGGGGTGTTGATCTCGTGGGCGATGCCGGCGGCCAGGCCGCCGATGGCCTGCATGCGCCGGGCGTGGACGGCTTTGAGTTCCCGGGCCTTGATGTCGGACAGGTCCTGGCCCAAAAGGAGCACGCCCGGGGTCTCCCCGGCCGGATCGGGCACGGGATTGACCGTCAGCCCGAGCAGGCGCTCCCCCAGGCCCGGAACCTGGCAGCGGACCTCGTCCACGCGCACGGGCAACAGCGTTCGACGGCTCTCGGCCACGGCCTCGCGCACGGACGCGCCCTCGAACCGGAGGCCAAGGCCGAAAAAGTCCCGGCCCACAACCTCGGCGGCGGCCAGGCCCAGCACGGCCTCGGCCGTGGCGTTGAACCGCCTGATCCGGTCCCGGCCGTCAAGCGTCACCAGGATCGAGCGGATGGAGCCGAGCAGCATCTCGATGTCCCGGCTGGCCACGGCCATGTCCCGCTCGGCCTGAAACCGCCGGGTCACGTCGCGGACGATCTCGGCCACGCCCAGGAAGGCGCCGTCCGGACCGCGCAGGGGGTGGCAGATGGTCTCCACATGGCGCACGGTCCCGTCCGGCAGGACGACCTGGGCGGCCAGGGTCACGGACCGTCCGGCCACCATGGCCGCCTCGGCCGGACAGTTGCCGCAGGCCTCGCCCTTCCCGGCGACGCCCTCGGGGCAGGGATGTGGCGCGTCGAAGTCCTTGCCCGCGTACAGCCGGCGCATGGCCCCGTTGGCGGCCACCACCCGGAGGTCGGGCCCCAGAAAACACATGCCGACGTCGATAGAATCAAAAAGAGCCCGGAAAAACGGCACGCCGGCGTCGGCCGCCGTCCGGGCGCGACGCCGGCTCATAGGGGCAGGTCCTCAAGCCGGACGGGCCGCCCCACGGCGATGCCCCTGTCTCCCGCCAGCAATCGGCCAAAAAACTGCATGCTGTCCTCTTCGGGCGGTCTGCCGGGCCGCCGGTTCAGGCGTCAAACCCCTTGCCCCCGCCAAACCCGGTGGAAAACGCCTCCTGCTCCGCCTTCTTGTCGATGGCCCGCAGCAGGCCGCCCGCCTCCTCGAAGCCCGGATTGACGGCCAGGGCCATGTCCAGGAACTTCCGGGCCAGCCGGAGCCTGCCCTTTTCGTAATAGGTGCGGGAGATGTTGTAGAGCAGGTGATCGTCGCCCCGGGTCAGGCGATAGGCCTTGAAATAGTAGCGCAGGGCCTGGGCGTACATCTTGTGCTTGCGCATCTTGATGCCGAATTCGTTGAAAAGATGCTTGTGCTCTTCGCTGAAGGCCGCCTCCAGGGTGATGATGCGGCGGCAGACCAGGTTGGCGTTGTCGATTTCGCCCCGGTCCAGGTAGGTCAGGCCCAGGCCGAAGGTGGCCCGGATGTGCTCCTCGTCCACGCGCAGGGCGTTTTTGTACTCGAACTCCGCGGACATCAGCTCGGTCTGGGCCCGGTGCGCGTCGGCCGCGTCCACGGTCTCCCGGACCTGGCGCATCATGGGCACGACCTTGTTCATGTAGAGGTCGGGCTCGGGCAGGTACTCGGAGAGCAGCTCCTCCTTGGTCAGGGTCCTGGCCTTGCCGGTGGGGATGAAGTGCTTGTTGAGGTTGCGGACCCGGAACGAGCCGTCGGCCTGTTCCTCGGCAAAGACGAAGATGTTCTGCTTGACCTTGCGTTTGGTGGAGCCGAAGCCGATGACCGCCTGGCTCTGGGTGGAAAAGACGCCCCGAAACGGTTCGCCCGGGTTTTCCCGCGTCTCCTGCCGCGCCGTGGAGGGTGCTTCCATGGGTACGTCTGGTGGCCGGCTATCCGGTCCGTTTCGCCGCGCCGGCCAGGAACGCGGGGTTTTTGACGGTTCGGGAACCCGTGCGGGTCCTGTGGCCTGTGACCGTCTCGTGGCACGTCCTCGAAAGCCGTGTCTGGAATTATCGCGATTGCGGTGCTGCGCTCATTCCGTTTCCCTGAAAAAAGCGTGGCGTATTTTTAAGGGAAGCCACCCTACCCGTCGAGAATTTTGGCAAAGGCCAGCTTTTCCGCCGACGGCACGAGGACCCGCCAGCGCGGTTTCCTGCCGGACTGGCCGGCCAGGCCGCCGAGGCGGCGGATGGAAACCGTATTGAGCTCCAGGCCCCGGCTCAGCGCCAGCTCCCCCTTGAGATCGAGCACGTCCTGGTCGAGGAGCATGCCCGGGGCCAGCTCGTCCAGGGCCGCCAGACGCGGCTCGTACCCGTCCGGCAGGGTGGCCAGGGATTCCAGCGCCCCCAGGACGTCCGGGTCGTACCAGCCCTCCCGGTCGCGCATCCGTTCCAGGGCCTCGGCCACCGGGTTGTCCGACTGCCGCTTGTGGCGGTACATGGCCTCCAGGGTGTCGAAATCGAGGGCTACCTTGAGGATGCGCGCCCCGAGCGGAATCCGTTCGCCGCTGACCGTGTCCGGGGGCAGGCCGCCCCCGTCGTAGCGTTTTTCCTGATAGGCGATGACCTCGGCCACTTCGCGCAGGCGCGGGATGTTCGAGACGAGATCGGCCGCGATCTTCGGGTGCATGGCGAACTCGTAGGCCTTGTCCCCGGCAAGGGCCTCGCCCCGATAGGCCCGGCGCAGGCTCTCGGCCGGCAGGGCGGCGCACCCGATCTGGGACAGCATGGCGGCCAGCTCCAGCCGCCAGGCGTCCGGGACGCCGAGGTAGGCCCCGAGGTCCACGGCCAGGCGCTTGACCCGTGACGACTTGCCAAAGGCCTCGGGATTGACCATTTCGAGCAGGTTGGTCAGGAGCTTGATGGTGCCGCGCACCGTGCCGCGCAACAGCTCCTTTTCGGCGGCCATGAGCTGGTACTGGCGCAGGGCCGCGCCCAACGCCTCCTCCAGGTCCTCCTCGGGGCAGGGCTTGGTCAGGAAGCTGAAGACCTTGCTCTTGTTGACCGCGGCCATGGCCACGCCGATGTCCGCGAAGCCGGTCAGGATGAGGCGCACGGCCTCGGGCCGGATCTCCCGGACCCGGCCCAGGAACTCCACCCCGTCCATGCCCGGCATGCGCAGGTCCGAGACCACCACGGCCACGGGCGGGCCGACCGCCAGCATGTCCAGGCCGACCTGCGGGCCGGCCGCCACCTCCACAGCGTACCGCTTGCGAAAGGCGCGGGCATAGGCGGCCAGGACTTCCTGGTCGTCGTCCACGAACAAGATGCGCGGTTTGTCCATGGGAATCCCCCGGCCGCGCGAACTTCCAGAAAGATGCGGTCCGGTTTCCCGTCAATAGGGCAAAACCCCCGATTGCTCAAGGCGCGGGCACTGGTGGAACAAGCGGCGTTAGACCTTGTAGTTGTAGTTGTGGTTATAACTTTCCCGGAACCCGGTCGACTTGGAGGTGGTTTCGCTGACCGACCGCTGGACCGACTCCGTGGTGGCGGTGCTGGTCCGCTGGCCCAGGGACTCGCTGTAGCCGATCTGGGCCGAGGCATTGACCGAGCTCAGGGCGCTGGCCGCCATCTGGGCCGACACCTGGGCTCCGGACCGGATCTTCTCGGCCTCCAGGCGCAGCTCGCCCAGGGAGTTTTGCAGGAGCATGTCCGCCTCCTTGATGGAGACCTCGGCCGCCTTGAGGTAGGCGTCGACCCGGGCGGCGTGGTCCTTGGACTTGAGATCCGCCGTGGCCTGGCGGGCCGCGATTCCGGCTTCGTAGCCGCGAAGGGCCAGCTCCTTGTCCTTTTGCAGGACCTCGGCCCGGGCCTGGGCCTGGCGCAGTTCGGCCTCGAACCGGGCCACGTCGGCCTTGTGGGCCTCGATTTTGACCTTGTTCGCCTCGGCGGACACGGCCAGCCGGGTCTCGGCCTCGGTCCTGGCCGCGCCCACCCGCTCGGCAAAGGCCCGGACCTGCTCGGCGTAGACCCGGGCCTTGGCCTCCTGGCCGGCCACGGCCGCGGCCTGGGCGTTGTAGCGGGCGGTATTGGCGTTGACCGCGGCCACGTAGGCCTGGACCTGGGCCTCGTAGGCGCTCAGGCGGTCGCGGGAAAGGGCCGACTTGGCGGCCGCGCCCTCCACCCGGGCCTTGTAGAGCCCGACCAGGGCCGTGACCCCGGACAGTTCGGCCAGGTACAGATCGGCCGCGCGCTTTTGCCCCTCGCCGACCAATCGCGCCCCCTCGATACGGACCTTCCAGGCCTCGAGATCGGACAGGGCCGCCCGGATTCTGGCCTCGAACACGGCTGCGTCGGCCTGGTACCGGGCCAGCTGGGCGTTGTGCACGGCCACTTCGGCGTGCAGGGCCTCGTAGCCGTACTGGGCCAGGGCCTTGGCCCCGTCAAAGGCCCGGGCAGCGGCCTGGTTGAAAAGCTCGATGTTCTGGGCCTCCAGGGCCAGGGCCTGGTCCACGGCCGCGCGGCCGTTTTGCGCCGCCAGGTCGGCCTGCCTGGCCAGGATGTCCAGGTTGGCCGCCGCGGCCTTGTCCGCGTGGTCGGCATAGGCCTGGCGCAGGAGGTCGGCCATGGGGCCCGACAGGGCATGGGCCCCCCGGGCGGCGAAACCGTCGGACAATTCTTTCAACCGCGCGGCCAGCTCGTCTCCGGCCCGCCGCCTGGCCCGTTCCCACAGCGCCTCTTCCAGCTCCGGCCCGTGTCCGGCCCCGCCCCGGGCCACCTCCCGGGCCAGCCGGTCCGCCAGGGCCTCGCGCAGGGCCGAGCCGTACGCCTCCCGCGGCGGCAGGACGAACAGGTTGCCCGGGGCGACCAGGTCGGGCATGGGCGGCCGCTCGCCCTCGAAGGTCGGGGTGACGGGTCCGGGAAGCTCGGGCACGGCCACGGCCTCGAAGACCGGCGGCTCGGGCAGGATCAGGGCCGGGTCGGGCGGCGCGTCCACCTCCGGGAGGTTCGGGACCTGGCCCGGGGGCTCGGGCCAGGCAGAATCGGGCTCGGCCGGCAGGACGATGTCCGGAGGCGTGACCGTGAATGGAGGGATTTCGATGCCGTCGAGGGCCAGGGCGGCAAGGTCCGGCGCGGCCGGCGCGGCCACGGCGGCAAGGTCCACGGGCGCCTGGGCCGGAACGTCGGGCACGGCCCCGTATTCCGGCGGCTGGGGCAGGCCCGGCAGGTCCACGGCCGGATAGGTCAGCCGGGCCACGCCGCCCAGGCGCTCCAGAAAGGCGATGGCCGCGGTCCAGGCGTCGCCGGCGTAGTTCTGGGCCGTCTCGAACTTGTTGCGGACAATGCCGGCCGCGCCGGTGGAATCGCTCATGACGCCTCCTTTTCGATGCTGACCGGGGTCAGGCCGGCCCCGGTCGCCTGGGCGACCTCGTGGTCGTCGGCCACGAACAGCCCGGCCAGGGCTTCGAGCTGCAACAGATAGGCCTGGCCGGGGGACAGGGCGTAGTGGAAAAAGCGCGGCAGGGCCAGGTCCATGACCGGATTCATGCGATAGGCCCCAATGGCCTGGCGGTCGGAACCGACCTCCAGGGTCCAGGCGTTGACCCCCGAGGCCTGGTAGGCGCAGGCCGCGTCCATGGCGCAAAGGGGCTGGACGCCGGCAAAGGCCCGGGCCTCGGTCCGGTCCTCCCGGGCCAGGTACAGCCGCACCGCGCCGTCCGCCTCGTGGGTCATGACCGCGTGGTGCCAGACCCCGATTCCCAGGGGGTCGGACAGGGCCGGGGCGTAGCCGACCTGCGTTTCGAAGTGGGACAGGCGCGCCCCGAGCAGCCGATCGCCGTTGTAGAGAAACAGGCCAGCCGCCTGGAGGCCGAGGACGAAGCCGTGGGGGTGGGGATAGGCGTTGCCGGCCGCGTCCCGGTAGCCATCACCGGCCAGAAGCGGCGCGTCCGGGCAGGCCGTGTCCGCCCGCCGCGCCCCGGTCAGGCGCTGGGTGTTGGCCGGAAAGTCCGAATTCCACGGCGACCAGGGATAGGTGACGGTCTCGGTCCAGCCGGGGTGGAGGTGGGGCGAGCAGAACCCCAGGACCGGGGCGATGCTGCCCGGACAGTCCCAGGTGAAGTCCCGGCCGTCCGCGCTTTGCAGCAAATAGGCCCGGAACGGATTGAGCACGCTTTTGGCGTCAAAGGTGTAGTCGTATTCCAGCCGCTCCCGGAGCCGGACGAGGCAGGAAACGGAAAAGGGCGCGCTGTCCGGGATGTGGTCCCGGCCGAACAGGAGCCCCGAGGACGGCCCGCCCGGCAGGAGGAAGACCCCGCGCTCCCGGACGATGCCGGCCGCTTCCAGGCCCAGGGGCTCGGCCAGGCCGGCCCGGGAGGCGGCAACCACGGCCACGTCCTTGCCGCAGCCGACGGTCCAGCCGGCAAGCGGGCCGTCGGGGATGGCGTTGCCAAGGCTCGATAACCCGTCGTAGCGGGCCAGGCAGCCGGGGATGGCGTAGAAACGGCCTTCCCGCTCCGGGAGCTCCGGTTGTCCGACCCGGTCGGCCGGCCGCCCTTCCCGAGGCCCCGGGGCCCGGATCTCCACGGTGTCCAGGGCTCCCGCCCGCCGGCAGACCACGGTCTCCCCGCCCGGCAGGACCAGGCTGCGGCCGTAGACCGGCAGGTCGAAGACGTTTTCCCGGTCCATGGCCGCAAGCTCCCGCATGGCCGTGGCGCGAAGGCCGGCCAAGGCTGCGACGTCGCCGGCGAACCGCAGCCGGGGCGTGGGACGGAAGTCCTGGTTCACGCCGGCCTCCGGCCAAGGGGCAGGGCCAGGAGCGTGATGCCGCCGCAGTCCACGGCCGCGCCGTCCGCAGCCGACAGGACGACGCGCCAGGTGTCGCCGTGCCCCCGGCCGAGCCGGGCCAGGGACCTGCCGGGCAGGCCGGCCGCGCCCACCGGACCGGCCGCGCCGTCCAGGACCGAACCGGTTTCGCTGGTGGCTTCGACGGCCACCGCGCCGCCCAGGACGCCGGACAGGACCAGGCCGAGAAGCCGCTTGAGACCGGGCGCGCCGCAGTCCGTGGCCGGCAGGGCCA
>CAZIJE010000109.1:0-11815 GCA_964539435.1 uncultured Desulfovibrio sp.
GCGCCCCCCCCCCCCCCCCCCCCCCCCCCCCCCCGCCGGAGGCATCATCGCATCTCTCCCACAGCGGAGGTGGCCATGACCAAATCGTATCTGCTCTACAAGTGCGGCTCCGAGGGGCGCACGCCGCTTGTGCACTTCACCGCCGACAACGTGGACGAGGCCCGGGAGGCGCCGACCTGGCTCAAGCGCAAGCACCCGGACCACCCCGGCCTGGCGTTGGGTCCGGGAGAGTTCTTCGAGATCATCGAAAAGGACCTGTGCCCGGCCGAGGAGTGGGATGCCGCCCTGGCCGCCATCGGCCAGGACGGGCCGACCGCCCGGTGACTCCCTACGCCACCCGGCTCACGCTCCCGTCCCCCCTTGAAAAGCTTTTCGGGAAGGAGGGGGTCCCTCCCCCGGCTCAGGCGATCTCTTCCAAAATCGCCAGGGCGGCGGCGGCCGGGTCCGGGGCCTTGGTGATGGGACGGCCGACCACGATGTGGTTGGCGCCGGCGGACACGGCGGCAAGCGGCGTGGCCGTGCGGGTCTGGTCGTCGCGGGTGCTGTCCAGGGGGCGGATGCCCGGGGTGACGATGAGCGGCTTGGCCCCGAGGTTCTTGCGCAAAAGCGCGGTCTCCAGCGGCGAGCAGACGATGCCGTCGGCCCCGGCGGCCAGGGAGGTCACGGCCCGCAACCGGACCAGGTCGGCCAGGGAGCCGGCGAATCCCGACTGCTGCAGTTCGTCGTGCCCGAGGCTGGTCAGCACGGTCACGGCCAGGATCCTGGTCGAACCCTTGGCCTTGGCCGCCGCCTCCACCACCTGCGGGTAGCCGTGGACCGTGGCCAGGGCGATGTCGTGGCCGGCCAGCTGGGACGTGGCCAGGGCCACGGTCTGGGGGATGTCGTGAAACTTGAGGTCGAGCATGACCTTGGCCCCGCGCTTGGCCAGGGCGTCGCACACGGCGAAGCCGGCGGCCAGAAAGAGCTGCAGCCCGACCTTGAAGAACCGGACATGGGGCGTGAGGCGCTCGGCCAAGGCCAGGGCCTCGTCGGCGGTCGGCACGTCCAGGGCCACGATGAGGCGTTCGTTGGCGGGTGTTTCGGGCATGGCGGTGTGGTGGGCTAGAGGTTGGCGTAGCGCTCGATGCGTTTCTTGTAGGCCGTGATGCCGTCGGCCATGCCCTGGGCCAGGGCCTGCCGGTAGGCGTCGGAGGCCAGGCGCTTGGCCTCGGCCGGGTTGGTGACGTAGCCGAGCTCCACGAGCACGGCCGGCATGTTCGCGCCGATGAGCACGAAAAACGGGGCCTCGTGGGGTCCCCGGTCCCGGGTGGCGTACCGGCCGCCAAGGCCCTTGAGCGCCCGCTTCTGGACGAGCCGGGCCAGGTCCTTGGACTCGGACGTCTTGGCCGAGAGCATGAGGTCCGTGAGGATGGCTTGAAGATCGCTGATCTTTTTCTGGGAGGCGGCGTTTTCCCGGGCGGCCACGCGCACCGCCTCCTGGGAATTGGCCAGGTTCAGGGAATAGGTCTCCAGGCCCGAGGATTCGGCGTCGCCGTGGGCGTTGCAGTGGATGGAGACGAACAGGTCCGCGCCCTTGGTGTTGGCCATTTCGGTGCGGGCCTCGAGCGGCACGAACACGTCCGTGGTGCGGGTGAAAAGCACCTTGAACCCGGCCTTGCGCAAGGCCTCGCCAAGGGCGAGCGCAAACTGCAGGTTCACGTCCTTTTCGGTCAGGCCGTCCAGGCCCTGGGCGCCGGGGTCCTTGCCGCCGTGGCCCGGGTCGATCATGACGGTCTTCACGGACAGGCCGAGCTGCTCGATCAGGCTGCCGGCCCGCTTCCCGCCGTCGGGCACCGAGGCCAGGCGCAGGCGGGGATCGGCGGCCGACGCGTCCCCGGCCGCTGCCTGGCGGCCCGCAGCGGTCTTGCCCTTGGCGGCCTCGGCCGGGGGGGCGGGCTCCTTGTCCCGAAAGAGGTTGTCGATCCAGCCCGAAAACTTTGCGGCCTCGGACGCGCCGCGCCGGGCGGCCTGGGCCCGGAATTCCGGCCCCTTGGCCGTTTCCTGGCCGGGCGTGCCGGTCAGGTCCAGGACGATCCGGAAGGGGCCCGTCTCGGCGTGGAGTTCGTACTGGCGCACCCCGTCGAGCTCCAGGACCACGCGCACGGTCTCGGGGTTGAAATAGCCGGCCCGAAGACGCGTGACCGCGCCGGCGTCGAACCGCTTTTCCGAGGGCACGTCCTGGCCGGTGCGGGTGTTGTCGCAGTCGATGTACAGGAGCTTGACCGGTTCGCCGCTGGCCCGCTTCTGGTCCAGGAGCTGGTAACGGTAGGTGGTTTCCCGGTCAAAGGTCAGGGTGACCCGGCCGCCGGTGGAGCTTTGGGCCACGGCCGCCCGGGCCAGGGTGGCGGGCCGGGCCGGGGTGGCCGGAGGCGGGCCGGCGGGCTTCTCCGGCCCGGTCTTCCCGCCCCTCTCCGGGCTTTTCGCGGCCGGACCGGAGGCGTCGGACTGGCCGGGCGGGCCGCAGTCGGCCAGAAGGGCGGCGGCCCTGGCGGCCATGTCGCCCCTGGGGTAGAGGCGGCCGATGGCTTCCAGGTCGGCCCGGGCCTCGGCCGGCCGGCGCAGGCGGTCCTTGAGGATGACCGCCCGGCGCAGGAGGGCGTCGTCGGCCCAGGCGTCCTTGGGAGCCTCTTCGGCCACCCGCCCGTAGAGGGCGGCCGCGGCCTCGTAGTCCGCGTCCAGGTATGACCGGGCGGCCAGCTCGGCGTTGGTCCAGGCCTGGTAATAGAGGATCTTGGCGACGAGCGGGTCCTTGCCGGCCGCCTTGGCCAGGCCGGCCAGCCGGGCGTCGAGCCCCTTCCACAAGTCGCGCCGGCCTTGTGATTTGGGATCGTCGCGCAGGCGCGTGAACTCTCGGACCGCGGCCTGGTAGCCGGCGGCCACGTCAGCCGCCGTGGCGCGGACGGGGAGCCAGGCGGCGAACAACACCACCGCCAGCGCCGCCACGGTCCAGGCCGCCAAGGGACTCCGCCGCACCCGCACCCCCTATTCCACGGTCACGCTTTTGGCCAGGTTGCGCGGCTGGTCCACGTCCTTGCCCAGGTAGTCGGCCATCTCATAGGCGAAAAGCTGCAGGGCCGGAAGCATCAGGAACGTGGACAGCGGCCCCCAGGCGGTCGGGATCTCCCAGGGATGGTCCACGTCCAGGTCCCCGCCGGCATGGGTCAGGGCGACGATCTTGCCGCCCCGGGCCTGGACTTCCTGAAGGTTGGACTTGACCTTGGGATAGAGGCCGTCCAGGGGGGCCAGGGCAAAGGTCGGAAACTTGGGGTCAATCAGCGCGATGGGGCCGTGCTTCATCTCGCCGGCGGCGTAGCCCTCGGCGTGGATGTAGGAGATCTCCTTGAGCTTGAGCGCCCCCTCCAGGGCCAGGGGGTAGCACAGGCCCCGGCCGAGGTAGAGAAAGCTCCTGGCCTCGGCGTAGACCCGGCACAGCTCCCGGGCCCGCTGGCGCATGCCGGGCAGGGCCGCGTCCAGGACCGCCGGCAGGTGCTCCAGTCCCGGGACCGCGTTTTTGGCCACGTCTTCGGGCAGCACGCCCTTGCGCCGGCCGAAGTCTAGGGCCATGAGGGTCAGCAGGACGAGCTGGGAGCACATGGCCTTGGTCGAGGCCACGGAGATTTCCGGTCCGGCCTGGGTGTGGACCACCACGTCGGCCTCCCGGGCCACGCTCGAACCGACCACGTTGCACAGCCCGATGACCCGCGCGCCCCGGGCCTTGGCCAGGTGGATGCCGGCCAGGGTGTCGGCCGTCTCTCCGGACTGGCTGATGGCCAGGACCGTGTCGCCCGGGCCGAGGATGGGCTCGCGGTAGCGCAACTCCGAGGCGATCTCCACCCGGGTCGGGATGCCGGCCCACTGCTCCATCAGGTACATGCCCCACAGGCCGGCGTGGTAGGAGGTGCCGCAGGCCACGATGAAAAGCCGCTCCGGCACGGGCAGGACGTCGAGTTCGGGCAGCAGGACCCGGTCCGTCTCCTTGTCCACCCGGCCGGCCAGGCAGTCGGCCACGACCCGGGGCTGCTCGAAGATCTCCTTCAGCATGAAGTGCTTGTACCCGCCCTTCTGGGCGGCCGAGACGTCCCAGGAGATGTGCTTGACCTCCTTGGCCACGGGTTCGAGCGTTGCCGCGTCCATGACCTGCCACGAGCCGGCGTCGATGCGGGCCATTTCGCCGTCGTCCAGAAAGACCACCTCGCGGGTATAGGGCAGAAAGGCCGGGATGTCCGAGGCCAGGAAGTTCTCGCCCACGCCCACGCCCATGACCAGGGGCGAGTGCTTGCGCGCGGCGTAGAGCATGCCCGGGTTGTCGCGGGAGACCACCACGATGGCGTAGGACCCCTCGACCCGGGACAGGGCCTTGGCAATGGCCTCGGCGAGCGTGCCCTTTTCCTTGAGGTAGCAGCCCACGAGCTGGGCCAGGATCTCGGTGTCGGTCTCGGAGACGCAGCGCACGCCGCCGGCGGTCAGTTCCTTTTTCAGGTCCTGGTAGTTCTCGATGATGCCGTTGTGGACCAGGGCGATGGAGCGGGTGGCGTCCAGGTGGGGGTGGGCGTTTTTCTCGGTGGGCAGGCCGTGGGTGGCCCAGCGGGTGTGGCCCACGCCCGAGGTGGCCAGATAGACGTTCTGGGCGGCCAGCTTGGTTTCGAGATTGGCCAGCTTGCCCTCGGCCTTGACCGTGACCAGGTCCTTGCCCTGGAGAAAGGCCACGCCGGCGGAGTCATACCCCCGGTACTCCAGGCGCCGCAGGCCTTCGATGATGACCGGAACGGCCGGCCGGTGTCCGCAATACCCGATGATGCCGCACATACTGTCTCCCTATCGCTTTCCGGGTCGCGCTCCTTGGCCCGCGCGAGCCCGACGTACGTCTCGCCTGGAATCTGCCCTCTGTCGCGGTCTGCCCCTCTTAGCCCGCCTTGGCCCGGGAGGCAACCGAAGAGCCTTTTGCCGCCGCCGGGGTGGTGTTTTTTTGCCTGGGTAATATCGACACACTGATTTTTCGAGGAATTTTTGACTCACTCTCCCGGACGATCAGGACAAATGTTCCCTGCTGCCCAACAAATTGAAATCCTGTTTCTTTTCCTCCCCGGCGGCCTCGGCGGCCTGTCCGTGGCCGCCAAAAGTGTGTGGCAAAGTCCCACCCCCTGGCTCCTTTTCGGCTGTCCCGTTTTTATCCACCTCAAATCATGAAGCATCTGTAACGGTTCGGTATTTGCGAAGGCCGGGCGATACCCCAGGGCTCCGTGGCAGCGGATCTGTTCCGAATGAACCGACAGCGGCACGTGGGCGGCTCCCGTGTCGGTTGCCGGTTTTTCGGATTGGGGGAAACCCGCCCTTGTGGTCTTGCGGCAGGCCACAAGGGCCTGTCAGGCGTAAACGCGCGACTGCTTGTCAGGAGGATTCCGATCGATTCAACCAGAACCGGTGGGGGGATGTGATGACGCTGGCTATATTGATCGCCATTTCCTTGATGTGGCTGCCCGTGGCCCTGCTCTTCCTCGGCTACGGCGAGGCGAAAGGCACGGGAGCCATCTGCGCCTTTGTCGGCATCTGCGTCGTTCTCGGCGCCTTCATCAACGCCATCCAGAACGACGCCTTCACGGCCGGACTGCTTTTCGCCCACGGCCTGCTCTACTGCACGGTCGCCTACGCCCTGTTGGCCGGGCTCGACAGCATGAAATCGGTCGGCAACGTCAGCTTGACGGTTGCGATCGTCTCTTTTATCTATATGTTACTGTATTACCACGTCAAGGGCAGCAACTACTTCACCCTGGCCTGCGCCGGCTACACGGTGCTGACGCTTGAAGTGTGGCTCAACGCCTACGGCAAGCTGTCGGGGCGGCTGCTGGCCTGGTCGCTCATCATCTGGGTCCCGGTCGGGCTTTACATCCCGGCTTTCCTGCTTCTGTCGGGCAAGCCGCTGCCGTTCTAGGCGCGGCCGCCCGGGGGCCCGGACCGGAGAACGGTTCGGGCCCGTTCCGTCTTTGCGGCGTTGGTTGCGTTTCGGGGAACACTCGCTACGGAGGAGGGAATGATGAAACGTCTTGTCTGCATTCTCGCGGCCGTCCTCATGATGGCTGCCGCGGTCCGCGCCCAGGCAGCCACCGAGGTGCGGATGACGGGCGACGCGCTCGTCTACGGAAACTTTTTCGCCAACCGCAATTTCACCGGCTGGAACACCGCCAAGTGGACCAACGAGGCCGGCAACATCCAGCACGCCGGCACCAAGACCGAAGACCGGTTCGAAATCTGGGAACGGTTCCGCCTGCGTTCCGACTTCATCGCCAACGAGGCCGTGAAGTTCCGCCTGGGCGTGCTGGTCGAGGACACCTGGGGGCACGGCACCTTCACGGCCGCCAACCCGACCGTGTCCGTGGCCGTGTACCAGGCCTACCTGCAGTTCAAGTGGCCGGGCTGCGACATCCAGATCACGGCCGGCCTGCAGCCGGCGGCCCTTCCCCAGAGCTCGTTTTTCGCCGGCAGCATCGTGTTCGACGAAGACGTCTCTGGCCTGATCATCACCGCGCCGCTGATCCAGGACCACCTGACCCTGGTGCTCGGCTACGTGCGCACCATCTCCAGCGACCGGACCTGGGCCCCGACCACCGATTCGGTCTACGCCAACGAGGAAGGCTACCTCCTGGCCCTGCCCATCTCCGTCGAAGGCTTCAAGGCCACGCCGTGGGCCCTTTTCGGCGTCGGCGGCAAGGGCGGCCACTACCTGACCGAGGCCGGCTGGGCCGAGGGCCTGATCTCCTCGGGCCTTTTCACCATGGCTCCCGTGGGCTGGAAAAACAACTTCATCACCGCCCTGTGGGCCGGCACCACCCTCGAACTGTCCATGTTCGACCCCTTCAAGTTCTACGCGGACGTGATCTGGGGCCAGCACGGCATGAACGAGTACAAGAAAAACGTCCGCAACGGCTGGTTCATCGATGCGGCCGCCGAGTACACGGGCCTGTCCATGGTCACGCCCCAGGCCTTCGGCTTCTGGTCCACGGGCGAGGACAGCTCCACGAGAAACGGCTCCGAGCGGATGCCGAACTTCTTCCCGGGCACCGGCCGGGGCGGCGAGCACAACGGCGGCACCCAGAACTGGAACGCGGGCAACAGCTTCCTGTTCGACGGCGGCCAGGAACTGGTCAAAGGCTCCAACATGGGCATCTCGCCCGTCGGCGCCTGGGGCTTCGGCGCGTCGCTCAACAACATGAGCTTCCTTGACCAGCTGACCCACCGCCTGACCTTCGCCTACGTCCACGGCAACAACTCGGCCAAGGCCATCCGCTACGCCAACTTCGTGCTCGGCAGCAATCCCATCTTCCAGATGGGCCGCGACCTGACGGACAAGGAGTGGGTGATCGGCCTGAACTTCGACAGCAAGTACATGCTCTACGAGAACCTGGCCCTGATCCTGGAGACCGGCTGGGCCATCCCGAGCGAGTTCCAGAAGAACGTCTGGGGCCGCCGCCTGGCCAACAAGGCCGAGGACGCCTGGAAGGTCTCGTTCGGCCTCAAGTACACGTTCTAGACGACAGTCGCACCGCAACCGACGCCAGCCGGGGTCCTCGCCAGGACCCCGGCTTTTTTTACGCCGGGGAATGGAAAGACGCCTCCGGCGGCCGGGGGGGATCATCCCCCCCGGACCCCCTGGCCGGGAAGACGGGTGAGAGTCCTTGCCGTAACCCTTGTTTGGGCGGCTGTGCGTTCCGGCTGGCTTTGCAGCCGGAACGCACAGCCGCCCAGGACAGGTGGGTCCGGGAGGGGGTGACCCCCTCCCGGCCGCCGGAGGCATCTCCCAACTATCGCGCCACGGCCACGGCCAGGCTGCCGGCGGCGGGCGCGGCCGGGCGGTCGGAACCGGGCGCGGCCGGAGGCCGGGCGGCCAGTTTCACGGCCATGGCGGCGTGGCGTTCGATGTTGGCGGCGTAGTAGGCGGTGACGGACAGGGTGCGGCCGTTTCGGACCATGGTGACCAGGCCTCCCTGCCGGGCCCAGGCCTGGCCGGAGGGGCCCATGGCCGAGGGCGGGCCGAACCGTTCGGTCAGGTGCCGGGTCATGACGGACTGGTAGCCGTCCACGTTTTCGGAGAAGCGGAGGTGGAGGGTCAGCAGCCCGGCCCCGACTTCGGAAAAGACGGCCGCGCCCGCGATGGGGCCGGCCTTGGCGGCCGAGGGGGCGTCGGTGCGGGCAAAGGCGTAGGTGACGAGCTGGCCCGGCAGGTCGCCGGCCAGGTCGCAACACTCCCGGCTGCGTTCCCGGATGAAGGCGGCCACCGGCTCCCGTTCGCCGGCCGGCGCGGTCAGGGGGTAGGCGAAATTGCAGGTCTCGCCCAGGCCGCGCCCCACCCGGAACCGCTTGCGGACGAGCTTGTCGGCCAGGGAGGTCGGCGTCTCCTGGGCCGCGATGTCGTAAAAGGAGAAGCCGGTTCCCGGTTCGGGCGCGGCGGCAAAGCGCACGGCCCGGGAGGCCGGAGCCCGAAGGACGTGCCCGGCCGGAGCCGGCGGCGCTTGGGCGACGGACAGCGGCGGCAGGACCACCGGCCGGGGCGGCCGGCGGCTTTCCTCTTCGTAGAGGTAGGCGGCCATGGTCAGGGCCAGGGCCGAGCCGGCAAACAGGGTGGCCAGGACGTATTTGAGGAGCCCGAGCCGGTCCAGGGTTTCGATCCATGTCCCGCGTTTTCGCGCCATTGCCCCCTCCCCTGCCGTTGTCGCCGCCACTCTCCTATCGGACAGTGGCGGCCACGCCAATAGGGGGAGGGAGAACGCCTAGAATTCATAGCGCAGCCGGGCCGCGCCGCCGGGCGCGCCGCCCACGTCGAAGGTCTTGATGCGGGAGCCGCTCTCCCGGTAAAACGTCATGGTCCCGGGCAAGGCGTAGAGCGCCCCGAGGCTGACGGAGAGGCCGGGGGCCGGCCGCACGTCGACCCAGGCCCCGAGCCGGGCGGAAAACAGAGAGACGAAACCGTCCGGCGCGGCCGGACTGTCGTCCGCCAGCTTATACGCGCCGCCGTCGACGCTGCCGGTCAGGCGAAGGCCCCACCAGCTCCCGCCGCGCCAGGCCACCTCGGTGCGGGGAAAGCCGAGATCGACGGTCAGTTCCGGAACAGCGGCGCAGGCATAGCGCAGGCCGACCACCGGCACGAACCGGGTCTCGATCCGGTCATGGGAGACGCCGCCGCCGGCGGTGATCAGCCACTGGCTGCCCAGGGGGACGATCAGGCCGGCCAGGGCGGCCCCGCCCACCAGCCCGTCGCCGGGATCGCGCGCATAGCCCAGGTTTCCCCGCAGCCCGAGAAAGCCGCTTCCTCCTTGCCAAAGCCCGCCCTTGACCGTCACGCCCGCGCTCATGCGGTGCAGCGCGTCAAACGGCGCGCCCCCGCCAAACGGCAGACGGCCGGACCGGGAAAAATCGTAGGCTGTAGCCGTAAAGCCCATATCCGCCGCCACAGGGCCCGTCTCATAGGAGACCTTGGCCTCCTCCCGCCAGGCGGCCATTTTCGCGCCCGAAACCTCGGCCGGGGCCACGTAGCTCGCCCCGCCCTCCACCCTGACCCCCTTGGCAGCCGCCCCATCCTTGGTCCGCTTCTCCCTCGCGGTCCCGCCCATGGCGGCGAGGTCCTCCTCCACGGCCGTCCCGAACTCCTCGGCCGCCCGGGCCTCGCCCAGGCACGCCAGGAGCAGGACCGCGGCCAGGAGGGCGCATCCGAACAACCAGGGCCAAAGCGCGGCCATGGGCCCTTGCCTCGAACCGTTTCCACCCAGTTTCGCCTCGTCCATGCACGCCTCCTCGCGGTCTCTCCGCTTCTTAGTCACCAATCGGTGACATGTGGGTCAAAAAAAAGGGGGGTGCTACGCCCCGTCCAGCACACACCAGATGACTTTCGCCAACATGGCCTCCAGGCGTTCCCAGGTGGCGGCGTCGTCCAGGGCGAGACCGACAAAGGTCCGCTCCTGCCTGGCGCGCACGGCCAAGTGGTTGATGACCGCGCCGAGCACGGCGTTGAAGGCCTGGATGTCCACGCCCAGGGCGTCGCCGTCGGCCTGGACGAACTCCAACAGCCTGTTCCCGATCACGGCCCGGGTCGTGTCCAGGGCGTCGGTCAGCTCGTTTTGCTCCAGAAACCGCCAGGCCAGGATCTCCTGGGTCAACGGTCTGGCCCGGATGCCGCGCATGAAGTTGCGGGTCACCACGACCATCCGCTCGGCCAGGGGCAGGGCCACGAAGGCCTTCTCGTCGCCGCCGATCAGTTCGGCCAGGCTGGGCCAGAAGTCGCCCTCCCGGGAAAAGGCGGCCACCAGCCCGGGCAGGCCGTCGAAATAGCGGTAGATGAGGACCTTATCCACGCCGGCTTCCCGGGCCACGGTATTGACGCCAACGGCCCGAAACCCCTGCCGGGCCAGGACCCGGCCCACGGCGTCGATCAGCAGTTTCTTGGTGGCCTCGCGGTCCCTGGACCGCGTCCGGCCGGCGGCCTTGCCCCTTGCTTCCATGCCCGGCCAATAGTCACCAATCGGTGACTTTGTCAAGCGCCTTTTCTCTGCCGCGCCGCGCTCCAGGCAACATCCCCATCCCCCCTTCCAGGGGGTCCGGGGGGATGATCCCCCCCGGCCGCCGGAGGCGTCTTTTATCCTCTATCCTCTCTCCCCATGCCGGCTGGCCAAACAGGCGGCCACGGCGGCGGCGACGGCTTCGTTGAGTTCCGGGAGGCTGGTGCGGTTGTTGAAGGCGCCGAGGTGCGGGCCGGTGGCCAGTTCCACGTCGGCCTCGCCACGGCGCAGGCCGGCGGCGCGGGCCGGGGCCATGCCGCGGGCGGTCAGGAAGTCGTGGAAAGCGGCGTCGGTCATGGCCTGCTGGTCGTCCACGCGCAAGAGTTCCGCCATGTGGCGGTCCACGCCCATCTCCTCGACCATGCGCCGGGCCAGGTCCTCGGCGTCGAACGGAAGGGCGGCCGGCCTCTCGCCGGCAAAGCCCTGGTGGTAGCGGACAAAGGCCTGGCCGACGAGGCGGGCGAGGAGGGAGACGTCGAATAAGTGGCGGGCGTCGACGGGCGCGCCGTCCGGTCCGAGGCCGACCAGGGACGGGTCGCGCATGCGAAAGGCGCTGCCGGCCACCAGGACCAGGCTGATCAGGTGGTCGCCCATGCGGCGGTAAAGACCGGAGGCGCTGCCGCTCACGGCCGCGAAGTGCTCGAAGTCGCGCAGCCCCGAGAGACCGAAATTGGGGTGCAGGGCCGAATGGAGCCACCGGTCGAGGCGGCCGGGCAGCCGCCAGTCGTAGACCCCGCCGTCGTCGCGCCGGCCGCGCTGGACCCGGTTGTGAAAGAGCGGAATGGCGGCCTCGTGGACGATGCCCCGGCCGGCCAGCCAGCCGAGCAGGAAGGCGGCCCGGCCGAGGACCTCGACCAGGGACGCGTCGTCCAGGGCCTCGGGACCGGAGCCGTTGGGGTAGGCGAAATAGTCGTTCCGGGCCCAATAGGCCAGGCACCGGCCCTGCGGATCGAGGTCCGGCCCGGGGCAGGGGGCGTCGGCCACGGCCCAGAGGCCGGCCCGGCCGGTCCGGCAGGGGGTGGGCACGTGGCAGGGCTCGGGAAAGGCAAGCGTGGCGCAGTGGTCCATCCAGGCCGCCTCCCGGGCCAGCCCGGCCGGGTCCTCGCCCCGGCGCAGGCGTTTGACCACAAGGAGCGTGTCCGGCCGGCGGGTGGGCCAGAGGAGGCTGCGGCCGGCGGGACGGGGCGTGGCGTTTGCCGGGACCTCGGCCCGGGCCAGCAGGTCGCGGCAGG